>JANQMB010000080.1 GCA_028280355.1 Verrucomicrobiales bacterium
CGCTGGCAGTGGCGAGAGCGCCCTACCGCGTCGCGGATGCGCGGACGCCATGGGCGAAGGTAGGGCGGCCTCGACGAGGCCGCCGCCTGGCGCGAGATCCGCTCCCCGCAGAGGTCACATCTCAATTTGAACGATTCTAGACGCGGGGCGCGGCTTTCGAAGGGGGGGGAAGTCCGGCGTCGGTCACAGCGGCCGCGCGACCATGATGCCGGCGTGTTTGCTGAACTTGTGTAGGTAGCCGGAGACCGTGCTGTCGATGACCACCTTCTTGTATGTGGTCGACGCGTGCATGAAGCGGGCGGCGCCCTTGCTGTCCTTGTAGACCAGCCCGACGTGGGAGCAGAAGCCGCCCTGATATTTGGTGACGATGCCGACGATGTCGCCGTTGCGGAGCTTGCGCTCGATGGCCCCGACCTTTGCCTTCGGGATATAGTAGACCGGGAGCGCCGAGACCCTCCTCTCGATCTTGCCCATCGGCTTGAGGTAGGAGGGGTTGTTGCGCAGGTACCGGTAGCTCTTCCACAGCGTCGTCATCTCGCTGCACCTGCGGCCGTGGATCCGCTTCGCACCGCCCAGGTCCCGGGTGATGTCGTCGATGTTCTTGCGCCGCCCGTTGTCATGGAACCACTCCGCGAGGTAGTGGATGCGGTCGAGGTAGTGCCCGTTGCAACGGCCGGAGCGATAGCGGGTGTGCTCGATCTGCCGCAACAGCGCGCCCGGGTCCTCCGGATAGGCCCCGCCCTCGACCATCCGCGCCATGCCCAGCGAGATCTCGAAGAAGGTCCAGCAGTCGAGCCCGTGGAAGTTCGCCGACGGCGACTCGACGCGGTCGTGGATCTCGAGCGTGAACCCCTTGTAGGGGGTCCCGTGCAGCTCCTTCGCGAAGCGGACCGTGCGCTCGCCGATGGGGAGGCGGTGCCAGGAGCCGGCCTTCGCCTTGCGCACGATCGAGCGGAACTTCCTCTCGCCCTCGAAAGTCAGCGACCTCGGGAGCTTCTCACCCCCGCCGGCAGACGGCGGCGAGACCAGCGCGCAGAAGAGCGTTCCGAACAGGAGCAGGTGGGACGGCGCCATGGCGTGAAATGAACCTCAGGGAGCAGGAGACGGCAACTGGCTTTTAAAACTGGTAGCATCATTACATCTAATGGATGCTCCCGTTGACCCCGCCCGCATGGCGAGCTAGAACATGGCCGCAAAAGCGATGCCAGCGTCCACCTCGAGCCCCATCCCCGCCACGCCCGACCACTGGTACCGCGACCCGCTGTACTACGACATCATCTTCGACCAGGACACGCCGCTCGAAGCGGACTTCCTCGAGGGGGCCGTGGAGAGGCATGGCAGGAGGCGGCGCGGTTCGCTCAAGGTTCTCGAGCCGGCCTGTGGCAGCGGGCGGCTGCTGGTCGAACTCGCCTCCCGCGGCCATCGGGTGGCCGGCTTCGATCTGGAACCCGCGATGGTCGAGTTCTCGCGGCGGCGCCTCGCCTCGGAGGGGCTGCAGGGGAGGGTCGAACACGGCAGGATGGAGCGCTTCGAGATCGGTAGCGGCCCGTTCGACCTCGCCCACTGCCTGGTGAGCACCTTCAAATACCTGCTCACCGAGCGGGGGGCGCGGGCGCACCTGCGCCGCGTCGCGGCCCACCTGAGACCGGGCGGGATCTACGTCCTGGGGTTCCATCTCTCAGACTACGGCGGCGCCGAGGTCGACGACGAGCGCTGGCACGGGGAGCGCGGAGGGGTCGCCGTCGACTGCAGGATCTCCTCCTCGCCCGCCGACCCCTCGACCCGCACCGAGCGGGTGCGCAGCGAGCTCCGCATCCGCGAGCGGGGGAGGCGCCACGAACTGGCGACCGAGTGGGACTTCCGCACCTACGACGCCGGGCAGGCACAAACCATGCTGCGCGCCGTCCCCGAGTTCTCCCTCGAGGCCTGCTACGATTTCCGATACGACCTGGGGGAGGGTCGCCAGTTGGACGACCCGTGGGAGGACGTGATCCTGATCCTCAAAAAGAGGCCATGAGCGGGGCGCCCGCCACAAAGGGGTTGCCGATATCGGCGCTGGCGCTGGTGGCGGTGAACCTGCTCCCCCTGCTAGGCGTCCTTTTCGCCGGTTGGAACGTGTTCACGATCGTCTTGCTCTACTGGTTCGAGACCGCCGTGATCGGGGCGATCAACGTCCTGCGGATGGTGACCGCGAGGGGCGACATGGCGGACATGGCCAAGAACCTGATGGTGAAACACGGCCGCGGCGACATCGGCGATGGCGATATCAAGGTCGTCCGACAGTCCCGGACCGCCGGCCGCCCGGGGGCGATGGGCTGCATGAAACTGTTCATGATCCCCTTCTTCTGCGTGCATTTCGGTGGCTTTATGGTCGGGCATCTGATTTTCATCTTCGCCCTGCTGGGCGGGGAGATAGCGGGCGGCACCGCCTCCCCGTTCGACGCATTCGCCCGATTGCCATCCCTGGTGACGCCGATGCTGGTGTTCTCCCTGATCGGCCTGCTGGCCAGCCACCTCTTCTCCTTCTTCACCAACTACATCGGCAAGGGGGAGTACAAGACGACGACGCCGCCGGAGCAGATGATGCGACCGTACGGCAGGGTCGTGGTGATGCACGTCGCGATCATCTTCGGCGGTTTCGCGGCGATCGCCCTGGGGCAGCGCCTCGGGTTGCTGCTGATCCTGGTGGTCGGCAAGACCCTCATCGACCTCAAATTGCACCTCCGCGACCACCGGAGGGCTCAGTCACGTGCCACGGACACCTCCCCCGGGGCGATGTTTTGACCTTGAACAGCGCCGCCGCCAGCCCCCTGTTTGCCCCATGCCAGCCTCGGTTCCGAAGTGGATCACCAGTCGGCTCGACCCCGTGGAGCTGTTGCTGCGCCTCGTCGTCGGCGGGGTCTTCGTCGCGTCGAGTTGGCCGAAACTGCAGGACCCGGTGGATTTCTCCGGCAAGGTCCGCGGCTACCAGATCCTCGATGACCCCTGGGTGGCATGGGCGGCGATGGCGCTGCCCGTCTTCCTCCTGGTGGTCGGCGGCTGCCTGATCGCCCGCGTCCTGTACCCGGGCGCCATCGTCGCGGCGGCCGGGGTGTTGGCGATCTTCGTCGGCGCCCTGTCCTCGCTGTTGGTCAGGGGGCTGGACGTCGAGTGTGGGTGCCTGAGCCTCGAGCTCCCCACCTCGCTGCAGATCCTGCTCGATGTCTTCCTCATCGCCGCCTGCGCTGCCCTTGGCTGGATGTGGCTGCGGGGGCGCCCGGGCGTAACTTCTAACCCTTAGTTAGAGCCAGCTCAGGCGCTCAGCTCCAGCATGCGCAGGATGGGCTTCTCCGCCCGCGCGCGGACACCCTCGTCCATCTGGAGCTCGGGGCGCAGGTCGCGCAGGCAGTCCCTGAGCTTCTCGAGCGTGTTCATTTTCATGAACCTGCACTCGGCGCACGCGCAGTGGTCGGTCGGCCCCGGGATGAAGTTCTTGTCCGGCGCCTCCTTCCTCAAGCGGTGCAGCATGCCCTCCTCGGTGGCCACGATGAGGTTGCCCGACTCCGAGGACTTCGCGTAGTGCACCATCTTCTCGGTCGAACACACGACGTCGGCGAGCATCCGCACCGCGTAGGTGCACTCGGGGTGGGCGATCAGTTCCGCGTCGGGGTACTCCTCCCGGATTTTCGCGATGCTGTCGCGGGTGAACTCGACGTGGACGTAACACGAGCCCTGCCACAGGTCCATCTTGCGCCCCGTCTGCTCCATCACCCAGGCCCCGAGGTTCTGGTCGGGGACGAAGAGGATCGGCCGGTCGGCGGGCGCCGCCTCGACGATCTTCACCGCGTTGCCGCTGGTGCAGATACAGTCCGAGAGCGCCTTGACGTGGGCGCTGCAGTTGATGTAGGCGATGACGTAGTAGTCCCTCTCCGCGTTCTCCCTGAGGAAGGCCTCCAGCTTGTCCCCCGGGCAGGACTGCTCCAGCGAGCAGCCGGCGTCCCGGTCCGGGAGCACCACCGTCTTGTCCGGGTTGATGATCTTGGCCGTCTCCGCCATGAAGTGGACGCCGCAAAAGGCGATCACGTCGGCCTCGGTCTCCCGGGCGCGGTAGGCGAGCCCCAGCGAGTCGCCGACATAGTCGGCGAGGTCCTGGATCTCGCCGACCTGGTAGTTGTGTGCCAGGATGACGGCGTTTCGCTCCTCCTTGAGCGAGAGGATCTCCGACCTCAAATCGGTACCGGCGGTGAGGGTGGGCATGGTTGGTTGATGTGTGAGCGGGGCTCCCAGTAGGCTGCAAGATATACCCAGCCCGACCCGGCGCAATCCCGCAGCGGCCGCGGCCGCAACATTTCATCAAACAGAAAGGCCGCCCCTCGGGCGGGGCGGCCTTAGCAATTCTTTGGAAGTCGCCCCTTTTTTAAGTCGTCCCAAAGGCCGTTCTCACGGACACCCTCAGGCGGCCCCGGCCTTCTTGCTGTCACCCCCGGAGCCGGAGGCGGGAGCCGGGCTCGACTTCACGCTGCTCAGGCCCTTGCCGACCGAGGACTGCCCCATGAAGGTCGCGCCAGATTCGATAGAGAGGGTGCCGGCCTGGACGTCGCCGACCAGCTCCGCGTTGGTCTTCAGCTCGCAGGCGTCCTGGACGGTGATGTTCCCGTTGACCTTGCCGAATACCGCAACCGATTTGGTACGGATCTCGCCCTTGATGTCGGCATTCTCGCCGATCGTCAGGTTGCCATCCGAGATGACCTCGCCCTCGATGCGGCCGTCGATGATCAGATCCTGGGAAAACTTGATCGATCCTTTAATTTCGACATCGCTGGAGAGGACATTTTTGCTGGTACTCATACTCATAGAAGAAGGGGATTGGGGGGTGGGTCTAGCCGGCGCGGACTTCTGCGACGCGCGACTGGCATCAGAACTCTCTACCGATTCGGATGACTGCTGACCGATGATTTGCTTAAGCACAATCGGAGGAAATCATGGCATGCATCCCTTGTCAACGGACATCTGCCTTTTCTTTATAAATTATATATCTAATGTAATTTTGAGAATCAACGACAAAGGAAATCGCATGTTTTTTATATTTTTTATTAAAAATATTGCAGCTACACCAATTGCGCTCAGCTATGAACCTGGTCGGCGATTTCCTCTGCAGGGTAGGTCCAGATCTCGCTGAGCGTCGGATGGTAATGCGGGATCTGCGCCAGGTCGGCGGCCTTGGCGCGGAAATGCATCGCGACGACAACCTCGTGGATCAGCTCCACCGCCTCCGGGCCGACGCAGGATGCGCCCAGGATTTCACCATCGGGGGCGCACACCAGTTTCACGAAGCCCTCGGTCTCTCCCATCGTCATCGATTTGCCGTGATCGTCGAAGGGGTAGCTCGCCGTCAGGTGGTCGAGTCCCGCCTCGCCAGCCTCGCGCTCGCCCAGTCCGACAGAGGCCACCTGGGGTTCGGTGAACACGCCGAAGAGCTTGAGCCGGTAGTCGATCCGGCGGGGGTGAGCCGAGGCCAGTTTGTCGAGTTGCAGAGCCGCGTTGTGTGCGGCGATCTCCCCTTGCTCGATGGCGATGTGGACCACCTCATGCGGACCGCAGACGTCACCGGCGGCGAAGATGTGCGGCACCGACGTAGCCTGTTCCGGGGAGGTTTCGATCCGACCGCGGTCGAGGGACACCCCGGCCGCGTCGAGCCCCAATCCTCCGCTGGCTGGCCGGCGCCCCAGGGCGCAGAGGACCTCCTCGGCCTCGACCGATCGCCGCTCGCCCCCGTGCTCGAAAGTGACCCGCTTGGAGCGCCCGTCGCGGGTGACGCCGGTGATCCTCGTGCCGGTATAGAGTTCGATGCCCCGTTTGCGGAAGGCGTCCTCAAGGGCGGTCGCGACGTCGCGGTCGACCGAGCGCAGCACCTGTTCGCTGCGCTGGATCACCGTGACCCCCTTCCCGATCCCCTCGAGGTAGTGGGCCATCTCGAGGGCGATCGCCCCGCCCCCTAACACGATCAGCGAAGCCGGGAGGGACCCGGCGTCGAGGATGTCGTCGCTGGTCAGATAACCCGCCTCGGCCAAGCCCGGCACCGGCGGGTCGGGGATGACCGAGCCGGTGGCGACAAGGCTCGACGCCGCCCCCAGGCGGTAGGTGTCACCGCCGTCCCGGGGCGACACCTCGACGGTGTGGGCGTCGACGAAGGCCGCGGCGCCGCGGTGGAGGTCGAACCGGCCGTCCTCGAGCTGCCCCTGCCGGTACGACGCGAACTCGCCGATCAACCGGCGCTTGCGATCGCGTATCTCGGCCGGGTGCGACCCCAGGTTTTCGGCGCGCAGGCCGAACTCCCTGGCGCGCCGGATCGAGAGGTTGCGGTTGGCCGACTCGATCAGGGTTTTGCTCGGCATGCAGCCGCGCAGGATACAGAGCCCGCCGAGGGGGTCCGCCCCGTCGACGACCGCCGTCTGTAGGCCGAGATCGACCGCTGTCCGAGCCGCGGCATAGCCGGCGCTCCCGCCACCGATAACGACGAAATCATAGCTTTTTCGGGTGCTCATTTTCGATGTTTCTTAACAGATTTAGGCGGCGCCCAGCCGGAGCGCGAGAGCGAATGTTTAACATGCTCACAATGAGCGAATTACATCAGTTATTGTCAGACGAGAAAATGTTCGGAAAAGGGTCGGAATAGTTGCTTATAGGCGCTTCCTCTCTTTAGTGCTGACCATCAAGGCGGCGGTGCTTCGAGGCGAGCTTCGGGCACCGCCGCCGAGTATTTCTAGCGACCCGATATGGCCGATCAAGACGATCCGACACCACCAGCAGACGAGCCCCAAGAAGCCATCCAGGTCGGGGGTGAGCAGCAGTATGACGCCGCCCAAATCGACAAGCTGGAGGGGCTGGAGGCGGTGCGCAAACGCCCCGGGATGTACATCGGCGACCCGAAGACCGAACAGGGCTTACACCACTGCGTGTTCGAGGTCCTCGACAACTCGATCGACGAGCACCTCGCCGGTTTCTGTACCCGGATCGAGGTCTCCGTCCACGCCGACGGCTCCTGTTCGATCCGGGACAACGGCCGCGGCATCCCGGTCGACATCCACCCGAAGTTCGGCATCCCGGCGATCGAACTGGTGCTCACCAACCTCCACGCCGGCGGCAAGTTCGGGCAGGGCGCATACAAATACTCCGGCGGCCTGCACGGGGTCGGGGCGAAGTGCGTCAACGCCCTATCCGACTGGTTCAAGGCGGAGGTCTACCGGGACGGAAAAGTGCACGCCATCAGCTTCGAGAAGGGTGAGACCGTCGAGCCGCTGACGGTGATCGGCTCGCTCGAGGACGAGTCACAGACCGGGACGCTGGTGAGCTTCATGCCGGACCCGACCATCTTCACCACGTCGACCGACTTCAACTTCGACCGGCTGGCGACCCGGCTGCGCGAGCTCGCGTTCCTCAACGCGGGGCTCGAGATCGTCCTCACCGACGAGCGCGCCGAGACGGAGCGCAGCGAGACCTTCATGTACGCGGAGGGTATCGTCGAGTTCGTCAAGCAGCTCGGCGAGAACAAGGAGCTGATCCACCGCGAGCCGATCTCCCTACGCGGCAAGCGCGAGGTCGAGCTGGAGAACAAGACGGAGGACGTCTACGTCGAGATCGTCATCCACTACAACGACAGCTACAACACGCAGATCCTGCCCTTCGCGAACTCGATCCCGAACCCGGACGGCGGCACCCACGAGACCGGCCTGCGCACCGCCCTGACCCGCACCATCAACGCCTACGCCAAGGCCAACGGCCTGCTCAAGGACAAGGACCCCGCCCTCAGCGGCGACGACTGCCGCGAGGGGCTCGTCTGCGTGCTGAGCATCAAGCACCCCAACCCCAGCTTCAGCTCCCAGACCAAGGAGAAACTCGTCAACCGCGAGGTGGAGGGGCTGGTGAACTCCTTCGCCTACGAGGGGCTGATGGCGCACTTCGAGGAGAACCCCTCCGTGGCCAAGGGGGTGGTCAACAAGGTCATTACCGCGGCGCGGGCGCGCGAGGCGGCGCGCAAGGCGCGCGAGACCGTCCGCAAGGGCGCGCTCAGCGGCGGCGGGCTGCCCGGCAAACTCGCCGACTGTTCGGTGCGCGACCCCGAGAAATGCGAGCTCTATATCGTCGAGGGCGACTCCGCCGGCGGCTCTGCGAAACAGGGGCGCGACCGGCGCACGCAGGCCATCCTCCCGCTGCGCGGCAAGCTGATCAACGTCGAGAAGGCCCGCCTGCACCGCGCGCTGCAGAACAAGGAGATCCAGACCATGATCACCGCCATCGGCACGGGCATCGGCGACGGCGACCAGGAGGGCGCGTTCAACATCGACAAGGCGCGCTACCACAAGGTCATCATCATGACCGACGCCGACGTCGACGGGTCGCACATCCGCACCCTGCTGCTGACCTTCTTCTGCCGCCACATGGAGGACCTCGTGCGCAAGGGGTACGTGTATATCGCCCAGCCGCCCCTCTACAAGGTGACCCGCAAGAAGCGGGAGGAGTATGTCCAGGACGATGCCGAGCTGCGCAGGATCCTGATCGACCTGGGCGCGGGCGAGGTGAGGCTCCGCAACCTGGCCGACGGTAAGGAGATCCAGCCGGACGTGCTGAAGGAGCTGCTGGAGAAACTCAGCCTGCTGTCGCGCTACGGCGACGTGGTGGCGCGTGCGGGGGGGGACTTCGACGAATATCTCTCGGCGCGCGACGCCGACAGCGGGGCGCTCCCGGAATACGTGCTGCGCATCCGCGAGGGCAACGACGAGCACGTCGAGTACTGCCTGGACGAGGACGCCCTCCGCGCGTTCTCCGAGGCCAACCCGGACCTCAAACTGTTCGGCACCCCGAAGGCGAAACCCGAGGACGAGGAGGGTGCGGACGCGGCGGCGCCGAAGGTGAGCAGGCGCGCCCAGCTGACCGAGATCCACGAGTCGCGCTCGATCCGCAACCTCCTCGACGACATGAAGGGGGAAGGGCTGGCGGTCGATCACTTCGCGGCACAGGACCAGCCGCTGTTCGAGCTGGTCGAAGGGGAGGGGGACGAGGCGAAGTCCCACCCGGTGTTCTCCGTGCCGGAGATCCTCGAGACGGTGCTGGGCATCGGCAAGCGCGGGATCGAGATCCAGCGCTACAAGGGGCTGGGCGAGATGAACGCCAAACAGCTTTTCGAGACCACCATGGACCCGGCGAACCGCAAGCTGCTGAGGGTCACGCTGAACGAGCAGAACGCCGTCGAGGCGGACCGTATGTTTACCGTCCTGATGGGCGACGTGGTCGAGCCGAGGAAACAGTTCATCGAGGACAACGCCTTGAACGTCAGGAATTTGGACGTGTAGCGGCGACGCGCCCCGCCCCTGGTAGCCTGACCTCCCACCACCGATTTTCGACGTCTCTTCTAGATGCCCGACGACACCCCACCGCCCCAAGACCCGGACAAGCCCGACGACCTCCCGGAGGAGGCAGAGGACAACATCCTGCCGATCAACGTCGCCGACGAGGTCAAGAACTCGTTCCTCGACTACTCGATGTCGGTCATCATCTCGCGGGCGCTCCCCGACGCGCGCGACGGCCTCAAGCCCTCACAGCGCCGGTTGCTCTATGCGATGCACAACGACCTGTCGCTGGCGCCGGGCAAGAAGCCCCTGAAGTGTGCCCGCATCGTCGGGGACACGATGGGTAAATACCACCCGCACGGCGACCAGGCGATCTACCCGACGCTGGTCAACATGGCGCAGCCCTGGTCGATGCGGGAGATCCTCGTCGAGGGGCAGGGGAACTTCGGTTCGGTGGAGGGCGACCCGCCGGCGGCCATGCGGTACACCGAGGCGAAGCTCACCCACCTGGGGGTCTCGCTGATGAGCGACATCGAGAGGGAGACGGTGGACTTCGTCGCCAACTACGACGACTCGACCCACGAGCCGACGGTCTTGCCGGCCAGTTTCCCGAACCTGCTCGTCAACGGCGGCACCGGTATCGCCGTCGGCATGGCGACCAACATCCCGCCGCACAACCTGGTCGAGGTCGTGGACGGCATCTGTGCCCAGATCGACAACCCGGACATCAGCATCGACGAGCTGATGACCCACATCACCGGCCCCGACTTCCCGACCGGCTGCACCATCCTCGGCCACCAGGGGGTGCGTGCTTACATGCACACCGGCCGCGGCAGCGTGCGGGTCCGGGGCAAGCTCGAGGTGATCGAGCAGGGGCGCCGCGAGCAGATCATCATCTCCGAGATCCCCTTCAACGTGAACCGCGCGACGCTGGTCTCGCGGGTGGCCGAGCTGGTCAATGAGAAGGTGATCACCGACATCAGCGGCATCCGCGACGAGTCGGACGAGAACACCCGCGTGGTGATCGACCTCAAGCGCGACGCGAGGCCGCAGGTGGTCGTCAACCTGCTCTACAAGCACACACAGCTGGAGACCTCCTTCTCGGTCAACATGCTGGCGATCGACAACCGTCGCCCCAAGCTGCTGAACCTCAAGGAGGCGCTGACCTGCTACATCGAGCACCGGCGGGAGGTGATCGTGCGCCGCACGCGCTACCTGTTGGCCGAGGCGGAGAAGAAGGCCGAGGGACTGGAGGCGCTGTTGATCGCGGTCAACAACCTCGACGACTTCATCAAGATGGTGCGCGACTCGGCCAACCGGGACGAGGCCTTCGCCAAGATCAAGGCCTTCACCATGCCGGTGAAGACGGTCGAGGGTTACGGGGTGTTGCTGCGCGAGCAGCCGAGCGTGCAGGGGGACGATTACGTGTTCACCGACGCGCAGGTCAACCGCATCCTCGAGATGCGCCTCTACCAGCTCACCGCCCTGGAGCGCGACAAGATCAAGGGGAACTACGACGCGCTCCTCGAGGAGATCAAAGACCTGCTGGACATCCTCGCCCGCGAGGAGCGCGTCCTGCAGATCATCAAGGACGAGCTGGGCGAGATCAGGGAGCGCTTCGGCACCCCGCGCAAGACCGGCATCGAGGCCGACCCGGGCGAGATCGCCATCGTCGACCTGATCGCCAACGAGGCGCAGATCATCACCATCACGCACCGCGGCTACATCAAGCGCACCGCCGCCGAGGAATACAAGGCGCAGAGGCGCGGCGGCAAGGGCGTGCGCGGGATGGCGACCCGCGATGCGGTGGACGAGGACGAGGAGGACGATTTCGTCGAGCACCTGTTCTCGGCCAGCGCGCACGACTACCTCATGTTCTTCACCAACACCGGCCGGGTGTTCGTGGAGCGCGTGTTCCAGATCCCCGAGATGGCGCGGGTCGCCAAGGGGCGGTCGATCAAGAACCTGCTCAACCTCCTGCCGGAGGAGAAGATCGCCTCCTACCTGCGGGTGGAGGGCAAGGGGGAGGACGACCGCTCGACCTTCGACCAGCCGTTCAACGTGCTCTTCGCGACCCGCAGCGGCAAGGTCAAGAAGACGGCGTTGTCGGAGTTCCGCAACTACCGGGCGTCGGGGATCATCGCCATCAAGATCGAGGAGGGCAACGAGCTCATCTCGGTCAAGCTGACCACCGGCAGCGACGACATCTGTCTGATCACCTCGGGCGGTTACTGCGTGCGCTGCAACGAGGACACCATCCGCCAGATGGGCCGCAACTCCGCCGGCGTCGCGGGCATCCGGCCGCGCGACGGTGACCATCTGGTCTCGCTGGTGGTGGTGACCCCCGAGACGCAGATGCTGATCGCCTCGGAGAGGGGGCTCGGCAAGCGCACGGCCTTCGAGGAGTACGCCACCAAGGGACGCGGCGGCAAGGGGATGATCACCATGAAGGTCACCGACAAGACCGGCAACGTGGTCGAGGCCCTCGCGGTCGCCGAGGAGGACGAGATCATGTTGATCACCAACGGCGGCCAGTCGGTGCGCACCCGCGTCGCCGAGGTGCGCAGCATGGGGCGCTCGACCCAGGGCGTCCGCCTCATCGGCCTGAAGGGGGACGAGCTGCTACAGGACGTCGCCCGCGTTGTGCCGGACGAGGAAGACGAAGAGGACGGGGGCGAGGCGGAAGCCGAAGAGTAGGCTTGCCTGCTCAGAGACGAGGCAACCCCCCATCGCTCGCAAGCGATGTGAGTGGTTTCCGGACGCCTCCCGATGAGATCGGTCGAGGGGCGGCGCGAAATCAGACCCAGGCCAGCTCCTCCTCCCTCGCCCGGTAGAGCAGACCGAGCGCCCGGGCGGTGGCCATGATGGTGTAGAACCCGGTGAACGAGATCACCGCCCAGGCGAGGAGGGGGTGCACGGTCGAGGCCTTGTTCAACCAGGCCCCGAGGTTGTAGACGCCTACACAGAGGGCGACACAGACCGAGTAGTAGGGGAGGGTCCGCAGGGCGGACACGAGCACCAGCCAGGGGTTGGGGGCGGTGATGTTGTCGAGCACGGCGACCGCAAGCATCGCCATCGGGAAATAGGCGATGGCCAACATCGCCAGCCACCACTCCCAGCGCCCGCGGTCGGGGAGGTCGGGATCGGCAAAGTACTGGAAGGCGAGCAGCGGCGCGAGGGCGACGAGGGCGGTCCACCAGACCTTCAGCATCGGGGCGAAGATATCTTCGACGAAGTTGCTCGCGTCGGGGAACTCCGGTTCGCCAGCATGCTCGTTGGTGGCGTTGAGGATCAGATGCAGGAAGGTGGCGCAGAGGTAGCCGAACCACACGTAGCTAGCCAAGACGCCGAAGAAACCGGCGAGCCTGGCGAACTCCATCATCATCGACAGGACCCCGCCGATGATCAGCACCGGCAGCGCGCCCCGGCGCAGCGGGAAGCTCAGCGTATCGGCGATGTAGGCGGCGGTGCTCACGGTATCGGGGTGAGAAGCTGCCGCCGATCCCGGCGCGGCGCGATTGCAAAGGCCGGCAGAGTTTGCAATGCGCTCCCCGGATCCCCCTGTTCTGGGGAGGGACGGCAATCCCGCCCCCCTGCGCGCGCCCCCCTACTTCAGGAAGTAGCCACGCTGCTTGTCGCCGATCGGCATGCCCAGCTCCTCCATGGCGATCAACATGTCCTCCCAGACTTTGCGCTTGTCGCCGATCGCACCGCTGCGCAGGAGGAACGAAGGGTGGTAGGTGACGATGGCCGGGCGCCCGTCGAAGTCGTGGACCGTGCCGCGGGCGCGACCGACGCTGCCCTCGATGCCGAGCAGCCCCTCCATCGCCGTCCCACCCAGGGCGACGATCAGTTTCGGCTCGACGATCTCGATCTCGGCGCGCACGTATTCGACCGACGCCGCCATCTCCTCCGCGGTCGGCTTGCGGTTCGCGGTCCCCTGGTTCGCCCGGCCGGTGCTCGGTCGAAATTTGACGATGTTCGAAATATAGACCTCCTCGCGGCGGAGCCCCATGGTGCTGATGATTTTGGTGAGCAGCTGCCCCGCCGGCCCCACGAAGGGCTCGCGCTGCTTCTCCTCCTCGGCCCCCGGCGCCTCGCCGACGAACATCAGGTCGGCGTCGGGGTCGCCCACGGCGAAGACCATCGTATCGCGCAGGCTGCCCAGGCCGCGGCAGCGCTCACAACCTTCCGCGCGTGCCTTGACGGCGGCGAGCTTGCCCGCCTTGTCGTCAGCCCGGCCCCCGGCGCCCCCCCCCTTCGGAGGATCCCCCTGAGGTCCGCGGGGTGGTGCCGCGACGGCGCGGGCGCGCATCGGCAGCGTTTGGATCTGCTCGAGGGCGCTGTCGCTCAACCACACATGCCCGACCCCCTCGGCGCGGCGCTCCTGGAGATACCTGCCCAACAGCTGCAGGCCCTGCGCTGGGTCCTTGGTTTCGCTCACCTGCAGAGGGTGGCCGCGGAACCCGCGGGACGCCACGACAAAATTTGGCAGGGTGCTCGGAGGGATCCAGGCCGTCAGCCGCGGCGGAACTCCTCGATATATCGCCCCGCCGGAGCCTCGTCGCTGTCGAGCGGCGGCAGACCGTTCTTGAGCCTGCGGTAGTTGCGGAAACGGCGGCCGAACATGGCGCCGGAGTCCGGGAAAAACTTGCCGCCCGCCCCGTAGCCAAACGCGAGGCCGACCAGCGCGGCCGGGACGAACCCGAACGGGATGAACTGGGCGACCGACAGCACGACCATGCCGATCCCACAAACTGCTGCGAAAACGACCCTGCCCAGATGGCTGACGACGACCGCACGGTATTCCTCCGGCCCCATCGGGGGCCGGGCGATATGGTGGGCGGATCTGGGGGGGGGCTCGCTCAAGAGCGGGAAGGCCGGTGACAATAAAGTCACAGTATGGGCACCCTGGTGGGATCTGGCAAGGCGTCAGCGGGAACTCCGGGAAAATTGTCGTTGATGAAATCCCCGTAGATCCCCTGGGTCTTCTTGGAGATGAAGGCGTTCGACCTCTCGGTGCACTCGGAACAGATCATCAACGACTCCAGCAGGTCGGACCCGAGGCAGACCGCCCCCAGGGTATACTCGGGCTCGGACAGGTCCGCGCGGCCGCGGTTGCAGATGCCGCAGACCCCGGCGCCGAGGCCCGAGGTCATGTTCTCGGTGAAGAAATCCTCGAGCGCGCGCCGCGACTCGCTGGAAAACTCGTCGACGATCCCCGAGTGGCAGGGCGCACAGAGAGCATATTCGAAGATGACCTCACCGCGCTTGAACACCTTGGCGACCTGGTAGCCCTCCTCGAACTCGCGCAGCGATTCGCCGCAGCGGGTGCAGGTCAGGAAAGGGCGCTCCTCGTATTCTGAGTGTAGCTCTTCGGGGATCGGTCGGGGGGATGCGAGGTCGGAAGGGTCCATCGTGATGCCGGCGGGGGGGGATGGCCGGCGACACTTGAAGAATAAGGGGCAAGGGCTAGCTTTTCAAGATCATGATAGGGAGCATGCGCACAACGACCCTCCTGCTCGCCAGTGTGGCGCTCGGCACCGGCGCGGCGGGCGACGCCGGGTGGCCGCTGTTCCGGGGGTCGCCCGACATGCGGGGCGTCGCGGGGGAGGTGCTCGCCCCGCCGCTCGAACTGGCCTGGTCGGCGCAGGTCGGGCGCAGCGTGATGGCGACACCGGTGCTCGCGGACGGGAGGGTCTACGTCGGGTCGGAGGACGGCAAGTTCGTCTGCCTCGACCTCGCCACCGGCAAAAAGGTCTGGGAGTATGCCGTC
This sequence comes from Verrucomicrobiales bacterium, assembly GCA_028280355.1. Taxonomy (GTDB): domain Bacteria; phylum Verrucomicrobiota; class Verrucomicrobiia; order Verrucomicrobiales; family DEV007; genus JANQMB01. The sequence continues at coordinate 15,103 of JANQMB010000080.1, forward strand.
GACGACACCATCGAGGGCACCGCCTGTATCGCCGGGGGCTCCGTCGCCTTCGGGGCCGGCGACGGTTTCCTCTACTGCCTCGACCGGGCGACCGGCGAAGCCTCCTGGAAGTACGAGACCGCCGGCGAGATCCTCGGGGGGGCGAACCTCTACCACAGTGAGAAAGACGGGGCCGACTACATCCTGATCGGGAGCTACGACAACCACCTGCACTGCGTCTCGCTCGCGGCCGGCGAGGCGAAGTGGACCTACGAGACGGAGAACTACGTCAACGGGGCGCCGGGGGTCCACGCCGGAAAGATCTATTTCGGCGG
>JANQMB010000094.1 GCA_028280355.1 Verrucomicrobiales bacterium
CGGCGCCCACCCACGCCGGTTACCGTCACCTTGGCGCCGGCCGCGAGGGAGTTGCCGGGCCGCCCCACCAGCTTGATCGAGTACCCCCGCAAGTCGGGGCGGAGGTTGCGGAATGTCTTGAGCCCCGAGTTGTTCACCGAGCACAGGATGTCCGGCAGCAGGTCGTGGTCGATGTCCGCCACCACAGCCGCCACCGCGTCACCGGTGATGGCGACGCCGCTATGGCGGGCCTCGACCGGCCGGAACCCGCCGCTCCCATCACCGGTCATCACGCAGCTCAGGCCGCCCGCCATCCAGCCGGTCTCCCGCTGGGCGCCGAAGAAGTTCTGCGCGACGAACAGGTCCGGGACCCCGTCGCCATCGGCCTCACAGAAGGCGACGCCGAAACCCGGGGCCACCTGGGCCATCGTCGGCAGCGGCCTGAAGGTGAAACGCAGCTCGCCGCCGGCGGACTCGTTCAGCAGGATCCCGGAACGGAGTTCGGCGGCCGTCTTCTTCAGCGAGCTCCCGAGGGCCTGCGGCGAGTAGATCTCGTCGAGGGCGGCGCTGGCGAAAGCCCGGTAGCTCTTGAACTTCTCAGCCAGCTCGGGGATCGCGAGGGTCGAGCAACTGCGGCCGCGGACCGGCAACAGGCAGTCGCCCGCGACCTTCGCCTCGATGACGTTCGCCCCCCCATCCCCCGACGGGTCGAGGTAGTAGAGCACCTGAGGTTTATCGGCGCCCGGCTGACCATACTTGGTGTTGAGGCCGAAGTTGGTCACCGCGTAGTCGATGTCGCCATCCCCGTCGACATCGGCGCCGGCGATCCCGTTCCACCACCCGCTCAGGCCCTCCAGCCCGGTTTCGCCCCCTGGTACCTCGAGCTTGCCAGACGCCGGGTTGTTGACGAAGACCCGCAGGGGCTCGTATTCCGCCGTGACCAGCAGGTCGACGAGGCCGTCGCCGTTGGCATCCGACCAGAGGGCGCTGGTGACCATCCCGCAGTCGCGCAGGCCCGGTGCCCGATCCGGCCCGGCGGCGCGGAACCTCCCGCCCTCGTTGACCAGCAGGCGGCTGCTCGGCGGGCTCGGGTAGCGCCCCGGGACGCTGCGCGCGCCGACGAAGAGGTCGAGGTCGCCGTCGCGGTCGAAGTCGGCCGCGCAGACCACGCTGCCGCTGTCCCGGAGGTCCGGGAGCTCCCCCCGCGAGAAACCGCCATCGCCATCGTTCAGGTAGAGACGGTCGCGCAGCACCGGGTCGCCGGGTTCACATTCGACCCCGCCGCTCACCACATAGAGGTCGGTGTCGCCGTCGGCGTCGGCGTCGAAGAACAGCGCCCCCATGTCCTCGGGGGCGGCCTCAAACCGGAACGGGTGCGGTTTGAACTCCCCGCCCCGCCCGATCAGGAAGATCCGCCCGGGCTGGCCGGCCGCGCCCCCGACGAACAGGTCGTCGAGGCCGTCGCCATCCACATCCCCCATGGCGAGACCCGGGCCGAGCTGCGACAGCCGGTTGGGCAGCAGCGGCTGGCGCTCGAAGTCGTCGAAGGTTCTCTCCAGATGGCGGATGGCGCCCACCGCCTCGACGTCCGCGTACCAGGCGGGCGGCGGGGCAGGCTCTTCGACGGGGGCGTTCGTGCCCGCCTCGGTGATCGTGTAGTGCCATCCCGTCGGCAGGTCGGTGAAAGTCTGCGAGAGGCCGCTCGGCCAACGCACCACCAGCCTGTCGATCGTCTCCGCGTCGCCGAACCCGAAGTGGGCGACCGGCTCGTCGCTGGAGGCGAACCCGCGTGCCAGCGTCAGCGTCCGGGTCTGTGTCCCAACGGCCGACTCCGCGGTGACCGTGGCGCCGATCCCGGAGCGGTTCGACAACAAACCGGCCAGGGCGATGGTGGCGCAGCGCCCGGAGCGCAGCCGGTTGCGGTAGACCGCCACCTCGCAGTCGAAGCCCACCGCCACGATATCGAGGTCGCCGTCGCCGTCGAGGTCGCCGGTCGCCGCACCGAAACAGGCCTCGGCGAGATCCAGCCCCCAGCGCTCCCCCACCTCCTCGAAGCGGAACCCGCCGCGGTTGCGGAAGGCCATGTTGACGTCCTTCAGCACCGGCTCCGGCAACCAGGTATTGATGTTGCCCACCGCGTTCCCGTGGCGAACCGGCATGTCGCTGTCGGCGAAGTTGCGCGACATGCCGTTGGTCACGTAGACGTCCTGCCAGCCGTCGGCGTCGAAATCGGCGAAACGGACGCTCCAGGTCCAGTCGCTGCGGGCGAGACCGGCCAGGTAGGCGACCTCCTGCATCGTCCCGGTGCCGGTGTTCAGGTAGAGCATGTTGCGCATGTACTGGCGGGGGGTCGGGTACTCGAGGAACCAGCCGTTCTGGTCCATCGCCCCCATCGACAGCTTCTCTTTGAGGTGGGTGGTGCCGGCCATGTCGGAGGCCAGCAGGTCGGGCAGGCCGTCGTTGTTGAAATCGCCCGCATCGACCCCCATCGAGAACCACGGGGTATAGGGAACCACCTCGCCGATCACCTCGTCGAAGGTCCCGTCGCCGTTGTTCCGGTACAGCTGGTCCGGGGCGTTGTAGTCGTTCGCCGCGTAGAGGTCGGGCAGCCCGTCGCTGTTGTAGTCCCACCACACGACCCCGATCCCGGGGAAGTTCCCGTCGATCCCGGCGGCGCTGGAGACCTCGGTGAAGCGGCCGCCGTCGTTGCGGTAGAGATGGTCGGACTCCCCCGCCCGCACTGGCACCGCCACCCCGTCCGGCCTCCGGATCACGTCGAACCTCTCGCGGACCTCCCTCGGGACCACGTGGCGACCCGTCGCCTCGTCGAAGACGGGCTCGAAGTCCGGAACCCGCGCGGCGTTCCTGAAGTAGCGGTTGGTCAGCAGGTAGCCGTCGAGGTCACCGTCGAGGTCGTAGTCGGCGAAAGCCATCATCATCGACGCGCCCCAATACGACAGCCCGAGCTCGCTCGCCTTCTCGACGAAGGTGCCATCGCCGTTGTTGATGTAGAGCTGGTTGGGCTGGTCGAAGACGCAGATGTAAATGTCGAGCAGGCCGTCGTTGTCGATGTCCGCGAAGGTGCAGCCTGCAGTGAAGGGGGTGTCCAGTTTCAAACCCGCCGCCCGGCTCACGTCCTCGAAACGGAACCCGCCACGGTTGCGGTACAACCTGGCGCCCCCGTGGGCGCGGGTCAGGAGGACATCCGGCAGGCCGTCGGCGTCATAGTCCCCGATCGCCACCCCGCCGCCGGCGAACGGCGTGTTGAGGAACTTTCGCTCCGCCAGCCGGCCGAGGTCGTAACGGTGGACGAAATCGATCCCGGTGGCGCTCGCCGGAAGCTTCTCGAAGCGCCCGTCAGCCGGGCCGGAGCTCCCTCCAGTGCCCAACAGCGGTCTCGCCGCGAGATGGGGGCGGTCAGGGGGCGCGGCGCTCCGCCGGTCGGGAGCCTCCTCCGCGCAACCCGGCAGCAGCAAGGACGACAGCGCAACAAGCACCACACGGTACCAACCTCCGCCCGCCACGGGAGCCGCCCCGGGGGCGGCTCCTGCACGAGACTGTTGCAGCGATGCCATTTCCATCAGAACCAGGCGGGGGCGCCTCAGGGGAAGTCACAAAAAAGGGGCTCGGCGGACACTGCAACGAGCCGCCGAGCCCCCCAATCTTGTGACCCGAGATGATATCGCGGCTAGGCCGCCTCCCGATCAGCGACGAAGGGTGCGGCGCCGACGGAACATCAGTGTGCCCAAGGTCAAACCGACCAGGCCGAGCGCCGAGGGCTCGGGGATCAGCCGGGTCTGGAAACCGGCCAACGAACCACCACGGCCATTGCCACCGGTCGCTGCGTAGGTGAAGCTGGTCACCCCGGTCACCTCGGCGGTGACGATCGCGATGTCGTTCGCCCCCGGGGGGTTCTGCCCGTTGACGCCGTTGCCGATATTGAAGCTCGGCACGTTCTGGGCGGCGTCGACGTTGGTCGCCACGGTGTTGCCCGTCCAAGTTGCAGTACAGCAGCTGCGCGGCTCCCCGTGGAGGATCTGGATGAGGTAGGTCGAGCCAGGGTTCAGGTTGGAGACCGTCAAGGTCGGGACGGTCGCGTTGCCCCACGCCTCGGTGAAGAACAAGTCGTCGATGCCGGGGTTCGATAGACCGTTGTCGACGCTGGCGGCGCCGGTCACCGCGTAGTTCGCCCCGGAAGGGTTTCCGGATGCGTTGCCGGTGAAGGTGATCCCGTTGGCGACGATGTTGGCGGAAGTGCCGAAGTTGACGGCGTCCACCAGGGTACCGGCGGTGCTGAGCGAACTCTGGTAGGCGAAACTCCCGCCCGCGTTGTTGAACGAGGTGACGGAGTTGATCGCCGCATCAGAGGCTAGGGAGCCGGCGCCCAGGATCGAGAGGGCGAGGAGGTGAGGTTTCCATGTAGTATTCTTCATGTCTTGCATTGTGTTGAGAGGAGGCGACAAAGTGATTCTCAGTTCTGATGAACATTGTCCCCCAACCCATTATTTCACGTAATCGGCACCCGTTAACAGAAGATTGACTAAAAACGCCCAAAGTGCCCCGCCCTCGCCATACCCAGAGCCATCTGCCCCACGCCCCCGCTTCATCCGGATCGCCTCCCGAAGTTTGTTGTTAACGCCCCGACCCATGAGGAAATAGGGACTCTGGGAAAGAGTGCCCCCGCCGCTTCTCCCCCCCGCCAAGACAACTGCCGATGGCGACACACGACCCTAAGGACCAAGAGTTCGTCGCTCTCCTGACCGACCATCAGGAGATGCTACGCTCGTTCATCGCCTCCCTGATCCCCAACCACCCCGACGTGCGCGACCTGCTGCAGGAGATCAATATCGTGCTCTGGGAGAAACGCGGCACTTTCAAGCTGGGGACGAAGTTCGCCGCCTGGGCCTGCACGGTCGCACGCTACAAGGCGATGAACGAGAGCAAGAAGCTCCAGCGCGCCAACTGGCTGGTCTTCAGCGACGCGCTCCTCGACACCCTTGCCAGCGAGAGCGCCGACCGCAGCCCCGCCCTGCTCGATTCCAAACGCCACGCCCTCAAACACTGCGTCACGAAGCTGCGGCCGACCGACCAGAAGTTGCTCAACGCCCGCTACACCTCCAGCGACGCCCTGGACGGTTACGCGCTCGAGTCTGGCCGCAACCGGGCCTCGCTGCGGGTCACGCTCGCCCGCCTGCGGGCCGCGCTGCGGCGCTGCATCGAACAGCGGCTGGCGATGGAGAAGAACACCGCATGAGCCCGGACGAGTTCGACAGCGCCCTGTCCCTGTTGATGGACAACGAGATCTCCCCCGAGGCGTTCGCCGAGTTGGAGGGGCACCTGTCGGGCTCGGAGGAGGCCCGGCGGAGGTATATGGACGTCGTCGACCTCCACCAGTTGCTCCGCCTCGAGCAGGGAGCCCGGCAGCGGACCGCCGCGCAGGGCAGCGTCATCCCGATGGACCGAGTCGTAGCGCGCCAGAAGCGCCGGACGCTGAAGTTCGCGCTGCTCTCCAGCGCCGCCGCCATATTGGTCGCGGTGTTGGTCTCCACCTACATCCTGCTGCCCGACCCGCCACCGGCCCGCTTCAAGACCTCCTCTTTCGCCCAGTTCTCCCTCACCCACTCCACCCCGGAGAACGTCGAAGCCCCCGAGGGCAAACAGCTGGCGGTCGGCTCCCGCCTCCGGCTCACCCGCGGCACCATCGAGCTACAGTTCCGCTCCGGGACCCGCGGCGTCGTCAGCGCCCCCGCGGATCTCACCCTGCGCAAGGAGGGGCTGGTGGCGCTGGACCAGGGGAGGGCCTGGTTCGAGGTGCCGCCGAAAGGGGTCGGCTTCCAGATCGACACGCCCGAGTTCTTGCTCACCGACCTCGGCACCGAGTTCGGTGTCATCTCGGATAGCGAGGAGCCCGACCAGGTCCATGTCTTCGACGGGAGGGTGGAGGTTCAGAACCACTACGGCGACGGGCAAGAGGTGGCGCTGGCCGCCGGCGATGCCCGGGTCGTGGAGGCGGACGGCGGCTGGCTGGTGACGGCGGCCGCGCCGGAGGCCTTTCTCTACAGCCTGCCCGCCGACTCCCCGCTGCCCCCCTATCTGCACTGGTCCTTCGACGGCGACAACGGCCACACCCTCTCGGTCGCCGGGAGCCACCCGGACGGCAGACGCATCGCGATGGCGGCGGTCGGGGGGACACCGCAGAGGGAACCCGGGGTGGTCGGCGGGGCGATCTCCTTCGACGGCTCCGGCACCCAGCTCCACACGGATTGGCCGGGCGTCCCCGGGGGCAGGCCGCGGACGGTGGCGTTCTGGCTCAAGCTGCCACCGGTCCCGGAAGCGAGGAAGGGCGAGCTCAACGACTACACCCTGGTCCACTGGGGTCGCAATGTCGACAGGGCGGCCAACGACATGTGGTCGGTGCGCGCCACCAACTACCAGTACCTGCAACCGGAGAGCATCCACCAGATCACCGACAAGACCCACCTGACGCTCGAGCTGGGCGCCGGCTGGTTCTCCGGTTCACCGTCGACCGAGCTGGCCGACGGGGAATGGCACCACATCGCTGTCCGTTACAACGGGGACTCCAGCCCGGGCGGGCGCCCGGTCGTGACAATGTTCGTCGACGGTCGCCCCGAGGCCGCGCGCTACTTTTCCAAGGTCGCCCCATTCCCGATCGACACCGACACCGACACCCCGGACACCTCCCCCATGAAGGTCGCAACCTCCCGCTCCGGCGAGGGCGCACCGTTCCGCGGCGCCATCGACGAACTGTACATTTTCGACGGCCCGCTCGAGGACGAGGCGATCCGGACGCTGGCGTCTCAAAAACGTTAGCTCGGGCACGCTCCGACGCCTACCCCGTCTGCCCCGGCACGCCGCTCAAGTCGGCCACCGGGTCTCGACCACCATGCGGCCGTGCCATTCGCGCCCCAGCCGGAAGCGCTCGCGCGTCGCCCGCGCCGCCCCGCTGGACTGGTATTCGACCTCGATCTCCGCGCGGCGCTGCCCCAGCTCCAACTCCACCACCCGGAACACCGGGTGATGCCTGCAGCGCAGGAAACAGAACAGCGGCACGTGCCGGTGACCCGCGTTCCACAGCAGGCTCGCCGGCGGGAAGTCGGGGAGGCCGGCGAGCGCTTCGAAGATCTCCCGCACCGCGGCCTCGCCATGCCTCCCGGCGAGCCGCGCGGCGGCGCGCCGGTTGCGCATCGATTCGACGAAGGCGGTGATCGGGTCGCGGCGGGCCTCCTCCATCTCGTCGATGAGCTCCCGCGCATGCTCGGCCATGGCGGCCTGGAACTCCTCCCTGGAGAGCTGCCCCGACTCGAATTCCCGAAAGAGCTGGTTCGGGGGCGGGGGCGACTCGAGCGGCGCGACCATTTCGCCGAGAACATGGCCGCTGCGGTGGCGATGTCTAGGGTGTGTTCGGAAGTGAATGCTCCACCGCCTCAAGGCGGTGGCTTCGGGGTGCGGGCTGCAAGCCCTATTCCGGCTGAAGCCAGTCGCCCAGTTCAACCCTCAACCGTGA
>JANQMB010000337.1 GCA_028280355.1 Verrucomicrobiales bacterium
CATTTGATCGTCACCAGGCGCATCCGTGAGATCGGGCGGCAGGCGGAGATCGAGCCCCCCTATCCCGACTTTTTCAACAGCCAGATCCAGAAACGCATCCGCGAGGGCGAGGGCGCCGGGGGTGCGGCCGCCCGGCGGCCGGCCGTCTCTGTGTGGTCCTGGCTGCGTTCCCCGTTCACGGTGGGGGCGGCAGCGGCGGCCTGTGCCGTCGTCGCCACCCTGATGCTGAACGGCCGCGGGGCTTCCCCCAGTGCCGGTGGACCGCTGGTCAGCGTCTACGCGCCCGACCCGGCGGTGACGGTGGCGCGGGCCGAGTTTGACGAGGAGGTGGGGGCGACGGTGATCTTGCTGGACGGGCTCGAGCGTATCCCGGACGAGGTCGATGTCGGCGGCAGGGAGGTCGCGACCTATCTGCCTGCCGGGCCGCGCGGGTTCGCGCGGTTCTATACGGAGGACGCCCAGCTCGCCTACATCATGGAGACCGATGCCGACGGGGCGCCACATATCTTCGCCCGCGGCGAGGGCTAGGGCGATGGGCAGACGACGACATATCGCCTTCGCCGCGCTCGCCGCGTGGTCGCTGTCGGCCGCGACCCCCGCCGGCGGTGGGGGGCGCAGCGAGAAGAGCACGATCGACGCCACCTTCTGGGGGGCGCTGGTCTACGCGTCGGGCGGCGAGGCCAAGAAGCCGGCCCCCGACGCGCTGGCGCGCCGCTTGGGCAAGGTGTTCAAAGGGCACGCCAGCTTCGATCTGCTCGGCCAGCACACGCAGGGGGTCGTGTTCCGCGATTACGTGAATTGGATCGTGCCCTCCGACGAGATGAACCTCGAGCTGGAGTCCAAAGGGCCGGCCGAGGGGGGCGGGATGAACGTGTTGTTGAAGCTCTGGCAGAAGAAAAAGGTGCTGGTGAAGACCGACGCCGTCCTCAAAGTGGGCAGCCCGCTGTTCATCGCCGGGCCCGAATGGCGCGACGGGAGGCTGATCTTCGTGCTCGAGTTGCGGGAGTAGCCTCCCGCCCGTTCAGGCGGTGGAGGGAGGCGGGGGCGGGGTGCCCCCTAGGAGACGGGGGCGGGGTGCCCCCTAGGGCGTGTGCATTGTAAAGGCTAAGGATTAGGGACAGCTCCACGGAACTCTTCCCATTCGTGCCCATTCGTGTCCCCCTCTTTCCAAACACGAATGGGCACGAATATCCGCAAATGGGCACGAATCGGCGAACCCCCTGGATGGCTCGCAAGTGAGCTTCCTACTGAGATAGGGCGCCGTCCCCCTAGCGGGCTTCCTCTTTCTCCTTGCGCAGCCGCAGCTGGCCACAGGCGGCCTCGATGTCGTGACCCTTCTCGCGCCGGAGGGTGGTCAGGACGCCGTGGGACATCAGGGTCTGGTGGAAGTCGTCCTGTGCGCGCTCGGACGGCCGCCTCCAGGGCAGGCCCTCGACGGTGTTGTAGGGGATGAGGTTGACCTTGGCGTTGAGCGACTCCGCCCGCCTCGCCAGCAGCCGCGCCTGGTCGGGCGAGTCGTTGACGCCTTCGATGAGGATGTACTCGAAGGTGATGCGCTGTTTCTTCCGCGAGTTGAAGTAGCGCAGGGCGTCGAACAGCGAGTCGATCGGGTATTTTTTGTTCACCGGCATGATGGTCTCGCGGACCTCGTCGCTGGCGCCATGGAGGGAGATCGCGAGGCGGATCTGTAGCGGCTGGTCGGCGAACTTCCTGATCTGCGGGGCGAGGCCGCTGGTCGATACCGTCATGTGCCGGGCGCCGATGCCGATCCCCCAGTCCGCGTTGATGATGCGGATCGCCTTCATGAGGTTGTCGAAGTTGGCGAGCGGCTCCCCCATCCCCATGAAGACGATGTTGTTGACCTTCTTGCCGGACTCCGCCTCGACCGCCAGCACCTGCGCGGCGATCTCGCCCGCGTCGAGGTTGCGGGCGAACCCGTCGAGGCCGCTGGCGCAGAACTTGCAACCGTATGCGCAGCCGACCTGGCTCGAGACACAGGCGGTGTGCCTGTCCGAGCGGTCGCCATAGAGGGAGGGGGAGGCGGGGATGAGGACGGTCTCGATGTATCGCCCGTCGTGCAGCCTGTAGAGGTACTTGCGGGTGGTGTCGCCGGAGCGGGAGTCCCGCACGGGCTGCAGCGGGCTGACCGCGAAGCGGCCGGCCAGCCTCTCGCGCAGGTCGGCGGGGAGGTCGGACATCTCGTCGAAGCCGGCCGCGCGTTTCTCGTAGACCCACTTGAGCAGCTGGCCGGTGCGGTAGGGGCGCTCGCCGAGTTCGGCGAGGGCGTCTTCGACCTCCTGGCGTTCGAGGCCGATGATGGATCTGGGTGCGGGCATTTCGAACCGTTACCCTTTGTGGGGCGCCGCGGGCTTTGCAAGCGCCGTCTGTCTGTAGGAAGCTCGGGCATGTATGCCGTCCACGGGGAGTCGGAGGTTTCGCGATGATGAGCCCAGCGAGGAGGTGCCCGGCGAGGAGGGGGTCGCTGGTGGTGATCTCGCGGTGTTCCCTCAGGCGGGCGGGGGGAGGGGCGTGCGCTCGCCGCGGGTCAACCAGAGGACACGGTCGGACAGCCCGTGGCGTTGGAAGGTGCGGACGTATGTCGCCACGTCCTGTTTGAAGTGGCTCCAGGTCGACTGCTCGTAGTGGACCGGGATGACCCGCCCCGCGCCGAGGGACGTGGCCGCCTGGGCTGCCTCCTCGGCGTTGAAGGTGAAGCGGATGCACTTTGGCAGCGGTGGCCAGAAGTGGACGGCGCCGAGGTTGAGGATCGCGGTGTCGATCTTCGGGAAGCGCCCTGCGATCTCGGCGATGCCACGGAACATGATCGTGTCGCCCGACAGGTAGATCCCGCCGTCCCGCCCCCCCTCCCATTCGAGGACGAAACCGCAGACGTGGCGGGTGCCGGGGAACCACCAAGGGCCGTGGAGGGCGGGGGTGGCGGTCACCTTGATCTCCTCCCCCCCGCGGCCGAAGACCGTCGTCGTCTCCCAGCAGTCGAGCCCGACCGCCAGGTCGCCCAGGTGGCGTCTGCCGTGTTTGCCGGTGATGACCTTGCTGGCGCCCGGCAGCAGCGCCCGCCCCGACCCGTCGAGGTTGTCGAGGTGGTGGGGGTGGCTGAGGAGGATCGCGTCGAGGGGCGGCAGGTCGCCCGGGGCGACGGCCGGGCCGCGCGACCGCGTCGCGCGGATGAGGGGGCCGGCGAAGTTGTATGTCTTCCGGCCGGTGTCGAAGACCGGGTCGGTGAGGATGCGGACCGGGCCGAGCTCGAGCAGCACGCAGGCGGTGGAGATGTGGGTGATCGCCGTCTGCATCAATCGTCTGCGAGTTCCGGGCGGGAGACGCTCCCCGGGTCGTTGCGGTCGTCCCGCCACGGCGGGTGCCGGAAGTGGATGACGAAGTCGCCGTTGTAGGAGGCCGCCGCCTCGGTGAAGGTGACCTTGCCGATGCGGGTCCACTCCTGTTTCCGGAGCCGTTGGACGAGCCGCCCCGTCCGCTCGCCCTTGTCGGAGACCGCGACGTCGAACACCAGCTCCCGCTTCGGCGCCGGGTCCCCCCGGTCGTAGATCATGTCGAGGATCTCCTCCCGGAAGTCCAGACCGGTCCCCCCGACCTCGGGGGCGCCCTCCGACACGGTGAGCCGTATGAAGCGGGGGCAGCGGGTCTCGCCCCCTTCGCCGAGCTCGGCGATTTCGTAGAGCTGGCGCTCGGCTGGCTTCTTGTCCGCCCGCATGAAGGTGGCGACGGTGATGAGGAAGCTGAAGACGCCCTTGCCGCGGCGCCAGATAGAGACGGGTGGCGAGTTGGTGAGGACGGCCTCGCGGACCGAGTCGGTGCACGTCCCCCCAAGGTCCTCCTGTGCGAAGAAATGGGCCGGCCGGCCGGGGCCATCCGGGAAGAGTTTCCCGACCATCGACAGCGAGCGCCAGTTCCCCCCGCGGGTCTCGGTGCAGCAGGTGGAGTAGCGGGCGATGATGCGCGCCCTCGTCCCCGGTTTGAAGGCGCCGCTGTATTGCGTGTCCTCCGGGGAGGCGTCGATTTCCCAGGTGCCGGCGAGGCAGACCCCGTTCGGGTGGAGGAGCCGGCGGACGCCCTTCCCGTCCTGGCCCCAGCGCATGTCGGCGGCGGATTTCAGCGTGCGCGACTGCGCCTGGGAGAAGGGGTGCCGGCGGCGGCCGCGCAGCAAGCCCTTCGCCAGGCTGCGAAAAGTGACGGGGTAGACCGGGAGCGACCGCTCGTCCCGGCCGCCCCATACCTCGTAGTAGGGGTGGCCGATCACCTCGTCGCGGATCGCCTCGTAGGTCGACCCCGTATACTGGCGGTCGTCTCCGGACAGGCCCTGCCGGCCCTGTGGGAGGTGGGCTTCGGGGTCCGGCCGGCGGGCGCCGTGGCGCCGTCCGAGGGCGTAGATCCAAGCGAGTGATAGGAGAGCCACCGCACCCCCGCCGGTCGCGAGGCGGTGGAACTTGCGGGCCGGCTGTGCCATTGCGCGCGCAGACCGATCGTCGTCGGGGAGGTTCTTCGAGAAGACCGGGAACAACCACCAGAACAGGGCGATGTAGAGCGCGGCGACGGCGATGCGGGCGACTTTGTGGCGCAGCGCGGCCAGCAGCAGGAGGGTGAGCAGGGTCGCAGCGCCGATCGCGACGAACCACAGGATCCTCCAGGAGCTGTCGGTCAGCGTCGGGCGGTGGCGGTGGAAGGGGAGCGGGTTCGCGGCGACCTCGGCGGCGGTCCAGGGCGGTGCGAGGTAGGGGAACTCGTCGAGGAAGGGGCGGTCGTTCGTCTCCACCCTCGGGAACCTGGGGTCCTCGGCGTAGGCGGTCTCGAGGAGCTGGGCGTCCCCCCACCTGGCCAGGATCGGGGCGACGTCGTCGTCGAGTTTCCTCCCGTTCGGGAAACGGGTCGGCCTCTCCGTGTCGAAGATGACGACGTCTGGGGCGGCGTCGAAGTGGCGGTGCCCGAACAGGGGCGAGAACATGGTCTGGAGGACGTCCTCCGCCAGGGTGGGGGTTTGGTGCCGGCGACGGATTTCGGCGGCATGGCGGCTTGGGGGCAGGGTATTGAGGAGTTCGAAGCGGGGTAGCTGGGTGCGCTGGGCGCGGCCGGCATGGTCGACCTGCCTCCCGTCCCTGGTCGATGTCGCCCAGATCAGGAACTGGCGCTGGTTTTTTGGGAAGAGGTCGAGGGGGATGCTGAGCACGATCCCGACCACATTGGTCCGGAAGAACTGCGGGAAGATGAAGGGGTCGTCGAAGATGCCGGTGCGGACGTTAATGGCGCCGGCCTGGAAGGGTGCCTCGGTGACGATCCGCGGTTTTCTGAGGCCGACGGTGCGGACGGCTTTGAGAGTCGCGTCGTCGTCGAGCTCGACGGTGAACGAGATGCTGGGGGCGATGTCTGCCGGGACCTCGACGGTTCCGCCGTAGCGTTCGAGGTCGGCCTGGTCGTCGAAAGAGAGCCCGGCGTCTAGATCGATATGGATCGAGTAGCGGTAGTCTGCGAGGTCGAGTTCGGGGGGGAGCGCCCGACCACCCTTCCCGCCGGTCGCCAGCGGGGGTAGGGAGGGGAAGGCGCACAGGCTGACGACCAGCGCCTGCGGGTTGTT
>JANQMB010000025.1 GCA_028280355.1 Verrucomicrobiales bacterium
GGCGGCGAGAACCGCTTCGAGATCAAACCCCTGCTCCTCGAGCTGCTCGCGGGGGCGCGCGAGGAGGTGCACATCGAGGTCGCCTACATCGGCGACCCGGAGGTCGACGCGGCGATCACCGCGGCCGCCGGCCGCGGGGTCGAGGTCAACCTCCTGCTGTCCGAGAAGGCGAACATCGGCAACGACAACAACTACCGGGCTGCGGAGAGGCTCTTCAAAGCGGCGCCGGTGAAGGTCTTCCTGACCCCGAAGATGATCCACGCGAAGATGCTCGCCTTCGACCGCGAGACCGTGTTCTCGGGCTCGGCGAACATCTCCATCTTCTCGATGTGCAACAGCGCCGAGCTCAACCTGCTGGTGCGCGAGCCCCGCCTGGTCGCCGACTTCCTCGAGGTCGGCGACGCCCGCAGGGCGGCGAGCACCCCGGTGGAGGACGCGGCGACCCTCGGCGCCTACAACCACACCCTAGCCTATTTGCAAGAGCTGCATCAGAAGCTGAAGCTCTAGGCGGCGGCCGGCCACCCGGTCACGCATTTCGGCCATGCTCGACTTCAGCGACCTCCCCTACCGCTTCGTCCCCCCGAAGCCGAACGCCCTGGTCATCGCGATCGCGCGCTTCGCCAACCGCCACTTCGCCCTGCCCGGCAAGAACCACCTGGTCGAAGGCGTGAGCCTGGCGGGCGCCGAAGCCTTCGCCGAAGCGCGCCGCGACCGGCGCGCCCGCTTCGTCCTGCTGCCGAACCACCCCACCCACAGCGACCCGCAGCTGATGACCGAGGTCTGCCGGAGGCTGCGGGTGAAGCCGGCCTTCATGGCCGCATACGACGTCTTCGCGCGCGGCAAGTTCGGCGCCTGGTTCATGCAGCGCACCGGCGCGTTCAGCGTCGACCGCGAGGGCAGCGACCGGAAGGCGATGCGCTGCGCCGCCGAGGTCCTCGCCGCCGGGAGATACCCGCTGGTGATCTTCCCGGAGGGCAACGTCTACCTCTGCAACGACCGCGTCACCCCCTTCGCCGAGGGCGCCGCCTACATCGCGTTGCGCGCCCAGAAAGAGCTGGGGGACTCCGCCCCCGTCTACGCGGTGCCGGTCTCGTTGAAATACACCTACGTCGAGGACGTGCGCGAGACGGTGCTCATCGAGCTGGAGAAGGTCGCCGCCAGCTTCGGGACCGACGTCGACCGCGACGCGCCGATCGCCGGCGAGCTCAAGCGGGTCAGCGTCACCGCCCTGGCGCGATACCTCAGACAGCACGGCCACATCCCGGCACACAGCGAACGCCCCGTCGACGAGCAGATCTCCCACGCGGCCGGGCAGATCATCGCCTCGCTGGAGTCGAAGATAGACCTCGCCGCCCGCCCGACGGACGACCTCACGGCGCGGGTGCGCAAAGTCCGCGCCACCATCCACTCCGTGCGCACCGACCCCGAGCGCGACGTCGACCAGCGCGCCGCCTCCCACTGGGCCGACGAGGCCATGCTCGCCCTCCGCATCCTCGGCTACGCCGGCGGCTACACCGCGTCCAACCCCACCCTCGACCGCGCCGCCGAGACGGTAGCGCGCCTGCGGGAAGACGTCCGCTCCGAGCTGTTCCCCCCCGACGGCCACCGGCGCGCCCTCGTCCAGATCGGCACCCCGATCGACCTCCGAGAACGCCTCGCCGACTTCCGGGAGGGGGCGCGGGACGCCATCCAGGATCTGACGGACGTCTGTGAAGCCGGCGTGCAAGGGGGTGTCGACCGGCTCAACTCGACGAACGACGAACCGGGCGCCCAACCGTTCTATCTAGCGTCCCCTTGACGCCCGGCGGTTACAATTTGAGACTGGATACCAGAGACGTGCGCATCCGACACATCTATATCTCCGACGAGCACAACTTCTACGGCCACCACGGCCAGCCGCCAGGCGAGCACCCGATGGTCGAGGTCCGGGAGGCGCAGTGCGTCGCCGGCAAGGGGATCGTCGGCGACCGCTTCTACGATTACAAACCCGACTACAAGGGCCAGGTGACCTTCTTCTCCTGGGAGGTCTACAACGACCTGTGCCTCGAGTTCGGCCTGGTCGACGTCCCGCCCTCGGTGTTCCGCCGCAACATCATCGTCGAGGGCGCCGACCTCAACGCCCTGATCGGCGCCCACTTCGAAGTGGGGGGGATCGAATTTCTCGGCACGGTGGAGGCGAGCCCCTGCTACTGGATGAACGGCGTGGTCGCCGCAGGCGCGGAGGAGGCGATGAAGGGGCGCGGCGGCCTGCGCGCGAAGATCCTCAGCACCGGAAGCTTGAAACCCGACGCCGCCCCGGCCTCGGTCTAGGTGGGGAACGCGCGCCGACCATGAACGCACCGTTCGCAGCAGCGCTGCTCGCCGGCGGGCGTTCGCGGCGGTTCGGCTCGGATAAGGCCTTCCACCCCGTCGGCGGCGCGCCCCTCTGGTCACTCCAACTGGCGAAGCTCGAGCAGCTGATGCCGTCCGAGATCCTGATCTCCGCCAACGCCGACCAGACGTTCGAAACGCGGCACCAGGTCGTCGTCGACGCCCTGCCCGACCGCGGCCCGCTCGGCGCCCTGGTCAGCTGCCTGCGCGCCACCCGGCTTCCCCGCCTGCTGGCCCTGGCGGTCGACCTGCCGGAGATGCCGCTCGGGTTCCTGGGCGAGTTGGCCTACGCCGGCCGCGGCGTCGTCCCGGTCGCCGGCGATGGGATGGCCGAGCCCCTGGCGGCCGTCTACCCAGCCGAGATCCTACCGCTGGCGGAGGCGCAGCTGGCGGCAGGCTCCCTGGCGATGCGAGACCTCGTCAAGCTCGGGGTCGCCGAGGGGTTCCTGCAGGCTCGCCCCCTCGCCGAATCGGAGGTCGACTACTTCGCCAACCTGAACGAGATACCCGGGGGCGGCCAGCCATGAGCGACTCCTCCAAACGCTTCATCATCCACAAGGTCTCCCCCGGCGGGGCGGGCGCCGAGGGGGACGAGGTCGCGCGCGAGGACCCGCTCGAGATCCGCGTCGAGGGCAAAAGCGTCGCCGTCGTCATGCGAACCCCGGGGCACGACCGGGAGCTCGCCGCCGGGTTCCTGCTCAGCGAAGGCGTCGTCTCGAAACCGGACGACATCTTTGAGATCTCGGAGTGCCCGAGCCACGCGGACTCCCCAGACGAGAGGGGCAACCTCGTCGATGTCCTGTTGGGTGCCGGCGCCGATTTCGACGCGGAATCGCTCACCCGACACGTATTCAGTTCGTCGAGCTGCGGTGTCTGCGGCAAAGCCACGATCGATTCCGTGTTCGGCAACTTCCCGAAGATCGAAGTTTCGCGCGGACCGGATGCCGAGCGACTCGCCGGCTACCCGGCCAAGCTCCGCGTCGCCCAGGCGACCTTCGAGAAGACGGGCGGCCTGCACGCCAGCGCCGTCTTCGACCCCGGTGGAGAGATCGTCGTCCTGCGGGAAGATGTCGGCCGCCACAACGCGCTCGACAAGGTCATCGGCCACGCCCTGCTGGGGGGCCGCCTCCCCCTCTCCGACCACACCCTGCTGCTCAGCGGCCGCATCTCCTTCGAACTCATGCAGAAGGCCCTCGCCGCCGGTATCCCGACGGTCGCCGGCATCTCGGCCCCGAGTTCCCTCGCCGTGGAGTTCGCCCGCGAGTCGGGACAGACACTGGTCGGCTTCCTGCGCGGCGAAACGATGAACGTCTATGCGGGAAGCCTGCCGGAAAAAGACGGGGATTTGGGCGGTGAGAACTGAACCTGAAGAACTTACAGAGGTTTTTCAACTCTGTCGATCCCGCCCAAAACCTGCCCGGCCATCGGGTTCGACGTCGGGCGGCTACGGGACGACGATCGCAAAGGTTCCACCATTTCGCCGGGCGACCTCTTTCAGAAAGCCGGCCCCTGTCCGGATCGGACCTTTCGGCGGCGCATCGAGATCCTCCGCCGGCGGATCGGGGGCTGCGGGATCGGGGGCGGGAACCTTGCCGATGTAGATCGTGTTGATGGCGATGTAACGCCCAAGGTTGAGCTCGTCGATCGTCCGCAGGACCTCGGGGATCGGGTTGGTCGGCCTCCCGTCGGACAGGAGGTAGATCGTATCGACATCCCCATCCTCCACATAGCGCCGGTAGGAGAACTTCATCGCGTCGTCGGTCGGCGTCCCGCGGATGACCTGGCGCTTGTCGATGAACTTGTAGGCGTCTGCCTTGGTCTTCGCGTCGGCGAGGTGCAGCTCCTTCGGAAAGCACTCGTTGCGGGGAAAGAACACCAGGGCGAACTTGTGGGTCTCGGGCAGCTGCGCGACCAGCGAGCGACATTCCATCTTCAGCTTCTCCAGCGGATAGCCACGCATGCTGGTGCTCGCGTCGAGCACGAAGACGATGTTCTTACCCTCGATCGGCACGCCGTAGAACGTGACGCCCCCGGCCTCGTCGGCCGCCTCCGAACCCGCCGCGATGAGTTCCTCCGCCGCCGCTTCAGATATCGCCTCGCCCCCGGGCATCTCCCCCTCCCTGGCCTCCCACCACTTCGTCCAGGCGTCCCTATCGGGGCCGGCGTCCTCGCCCGCCAACCGGACGAGGAGGGTGCGCGCCCGGTCTTTCAGGGCGGCGTCGCCGACGAGGTCGATGAGGGCACCCGCAGCCTCGGGGGTCCGGATCTCCAACAACGCGTCGGCGGCCGCCTTGCGCACCGCGATCGGGTGCCCGTCGCCGGCCCGCTCGATGATCGAGGCGACAACCTCCGGCGGGGGCTCGCCGGACGCCACCAGGCAGCGGATCGCGGCGGCGACAATAGGCCCGGCGTCCTCCTCGCGGGAGACCCTCTGCAGCGCCGCCTTGCCCACCTCGGGCGCCCGCTCATCACCCATCGCCGCGAAGGCCTCGAGGAGCATGAAGCTATCGGACGGCTTCGAACGCAGCAGCCAGTAGACCGCATCGCGCGCCCCCTCCGATCGGAACTGGGAAAGAACGTCACGGGCATGCCGGCGGACGGGCAGCTCGACCCGTGAGGAGTTGATGACCTTGACCAGAGCCTCCGCGGCGTCCCGCTGGTCATGCTGGAGGAAGGGCTCGAAGGCGGATTCCCTCTCCGCCGCCTCGCCGGACCGGGCCGCCTTCAACGCGGCGGCCTTGACCTTCCTCCAGTCCCCGGCCGCATCGCCGCAAAGCGCGCCGGCCGAGCCGAAACCCGCCACGAGGAGACAGGATATGACGATACGACACCTCTTCATCGGCACCACCATAGGCGGCAGCCGCTCCGGGTGAAACGATATTCGCCCCCGCACCCCGTCGGCCCACTCGAGAACGCCCCTTATCCAGTTGTGATCCCCCCTTTCCAGATCATCTTTCCTCGCCACATCCACCCCCATGCCAATCGACCTCGAAGACCTCTGCGAAGACATCGTCGGCAAGGCCATGCGCGGCCTCGGCATCTCCACCGGCCAACTCTCCCGGGCCTCAGGTGTCGCCCCGGACGGGATCGGAAGGATCCTCGACGGCGAGTTCGACGAGGCGGCCGCCCGCGGGATCGCCCCCCACCTCGGGCTCGACCCGGACGCGCTCGTCGCCTCCGGCCGCAAGGTATGGCGCCCCGAGCCGGTCGAGTTGGACGGCCTGGCGCTTTTCAACACCGCCTGGAAGGACATGCGGGTGAACGCCTTCCTGGTCTGGGACCCGGACAGCAAAGCCGCCGCCGCCTTCGACACCGGCGCCGATGCCGGCGAGATGATCGACTTCGCCAGAGAGCGCGGGCTCGAGGTCGGCGCGATCTATCTGACCCATACCCACGGCGACCACATCGCCGACCTCGAAAGCTTACGCTCCGCTTTCGGCGCCCCCCCGGTCTATGTCGGCGAGCGCGAACCGGTCGACGGCGCGGGGTTGATCCCGGCGGGGCACACCGGCCAGATCGGCGCGCTGACCCTCGAATCCCGCCTCACCTGGGGCCACTCCAAGGGCGGCCTGACCTACCTGATCGGCGGCCTCGACCGCCCGGTGGCGATCGTCGGCGACGCGCTGTTCGCCGGCTCGATGGGCGGCGGTGGCGTCTCCTACCACGACGCGCTGGAGACGGACCGCGCCGAGATCTTCACCCTCCCGGACGAGACCGTCGTCTGCCCCGGCCACGGCCCGATGTCGTCGGTCGGCGAAGAGAGGCGACACAACCCCTTCTTCGCGGGGAGCTGATCGGTTAAATCGTTGATTTGTGAATCCGGGCGGGTAAGATCGCCCGGTTTCCCAATCTGCTAATTCCCTAAACACCAAATCGATCCACCCACTATGTCTCAGAAAATCGGATTCGTCGGAGTCGGGCGCATGGGCGCCAACATGGCCCGCAACCTGAAGGACCGCGGCTACGAGGTCGCTGCCGTCAACGACGTCAACAAGGAGGCCGCCGCCGAGCTGGCCGCCGAGCTCGGCTGCGCCCACGCCGAGAACCTCGCCGACGTCACCGCCGCCGCCGACGTGATCTTCACCGTGGTCACCAACGACGACGCCATGCGCACCATCTTCATGGGCGAGGGCGACAACCTCCTGGCCGGCGCGGGCGGCAAGACCTTCGTCAACTGCGCCACACTGTCCCCCGGCATCCAGCAGGAGGTGGCGGCGGCAGCCGAGGCCGCCGGCGCGGGTGCGCTCGAGGGCTGCATGGCCTCCAGCATCCCGCAGGCGCGCGAGGGCAAACTGTTCCTCATGATCGGCGGCAAGGAGGAGCTGTTCGGGCAGCACAAGGCGCTGCTAGACGACATGAGCGTCAACCTGAAGTACATCGGCGAGATCGGCCGCGCCGCGCAGGTCAAGGCCCTGGTCAACATGGTGATGAACATCAACACCGCCGGCCTGGCCGAGGGGCTCGGGTTGGCCGACGCGCTCGGGCTCGACCTGGAGATGGTCTGCGAGGTCTTCTCCCAGACCGGCGCCAACTCGCGCGTGCTGGAGACCGACGCCGAGGACATGATCGCCCGCGACCACGAGGCCTGGTTCAGCGCCGAGCACGCCGCCAAGGACTCTGGCATCGCCGCCGACATCGCCAAGGGGGCCGGCGTGAGCCTGCCGCTCAACGACGCGACCTACGCACAGTTCAGCAAAATGGTGACGGACGGCAAAGGGGACCTCGACAAGTCGGGCGTCGCCGAACTCACCTTCAAGGGCCGCCACCCCTAGAAGGGGACGCCAAGGATATCTCCCCAGAGACGAGAAAAAGGCGCCACCGCACAACGCGGTGGCGCCTTTGTTTTTTCAAGGCGTCGAAAGACCGGCCGCCGGTTCAGCCTTCGTCCCCGTCCTCGTCGAGCTCGCCCGCAATCTTCTCGATCAGGGCGCGCAGGGCCTGCACCTCGCCCTTGAGCTCCTCGAGTTCATCGCGCTGGACATCCTGCGCCCCGCTCTCCGACTTCCTCATCCACTCGTAAAAACGCAACTCGTCATCGGAAGCTTCCCGCGGAACCTCCAGTCGGCGCAGGAGCGCACGGGGCATATCGCCGTCAGCCGCCACTGTGCCGGCTCTGGTCGAGAAGGCCACCACGCCGGGCGTGCCTTCATCCCCCGCCGCCTCCGCCGGGGTGAGGTTCGTCTTGATCACCTTGTCGCCACGCCTGACGGCGAAGGAGAGCTCCTGGTCACCGGCCGCATCGATGATCTGACGGAGACCCCGGAGTTCCTTGATACGGATGCCGTTGACGGCCTCGATGACGTCGCCGTCTTCGATACCCGCCTCGGCGGCAGGCGAACCGCTGGTGACCCCACCGACAGTGACGCCATCCTCACCATGGCGGAGCACCGCTACCCCTATCATCCATCTCGAATCCGTCAGGTGTTCCGGGACGGGGGCTCCGAGGAAGGCCATGTGGGGGACATCATCGCCCGCCACCTCACGCGGTTTGGCCTCACGCTCCCTCATCTCCTCAAGATGCAGCTCTATCAAGCGCGCCCTAAGCTGATCACGTTTCTGGTTGCTCGCTGCCTCCAAGGCTCGGAGCTCGGCCCTGATGCTGGCCTCGGTCGCCTCCGACTGGCCGTGGAGCTCGACGACGCTCCCGGGCCGATCGGAGGGATCCGGCTCGGCTTGGCCATTGGCGATGGACATCGCCAGGATGGCGATCGGGTAGACGGCTGACTTCAGTTTCGTTTTCGTTTTCATCGTGGTTTTTGGTTGTCGTTTCGAGTTCTCGCCCACCCGCCTTCTCCGGGCGGCGGACTCAGAGTGTCTGCGGCCGCATATCGACGATATGCGTCTCCACGAGCGGCAGCTCGATCGGCTCCCCCCGTTCGGAGTCGAGATGCATCACGCGCTCGACGTGGCGCACGCGGTGGCCGGCATCGACCAGCGCCTCCAACATGAACGGCGGCAGCAACTCGAGCGTGGTATAGCCCGGCTGGCCGCCGAGTTCGATGGGACGGAACAGCGGCCGCCGATAGCTCAGGGCGTCAGCGGCGGGTGGCGCCTCCGCCACCGCCACCGCCCGGCCGGCAACGCCGTCCGCCTCCCCCCTGGCGCCCTCGAAGGCGGTGCCGGCGATGAACGCGACCGCCAGCGCCGCAGCCACCCCGACCCCGCGCCACCAGGCCCATCGTCTGACCCCGCCACCGGCGCCCCCCTCAGGTGCCGCCAGCGATTCGCCGAGCAGCTGCGCCTCCAAGAACGCCAGGGCACAGTGGCGCCAGGCGCCCTCGGTCCGCTCGACGGTCGCCAGGATCTCGGCGCGGCCGGCCAGATCCAGTTCGCCGTCTACAAGGAGGTCGATTTTTTCAGCTAGCGAATATTCTGTCGCATTCATCGGGTCGGTCGGTTTTGAGGTTCGAAATCTTCGGTATGGCGGCGGAGGGCGCTGCGCAGCGTCTGTCTCGCCGCACGCAGGCGGTTGGTGACGGCGTTGTGGTCGATCCCGAGGGATTCGCCGATCTGGCGGTAGTTCATCCCCTCCCCGTATTTCATCCGCAGGATCTCCGAGTCGGCTTCTCCGAGCGCCCCCACCGCGGCGCGGACGAGATTCTCCCGCTCGGCGTCCACCAGGACCTCGAGCGGCGTCACCGCCGCCCCCCAGGGCTCGTCGCCCGCCCGCTGGTGCGCCCGCTCGCGGCGTACCTGGCTGCGGAAATGCTGCCGCGACTTGTTCCGCGCCACACCGCCGAGCCAGGCACGCAGGTCGGCGATAGAGCCCCGCTCGGCCTCCTTGGAGATCCCGGCCGCCAAGGTTTCTTGGAGGATGTCTTCCGCCGCCGCCCGCTCGGGGACCTGGCGGTCGATCAGCGCCTGCAACCACGGTCGCTGCGCCGCCACCAGCGCACCCCAGTCGGCATCCGATATCTCTGCCATCAATAGATAAGTCGCCGCTGCGGCGAGAATTTGTACAGAAATCGCCCGCGGCCCGCCCCCTGGGGATCAAGACCTGGCGATCGCCGCCACGTGCCGGTCGATCGACTTCCCCGGGTAGTCCAGCTCGCGCGAGTCGGCGTTGCGCTCGCTGACCAGGACCTGTCCGCCGAGCGCCCTCAACAGCTCCAGCGCCAGCAGGTGCTCGCGGTCGAAGTACGAGGTGATGATCAGCAGGCCGTCATCGGCGACACGGTCCAGTGCAAACTCGTAGATGCGCTGCCAGGTCGGGCGGTCGTGCCAGAGGTTCTGGTGGCGGACGAACACCACGTCGAAACGTGCGGGGATCTGTCCGAGACCCGCCAGCTTGGAGGCGTCGCCGGCCACGAACTCCACCGCCGTCCCGTCGTCCTGCCTCTTGACGGCCGGTATGCCGGCGCGCCGGAACAACTCCTCCGTGGCACGGTACCGGCGCTTCGCCTTGTCGATCTCCGCATCGCGCAGGTCCATCGCGAACTGGCGCACCGGTTTCCCATCCCGCCCCCAGAACGCCGGCAACACCGCCCCCTCCTCGCAGTAACCGCAAGCCAGGTTCAACAGGTCGATGCGATCCCCGCCGGGGGAGCGGCCGGACTTCACCACCACCCTCTCCAACATGACCCACAACTGCCGCATATCGCGGCCAAAGAACTCGCTGCGCTCGAACTCCGCCCGCAACGTTTTGACAAGGGCAGGGTCGAGCCCCCCGCCGCCCCGGCCCCCGGCGAAGTGCCCCAGCAGGGCGTCGAACATCGCCGCGCCCACCCCCGACGTCCCCAGACCGACGATCGGGTTCTCTTCAAAGGGCTGCTCGGTCATGTAGCGACGAGCGTGAGCGAGTCGACGGGCGCCGGCACACCCACTCGCTCACGCTCGTGGCTACCACCGGTCCCGCATTTCCCCCGCGAGCTCAGCCCCCGCCCTCCCCCTTGAACTCGTCGAGCGTCCCCTTCGCCGCCTCCACGCCCTCCTTGAGCAGCGAACCGATGCTGTCGGCAGCACCGCCGATCGAATCCGCCCCCAGCTTGCGCACGGCGACGAAACCGAGCCCGCAGGCCACCAGCGCCACCGCCGCCGCTGGCACCATCGCCTCCCGCAGCAGGCCGCGGACGACCTGCGGCACCATCAGGCAGGCCACCATCAGCACCACCGCGGCGAGGGCGAAGTAGAACCCGGAAGACATAGTGAAGACGATCTGTCCCCCCTCGCCCAGCACCCGGTTCGCCTCGGCCAGAGCAGCGTTGAACTGGCGCTCGAACGACAGCCCGTAGATCAACCCGAAGCCGGCCAGCCCCAAGCCGGAAAGCGAACCCAGCATCACCCCCAGCGCCGAGGAACCCGCCTCGGTGTTGCGCGCCGAGGCCACCGACAGCAAGAGGACGAAAAGGGCGAAGATCGACGCCACCCCCAACAGGGTCTTCGCGGCGCCGAAATACTTCGGTGGCGAAGTGGTGCCCGGCAGGACGACCTCGTCGCCCCCCGTCGTCAGCACCTCGACCGCGCCCAGTTCGGTGCTCGCCCCCGCATAGCTCGTCTGGACCCACGGCAGGAACATGGAGAACAGGTAGACGGCAAAGGCGGCGACCCCCAGCCAGCGCAAGAACGCCAGCGGGTTCGGCCGCTTCGACGAGGCACCGCCGAGCCGCTTCGCCTCGCGGAGCTTCTCCTCCCCGTCCGGCATTGCCCGGACCGGCGCGTCGAAACCTCCACCGGAGGCACCGCCGGACGAACCCGGCCGCTGCAGCTTATTCGACTTCTCCCTCGCCGGGGGCGGCGCGTCCGGCGGTGGCGGAACCTCGCCCCCGGACTTGCCGCGGCGTCGCCCGCCCGCACTGTCCGCCCGCTCCAAGACCTGGCCCAGACGCCGCCAGCTACCGACCTCCGCCGACCACGCCGACTCGTCGGCATCCACCTCGCCCGCCTTGATCTTCTCGCGCAGCTCGTCGGCCGAATACGGGCCGACGCTCTTGCCGTCTTTGGACAGGTAGATCTCCATCGCTATCTTCGCTCGCCGACGGAAGCCATACCCCGCAACGGCGGGGGGACCCAAACCCTTTTTGCCCCGCCGCGCCAGCCCCTTGGGGCTTGTCACCCCCCCGGCAGGGTGGTAATGGTCGCCCCGATGGGTTCGATGATCGAAGCGCTTATCAAGGCGGCCACAGAACACCGGGCGAGCGACCTCTTCCTCGGCGAGGGGCGCCTGGCGCGGATGAAGGTCTCCGGGCAGCTGATGGTGGCGGGCGACGACCCGATCGACCTCGAGGAGATGACCGCCTTCTGGAAGCGCTGCGGCGCCGACCCGGAATACGACGGCGACCGCGACACCAGCTATGTCGCCCACAACGGGATCCGCTTCCGGGTCAACCTGCACCGGCACCTCGGACAGCTCGGCGCCGTCCTGCGCCAGATCAACACCGACATCCCCGACCTCAACAGCCTCGGCCTACCGGCCGAGCTGCTCACCGGCCGGGTGACCGCCCCTCCGGCCTCGTCCTCGTCACCGGCCCCACCGGCTCCGGGAAGTCGACCTCCCTCGCCTCCTGCCTGGAGTGGATCAACAACCACCACACCAAACATATCGTCACCATCGAGGACCCGATCGAATACCTGTTCGAATCGAAACAGAGCCTGTTCACCCAGCGCGAGGTCCACACCGACACCGACTCCTTCGCGCGCGGCCTGCGCGGCTCGCTACGCCAGGCGCCGGACGTGATCCTGCTCGGGGAGATCCGCGACCCGGAGACCGCCGAGATCGCCCTGCAGGCGGCCGAGACCGGGCACCTCGTCCTCGCCACCCTGCACAGCGCCACCGTCTCGGAGACCGTCGAACGCCTCACCAACCTGTTCCCGAGCGAGGATCGCGAGAGCCAGCTGCTGCTGCTCTCCAACCTCCTGATCGGCATCCTCTGCCAGAAGCTGCTGCCCTCCGCCGACGGCGGGCTCTACCTGGTCACCGAACACCTGGAGAACTCTGGCGCGGTGCGCACCTACCTCCGCGAGTCGCGCATCCCGGAGATCGTCGATTTCATGGGGCGCGGCGACAACCCGAACAACCGGCTCTTTATGGAGGCGCTGGTCGCCGCCGCCCAGGCGGGCCACCTCACCCACGAGACCGCCGCGGCCGCCACCGGCAGCGAGTCCGATTTCGACCGGGCGATGCGCGGCATCTCCTAGCCCTCCCCCCCTTCCCCCCGTGGACGGCGTCTCGTTCTCGATCAAGCCAGGGCGGACGCTTGGCCTGGTCGGTGAATCAGGCTGCGGCAAAAGCGTGACCGCAGCGTCAGTTATGCGCCTGCTCCCCAAAAGAACAAGCCGGATTGCAGACGGGGAGATCATCTACCAACGTGAGAATGGCGAACACGT
>JANQMB010000062.1 GCA_028280355.1 Verrucomicrobiales bacterium
ATCGACCCCGAGGGCGGGGGCGACATCGACGAAGCGGCCGACGTCGTGCTCCGACTCGAGGGCGGCCGGGGGCAGCCGGTGGGCGGCCGGCACGTCCGCCGGATAATCCCCCGCCGCCATCGCGGCGATGTTCAGCAGCCATTCCGCCTCCGCGCGACCTGGCTCCTCCGCCAGGATGGCCAACAGGCTCGCGCTCGCGCGCCTGGCCGGGGCGGGGTCGGCGTGGACGCCGGCACCGGACAGCGGGAAGATGCAACATTCCCGGTTGTGGCGCCTGATACAGTTCGCGACCTCGGCCCGCCGCAGCTCCACCATCACCCGCAACCGGTGCATCAGCGGGGTGGGCGGGAGCCCGCGTTCCTCCGCCATGGAGAACACGGTCTCCATGTGGCGCGCCCCCCTCTCGACATCGCCGACCCTGAGGTATTCGAAGCTCAGCTGGCCGTGTAGGGCCGCGACCCTCGCCGGCGCCGCCCCGACATCGACCCGGGCGAGCTCCCCCTCCAGCTCGGCGATCTGGCGCCGGCCGAGGTAGGGGTTGTCGCTGGCCTCGATCCGGTCGGCGACGGCGAGGAACTCCGCGAGTTCCGGGCCAGCGGGGGGCGCCGCGGCCGAGGCCGGTGCCGCGGCGGCAGCCAAAACCGCGGCGATGCGCGCGCCTTGCCAACGCGCGCCGAACCTTCGCGGGGCTACCAGAGGATCGCGCTGCACCTCGCCGATGATCCGCGGGCGGGGCGGAGATGTCGAGCGCGCAGTCCCTCCCCTACCACCGCCCGCACGACGAGCGGCGTCAACGTTTCGGGTACCCGTACTCCAAGATCGTGATGTCCTGGTCGTAGAAATAGCTCAGGCCGGGGCGCGGCTTGCCGCCCTCGTTGACGCTGTGGAGCGCCGCATTCGCATAGACCGAGGTCGGGTTCCGCTTGGCGAAGGAGCGCAGCTTGTCGACGTTCCCGATGATCGAATGGTACCTCTTGCCGTTGGCGCGCTCGTGGGGGCCGCCGGCACGGCTGGCGAGCTTCGCCTCGTGTTCCGGCAGGCCACGAAACTTCGCCTTGCCCTCGTCCGCCAGGCGGCCGGCGAAGTAGTAGTCGCCGGTCTTGGCGATCCGTCCCACCCCGCTCAGATACCAGTCGAACTCGACCTCGATCGCCGCTTTCATGAAGCGCAAGACCATAGCGTTGAGCGGGTCTTTCTCCTCCGCCTTCGCCGCCAGCTCGTGCGCGCCGCCGTAGTCGCCGGTTTTCAGGCGCGAGAAGATCGACCGCAGGTTGGAGGAGTTGCAGTCTTCGCGGGTCAAGCCCGGCGGCATGAACAGCTCGTCCTCGGTCACCGCGCAGGGGTGGATCCACTTCTTGTCGGTGCGGTACATCGAGGTCCCCACGCCGCCGCGCATGCCGATGCCGACCACGTTGCGCTTCATGCAATAGAGCGGTCCGGTGTGGCCGCCCCCGTAGCTGAGGCCGCGCAGGTAGCCGAAGCCCGTCTTGCCGCCGCCGGCCCCCTCGCTCCTGGCCGAGGTGCCCCAATACCTCGCCCGGTCGCCCATCCCGGCCTTGCCGGGCACGGTCGAGGAGTGCCCCGAGGCGCGCCCCTCCTTGCGGTCGTTGGAGTGGTCGCGGGCACAGGCGCAGGTGAGCGGGTCGGCATACCAGCCGATCGAGCCGGTGATCATGCGCACGATCTGCGCCTTCATCACGAACTCGTTCTCCTTGTAATCTAGCTCCCGCGCGTTCTTGGCGTTGGCGGCGAGCAGCGGGCCGGCACCGCGGGGGGCGATGGTCAACGACATCACCAGCGACTTCTCGAGGTAGTCGAAGTTCTCGCGGGCCGTCATCGGCCGGTCGAGCTTCGGGTACGGGTGGCCGGTCGGTGACCTCTTCCCCTCGGTCGGGTCGGGCGCATCGCCGAAACCGATCTCCGCCAGACAGGTCTCCAGGTACTCCGAATACTCGATCAGCTCCGCCCGCCACGCCGCCAGGTCGCCGACCAAGATCCCGTCGAGCGGTGGCAAGACCGTGTCCGCAGCGGCCAGGGCGGCGTCGAGGAACTCGGTCTCGAACTTGGCCCCGAAGGCCGCCGTGCGGATGTGGGGGGTCCACTTGCGCCGCACCCTCTGTACCTCGTAAGCCTGGGCCTCGCTCAACGACGCCAGGTGCTTCCGGTAGGCCGACGGGAGCTCGGCCTTGAGCCCCTTGAGATAGTCCGCCTGGGCGGCCGCGACCATCGCCTCCAGGGCCGGTTTGACCTCGCGTGCGCCACCCGCCATCTCGTCGATGATCCGCCCGAAAAGGTGGGCGCGCACGCGCTGCGAAGTCGCCCGCCTGAAATCGCCGACCAGCCGCTCGTCCGGGATCTTGTCGAGCTGTTCGGCGGTGGGTTCGGCTGCCCCGGAAGGCGAGATCAACAGGCACGCGAAGGCGGCACCGAAAAGGGGGGGGAGTTTCGGCATCCCGAGACACTCGCGCCACCGGCGGAAAACTCAAACCGATACCGTTAACACAACCCGCCAATCACCGCCTGAAACCCGCCATATCCTGGGGTCGGGCGCACGGGTACCCACATGCCCCCGCGAGCCAACTAGCCCCCCCCCTTCGCCTTCCTCTTGGCGAGTATCCAGAGCACGAGGAGCAGCAGGAGGGAGCCGAGGAACGCCGACACGAGATCCTCGAAGGTGACTTTCAGTTCGGCCAGCCCGAGGTCGATCTTGAACAGGTTGAACAGGGCGCCGCCGATCACCGCCCCGACGAGGCCGATGGCGATGTTCCGCATGCGCCCGTAGCCCTCCTTCTTGCGTGTGACGAGCGCGCCGGCGATCGAGCCGGCGAAGGCGCCGACGATCAGCCAGATGACAAGTTCTCCGATGGTGATGTTCATGGGTCCGCTTTTCCCCAGTCTGGGACAGATGAGCCAGCCGCGTCAATAGCCTCCCGTCCCGCCGGGTCACCCCCCCTCCGGGGTGGGCAACTTCACCAGGGCGCGCCCCACCTCCTCGCTGAGCTGCCCGAGGGCGGCGCTCATCGCCTCGGCCAGGCCCGAGAAATCGGCGGGGTCCGCCGGCGCCGCCACGGTGATGGAGGAGCTCTCGGAGACCCTGGCAGCGTCCGACCCCGGCATCCCGGTGATGCCCCAGGAACACTCGAGCACGACCTCTCCAGACGCGTCGCGCTCGAACCGCCGGATCCAGAACGCCACCCGGTAGTCGTAGCGGGTCAGGTCCACGTCGGGGAACGGGAAGACCCTCGAAGAGCCGAGCCGCCGCGACAGGTTGTCCGACACCACCCGGCAGATCGCGCGGTCGAGGGGCTCCGCCCAGATCTCGTATTCGTCGACCGCCAGCCGGTTGCCCGGGACGCCGGTGACGATCTGCACCCGGTCGAGGTAGCCGGGCACCAGCGCCGGGCCGACGCTGAGCACGAGGTCGGAGTGCGCCGACCGGGCCGGGCCGTCGGCCGCCGTCGCGCGCAGGACGAAATGTTCGGTCGGGTCCTCCCGCGGTTTGAGGACACCGCAGGAGGGCAGCAGCAGTAGCAGCAGCGCCGCTGCGGCGGCCGGGAGGCTGGGGCGGGTGGCGGTCATCGGGCGGGATCAGCGCGGGCGCTTCTTGCCGGTGAGCAAGGCGTTCGGGTTCTGGCGCAGGAAGTCGCTCAGCTGTCGGATCGAGCGCGCCGTCTGCTCGAGCTCCCCGAAAGTGCGGTTGACGCGCACCACCAGCGGCGCCTCGGGCTGCAGGATGGCGGCGATGCCGGCCGCCGCCTCGCGCGCCTTCTCCATCGCCGTCGCCGCGTTGGCCAGCGTGCCGTCGAGGTTGTCGGCGATCGGCCCCATCTTGCCGTTGAGGGTCGTGGCGATCCCCTCGAGTTCGCCGAGCGCGGAATCGAGCTTGGCGATGGCCGACTTGAGCTTGGCGTCGTTGACCACCGTCCGCGCGTCCTCGAGGAGGCCGACCGTGCTGTCGCTGATCTTCTTGGTCTCCAGCCCCACCACGGCCTCGTCGATATCGTTCAGCAGGTTCTTCAGCTGGATCGATATGCCCTCGAAATCGGTCCGGTTGATGTTCTCCAACACCTGGGCCACCGACTGCACCGCCCGGTCGAGGCCGAGGCCGACGGTCGGGATCTGCACCAGCTCCTCCAGGCCGGCCACCGTCTCCCCCCCATAGGTGAAGGCCTCCGCGTCGGGCAGCAGGTCGAGGTCGATGTAGAGCAGGCCGGTGAGCAGGCTCTCCTTCTTCATGCTGGCGGTGAGGCCGTCGGCGATGGCCTCCTCGAAGCTGCCGTCCCTGAAGACGTCGGCGGCGCTGCGGTCGCCGGTCGCCGAGGCGATCTTCTCCGCCGATAGCTGGAGCGTCACCGGGATGAGCTTCTCGCGGGTGACCGGGTCGGACATGATGTGGATCTTCTTCACCGTGCCGACCTTCACCCCGCCGATCTTCACGTCCGATCCCTCGTTGAGGCCGTTGGCGTTGGTCTTGAAA
This sequence comes from Verrucomicrobiales bacterium, assembly GCA_028280355.1. Classification (GTDB taxonomy): domain Bacteria; phylum Verrucomicrobiota; class Verrucomicrobiia; order Verrucomicrobiales; family DEV007; genus JANQMB01. Next base: position 4,478 of record JANQMB010000062.1, read on the forward strand.
TAGGCGACGAAAGTCTCCTTCCGGTCGAACATCCCCTCGGTGCCCACCATGACGATCACCATGACCCCGAGGAAGATGGCGCCGCACACGAAGAGGCCGACGGCGGTGGGGTTGGCTTTCTTGCTCATCGGTCGGGCGGGCCCGCGGGCCGGTCTCGGTCCCCGCGGTCCCCGCCGTTTGTAGCCGCGGGGGCACCGTTTGGAAACGATTTTCCGTCCGCGACCCCGCGGTTGAGAAACAGGCGGACGTCCTCCCGCGGCGAGCGGTCGCGCAGCTGGCCCGGGTCGCCCGAGGCCGCCATCGTCCGCGACTCGACGTCGAGGAACACCGAGTTCGTGCCGATGGCGAAAATGCTGGCCAGCTCGTGGGTGACGACGACGACCGTCGAGCCGAGGCTTTCCGCCAGGTGCAGGATCAGGTCGTCGAGCCGCTTCGCGCTCAGCGGGTCGAGGCCGGCCGACGGCTCGTCGAAGAAGAGGATCTCCGGGTCGAGCGCCATCGCCCGCGCCAGCCCGGCGCGTTTGTTCATGCCGCCGCTGATATCGGCGGGGTAGAAGTCCTCGAACCCGCTGAGGCCGACCAGCGCCAGCTTGTATGCGACGATGTCGCGGACCTCGCGTTTCGACAGGTCGGTGTACTGCTCGAGCGGCAGCGCCACGTTCTCGGCCAGGGTCATCGAGGTCCACAGCGCGCCGCTCTGGTACATCACCCCGAAGTTGCGCACCATCTGCTCGCGGCGTCCGGGGGGCGCCGCGGTGAAGCTCTCGCCGCCGTAGAGGACCTCGCCCCGCGCCGGCTCCTTGAGGCCGATCATGTGCCGCAGCAGGGTGCTCTTCCCACAGCCGCTGCCGCCCATGATGATGAAGACGTCGCCGCGCCTGACGGTGAAGTTGAGGTCGCGCATCAACACGAACGAACCGTATGCCATCGTCAGGTCGCGGACCTCGACGTGCGCCTCCCCAGCTGTATCTCCGGTGGCCATATCGTCGCGTCAGATCCCGAGGATGCTCAACAGCACGGCGAACAGGCAGTCGGCCGCGATGATGGCGGTGATGGCGGTGACGACGGCGGCGGTGGCGGCGGTGCCGACGGCGGAGGAGCTGTTGCCGCACTGCATCCCGCGCAGGCACCCGGCGGCGGCGATGATGACCCCGAACACGATGCTCTTGCCGACCCCGATCGCGCAGCTGGTGAAGTCGAGGGCGCGCATCGTCTGGTCGAAATATTGTTGGAAGGTGAGCCCGGTGAGCATCCCCACGAGCAGGCCGCCGACCATGCCGACGACGCTGGCGTAGATGGTCAGCAGCGGCATCATGACGATCAGCGCCAGCATGCGGGGCAGGACGAGGAAGTCGACCGCGGAGAACCCGAAGGTGCGCAGGGCGTCGATCTCCTGGTTGGTCTTCATGCTGCCGAGCTGCGCCGCGAAGGCGGCGCCGGTGCGGCCGCTCATGATGATCCCGGTCATGATCGAGGCCATCTCGCGCGTCATGGCGAGGGCGACCAGGTTGGCGACGAAGAGGTTCGCCCCCATGCTGCCGAGCTGCTGGGAGCCCACGAAGGCGAGGATCATGCCGATCAGGAGGTTGATGAGGGAGACGATCGGCAGCGCCTCCGCCCCGCACTCCTGCATGGTCACCCACATGTCCCGCCGGCGGAAACGGGCGCGCCCGGTGAACAGGCGCCCGAAGGCGAACAGGCACTCGCCGATGAAACTGAACAGGTCGAACAGCCCGTCGACCATCGCCAGGCTGGCGCTGCCCACCCGGCTGAAGAAACTGACCTCCGTCACGCCCCCGCTCGCGTCGCGCTTCTCCGGCACGGCGAGCGCCATCTCCAACAGGTCGTCCACCCCCTCGGGCAGCGAGGCGAAATCGAACTCCACCCCGCGTTCGGAGGCGCCGCGGGCGAGCTGGAGCAGGCAGCTGATCAGCGTCGAGTCGAACTTCCCCAGGCCCGAGGACTCGAACTCGACGCGCGCCGGCGGGGTGGCGGCGGAGAGCTGGGACAGCACCCCGTCGATCCCCGGCCGCGGGTGCCGGATGTCCCAGGCGCCGCCGAGGGTGACCCTGAGCCGATCCCCCGCTCTCTCCGCGGCAAGATGGGCGGTGCCTTGTCGGTCCACGGGGGTTTCTTAGGAAATCACAGCCGGGGCGTCAAGCGGGATGGGGCGGGTGCCCCCGGCGGAGGGGCAGGTCGCAAAAGGCGGGGCCCGCCTGTCGGCGGGCCCCGCGGCGAGGGTTCGCTGTCCGCGCGGTGGCGGGGGGAGGGCTAGTTGAACGCCCTCAGGTTGCGCTGGGTCTGGGTGGCGTCGTAGACGGCGCTGGTCTCGGTCTTCGGCCGCTTCTCGAAGAAGCGCACCCGCCCGTTGACGATCGGCACCTTGTGCGGGCCGGCGGCGATGCTGTCCGGCGAGACGCCGGGCTGCGCCGGCCGGTCCTGCCAGGTGGTGCCGTGGTCGAGCACGATCATGTAGCGGTAACCCTCCGAGATGCACAGGGCGGAGGCGCGCTGTCCGGCGATCGACTCCGCCTGCGCGGCGCTCATGCCAGCGGTGCCGCTATAGGTGATCTCGTAGAGGTCGTCCTGCACCTTGCTGGTGTTGAACTTGCCAGGCGCGTTGACGAACTCCGGTTCGGGCAGCGACTTGCATGAGACGAGGCCGGCCGCGGCGACGGCGGCGAGGGTATAGGTGAGTTTCATCGTTCTGTATTCGTTTCCGTATGGTTGTACGGCCGCGGGCCGCCAGTGGCCCCTCGCCGTTTGTTAGGGTGCCATGTTTGACCACCCCGCAGGGGGAATACAAGGACAATCGAACGCCGCCCGGAAGCCCGCAGACCGTCGCGGACCCCGGCTCCGGAGGCCGCCCGCGCGAAAGCCGCAGCCGAGCAGACAAGATACACCCATTTTACCTATCATTCCTATAATTAATGTATATAAATTTTTGAATAAGAGGTCTCCGTGATTGTCTTATATTTAGAACAACTCACCCGATCGTTCGCCCCCCCTATTCCACAACCACCGGAGAGGCGGCAAGCCGCCAGAAACAGCCCAGGACCCAAACAGACTCGAAAATCCCCCCGAAGGACATCCAGCGCGCTTGGATCGTGAGCGACCTAGGCAGCTTGCCGGCCTCGCCGGCAAGACGATGTCCTCGCTAGTACACCCCCCCGACCACGAACGCGTCCCAGAGAGCCGCCTCCGGCTGCCGGGCTGGCTGCGAGGCATGGTGGGCAAGCGGCCGCGGGCACCGCGGGTGGCGCGCCGGCCATCGGTCGGCATCGCCCTCTCCTCGGGCGGCGCCAAGGGGCTCGCCCACGTCGGGGTCATCCAGGTGCTCGAGGAACACGGGGTCGATGTCGACGTGGTCGCCGGCACCAGCATGGGCGCCTACGTGGGGGCGCTGTGGGCCTCGGGTCTGGACGGCGGGCAGCTCGAGGGGCTCGCCGCGGTGGTGGAACGCAAACGGGACCTGCTGGGGCTGATCGACCCAGTCCTGCCGCCGCGCCGCGGCTTCATCCGCGGCCGGAAGATCCGCCGCCGGCTGCAGCGCTCGCTCGGCGACAAGCGCTTCTCCGAACTCCCCAGGCGCCTGCTGGTCGTCGCCACCGACGCGGGCGACTTCTCCCGGCGCGTGCTCGACCGGGGGGAGGTCGTCTCCGCCGTCATGGCCAGCCTGGCGATCCCCGGCATCATCGTCCCGGTGCGCCGGGGCGGTGTCGATTACGTCGACGGCGGCGTCTCCGAACCCCTGCCTGTCCGCGTGCTCGAGGAGCGGGCGGCGCCCGACCTGACGATCGCCGTCGACGTGCTGCCGGCGCTCGCCGAACTCCACACCGGAGACGGGGGCGCGCCAGGCCGGCGCGACCGCACCGCCTGGCGGCGCGGGCTCGGCTTCCTCAACCGGCACCTCAACTATTTCGCCCGCGGCAACCTGCTCGACATCCTGCGGCGCTCCGCGATGGGCGCGCAGATCCGCATCGTCGAGCACAGCGCGTCCATGGCCGATGTGCTGATCCGCCCGACGGCGCCGAGCCTGCGCTGGCACGACTACACCAACTGGGCCGCCTACATCGAGAGCGGGCGGCGCGCGGCGCTCGAGGCCATGCCCGAGATCGAAGCCCGGCTCGCCCGTTTCGCCTCCCCGACCCCATCCCACGAACCCCCCACCCTACCCGACCCATGCACCTGAACACCTCCTTGCTCACCAGGCGCTGGCAAGAGCTCCCGCCAGGGCGGATGCGGGAACTCCAGCTGCAGCGCCTGCGCCACTTCCTGCGCACCCGCGTGCTGCCGTTTTCGAGCCACTACCGCTCGCTGTTCGCGGAAGACGGCATCGACCCCTCCGCGATCCGCACCGCGGACGACCTCGCCGCGCTGCCGACGACCTCCAAATCGGACCTGTTGGGCCCGCCCGGCGGTGCGCCGCCGAGCCGCGATTTCGTCCTCGCCCCAGACCCGGCCTCGCTGAGGCGGCGCCCCTCCACAATCCTGCGCGCCCTGCTGCGCGGCCGGGACCGGGCGCGAGCCGCGCTCGAACACGAATACCGCCCGATTTTCATGACCAGCACCACCGGGCGGTCGACCGACCCTGTGCCCTTCTTCTACACCGGCCACGACCTCGACAACCTCGCCCTCACCGGCCGCAGGCTCATGGAGATCTGCCGCTCCGACCCGGCCTTCCGCCACCTCAACCTGTTCCCCTTCGCCCCCCATCTCGCCTTCTGGCAGGCCCACTACGCCGGGATCGGTTTCAACACCTTCACCCTCGGCACCGGCGGCGGCCGGGCGATGGGCACCTCGGGGAACGTGCGCCTGTTGGGCAAGGTCGACCCCGACGCGCTCATCGGCATGCCGACCTTCATCTACCACGTCCTGCAGGAGGCGGCCGAGGGCGGGCTGCACTGCACGAAGATCAAGCGCATCGTGCTCGGCGGCGAGAAGGCGCCGGCGGGCATCCGCCGCAAGCTGCGCTCCCTCTGCGCCGAGCTCGGCTCACCGGAGGTCGACGTGATGGCCACCTACGGTTTCACCGAGGCCAAGGCCGCATGGCCCGAGTGCCCCGCCCCGGCGGGGGCCGAGACGGGCGGCTACCACCTCTACCCGGACCTCGGCATCGTCGAGGTGGTCGACCCCGACTCCGGGCGGCCCGTCGCCGAGGGCGAACCGGGGGAGATCGTCTACACCCCGCTCGACAGCCGCGGCAGCGTCGTGCTGCGCTACCGCACCGGCGACCTGATCTCCGGCGGGATCTCCTACGAACCCTGCCCGCACTGCCGGCGCCGCGTGCCGCGCCTGCTCGGCCGCATCTCCCGCGTCAGCGACGTGCGCCGGCTCAAGATCGACAAGGTCAAAGGCACCCTGGTCAACTTCAACGAGCTCGAACACGTGCTCGACGACATGGACGAGATCGGCGCCTGGCAGATCGAGATCCGCAAGCGCAACGACGACCCCCTGGAGTGCGACCTGCTCGTCGTGCACCTGAACGTCGCGCGGCGCGTCGGCCGCGAGCGGATCGCCGGCGAGGTCCGCCGCCGCATCCGCGCCGCCACCGAGCTCAGCCCCAACGACATCCAGTTCCACGACGCCGGGACCCTGCGCTCCATGCACGGCGTCGGGCGCGAGCTCAAGGAGCAGAAGGTCGTCGACCACCGCCCCGCGGGCGCGCCCGCGATCCCCCTGACACCCAACCATCACTAACATGAACATCATCACAGAGAGGAACCCCGGACCGGCGGTCGTCGTCGATGGCCTGCGCACCCCGTTCGCGAAGATGGGGGGCGCGCTGGCGGCGCTCGACGCGGCCGACCTCGGGCGGGTCGCCGTCGACGCGCTGCTCACCAGGACCGGGATCGACCCGGCGATCGTCGACGAGACCATCTTCGGCTGCGTCTCGCAGCCCGCCGGCTCGGCGAACGTCGCGCGGGTGATCGCGCTGCGTTCCGGGATCCCCGCCGCCGTCCCGGCGGTGACGGTGGGGCGCAACTGCGGCTCCGGCCTGGAGGCGCTGACGGCCGCCGCCGGGCGCATCGCCGCCGGGCGCGGCGAGGTGTTCGTGGTCGGCGGCACGGAGAGCATGTCGCGCATCCCCCTGCTGTTCTCGGCCGGCGCGGCCGCCAAGTTCGCCGCCCTGGCGCGCTGCCGGACGCTGCCGGCGCGCGCCGCCGCGATGCTGCAGTTCCGCCCCGGTGACTTCGCGCCCCTGGTCGCGCTGAAGCTCGGCCTCACCGACCCCGTCGCCGGCATGAACATGGGCCAGACCGCCGAGCTGCTGGCGCGGGAACACGGCATCTCGCGCCGCGCCCAGGACGCCTTCGCCTGCCACTCGCACCGCAAGGCGACCGCCGCCCGCGGCCGGCTGGGCGAGGAGATCTGCCCGGTCTATCACCCCGGGGCGACCGACGGCCACCTGTCCGAGGACGAGGGGCCGCGCGAGAACCAGAGCCTGGAGGCCCTGGCCAAGCTGAAGCCGGCCTTCGAGACCCGCACCGGCAGCGTCACCGCCGGCAACAGCTCCCAGATCACCGACGGCGCCGTCGCCTTGCTGGTGATGGCCGAGGCGCGCGCGGCCGCCCTCGGCCTCGAGCCGCTCGGCAGGTTGGTCGATTTCGCTCACGCCGGCTGCGAACCCGAACGCATGGGGCTCGGCCCGGCCCACGCCATCCGCGAACTCGCCCGCCGCACCGGCCGGCGCCCGGACGACGCCGACCTGGTGGAGGTCAACGAGGCCTTCGCCGCGCAGGTGCTAGCGGTGGCCAAAACGTTGCGAGGCCCCGGGTTCGAGGGCCTCGGGCTACCCATCGACCGCCTCAATCCGAACGGGGGCGCGATCGCCCTCGGCCACCCGGTGGGCGCCACCGGCGCCCGCCTCGCGCTGACCGCGTTACACGAGCTGCGGCGGGGCGGCGGCGGCGGGGCGCTCGTCTCCCTATGCATCGCCGGCGGCCAGGGCATCGCCGCCTGGTTCGAACGCCCCTGAACACACCGGACCCATGAAGACCAGACAGAAACCCAAGACCCGCCCGATCGTCGACCACGAGACCCTGCCGCACATCACGCTCGGGGCACGCCCGGACGGCATCGCCGTGCTCACCTTTGACCACCCCGACACCTCGGCCAACATCTTCGACGCCACCACCATGGGCGAGCTGTCGGACCTGCTCGACGCGCTGCGCCTCGACCCCCTGTTGCGGGGGGTCGTGATCACCAGCGCGAAACCCTCGATCTTCGTGGCGGGCGCCGACCTCGACGAGCTCGAGGGCGCGCGCGGCGGGGAGGTGGCCAAGCTGGTCGAGCGCGGCCAGCGCACCTTCGACAAGCTCGCCGGCCTGCCCGTGCCGACCGCCGCCGCCATCCACGGCGCCTGTCTCGGCGGCGGGTTGGAGATGGCACTGGCCTGCGACTGGCGCATCGCGTCCCCTGACAAAGTTACCAAAATCGGCCTCCCGGAGACCGCGCTCGGAATCCTCCCGGCCTGGGGAGGCTCCACCCGGCTGCCGCGCCTGATCGGCCTGCCGAAGGCGCTGGGCGTGATCCTCGGCGCGCGGCCGATGCCCCCGCGGCGGGCGCTGGGGCTCGGGGTGGTCGACGAGCTCGTCCCCCGCGAGCGGCTGCTCGAACGCGCCCTGCAGCTGGTGAGGGGGGACGCGCCGAAGCGGCGGCGGCACCTTCTGGCGAACAACCCCATCTCCGCCGCCGCCACCCGCTGGCTCGCCTCACGGAGATCGCGCCGCCGCACCCGCGGCCACTACCCGGCGCACGCCGCGGCGATCGGCGTCGCCTGCCGTGGTGCGGGCGGGTCGGTCTCCGCCTCGCTCCGCCGCGAGCGCGATGCCGCGGTCCGCCTGGCCGGCACCGGGGCGGCCGAGAACCTCATGCGGCTGTTCAGGCTGGGCGAGGGCGCCAGGAAATCCCGGGGTGCCACCGGCGCCGATCCCGCCGAGCGGTTGGAGGTCGGGCGCACCGCCGTGATCGGCGCCGGTGTCATGGGCGCCGGCATCGCGCAGTGGTTCAGCTCCCGCGGCCTGCCGGCGATCCTGCAGGACATCGACACCACCAGGGTCGCCTCCGGCATGCTCGCCGTCGACCGCCTCTACCGCGACGGCGTGCGGCGGCGCCTGTTCTCGGAACGCGAGGCGCGCCTGCTCGCCGACCTGGTGTCGCCGGCGGCGACCCCCGTCCCCCTGGACCGCGTCGACCTCGTCGTCGAGGCCGCGGTCGAAGACCTGGAGGTCAAAAAGGGCATCTTCCGCGACCTCTCCGCCCGCGCCCGGCCGGACGCGATCCTGGCCACCAACACCTCGGCGCTGCCGGTGGCCGAGCTGGCGCGCGCCCCCGGTGTGGATCACCCGGGTCGCGTGCTCGGCCTGCATTTCTTCAACCCCGTCCACCGCATGAAGCTGGTCGAGGTCATCGCCACCGACCTGACCGACGCCGCCGCGGTAGAGTCCGCCCTGCGCTTCGTGCGCCGCGCTGGCAAACTCCCGGTGCTGGTCAAGGACCGGCCCGGCTTCCTCGTCAACCGCGTGCTCATGCCCTACCTGGTCGAGGCGGGCCGCCTGTTCGAACGCGGCGCCGACCCGCTGGCCGTCGACCGGGCCATGCTCGATTTCGGGATGCCGGTCGGGCCGCTGCGCCTGCTCGACGAGGTCGGCCTCGACGTCGCCGCCCAGGTCGCTGGCACCATGTCCGCCCTCGGCCGGCGCTTCGAGGCGCCGATCGTCCTGGCGGCCCTGGTCGACGCCGGCCACCTCGGGCGCAAGTCGGGCGCCGGCTTCTTCCTCTATGGCGGGCGCGGGGGATCCGGGGTGCGGCCCAACCCCAGCGCGCTCGACTTGCGGGGCGGCGGCGGGGAGGGCGCCGGCGGCGACCGCACCGCGACCCACCTGTCCCTGCTCATGGTCGACGAGGGCAGGCGCGCACTCGACGAGGGCGTCGCCCGCTCGGCCGACGACATCGACCTGGCGATGGTCCTCGGCGCCGGCTTCGCCCCCTTCCGCGGCGGCCCGATGCGCTACGGCTCACGCCTCCTCGAGGAGGGCGTCCGCCACCAGCTCGGCGAGCTCGGGGCCGGCCCCTGACCCGCACCTTTCCCCTAACTGAAACCGAACATCCCACCGATATGAAACCCCGACACGGATCTGAAACCCGCCCCGAACCTGTGATCGACACCTCGAGGATGTCCCCCGGGGAACGCGCCGCCCTCGAGCTCGCCGAGGCCGCGCGCGAGCCGGCCGGCGGCGGAGGGGGGTTCGCGGCCTCCCTGTTCATGGGCCGCCCCCGCCTCTCGCGGGTGTCGCCCCTCCCGCGGCAGACGCTCGAGGACCGCGACCAGGGCGACGCCTTCCTCGAGCGGCTCGGGCGTTTCATGGACGCCGAGGTGGACCCCGACGCCATCGACCGCGACGGGGAGATCCCCGAGCGGGTGATCGCCGGCCTGTCCCGCCTCGGCGCCTTCGGCATCAAGATCCCCGCCCGCTACGGGGGCCTCGGCCTCTCCCAGACCAACTACTCGCGCGCCGCCATGCTGCTCGGCTCGCGCTGCGCGAACCTCACCGCCCTGCTCTCCGCCCACCAGTCGATCGGCGTCCCGCAGCCGCTGTTGACCTTCGGCACCGACGAGCAGAGGCGCCGCTTCCTGCCGCGCTGCGCGGGCGGCGACATCTCCGCCTTCGCGCTCACCGAGCCCGGGGTCGGCTCCGACCCGGCGAAGATGGAGACCGTCGCCACCCCCTCCCCCGACGGCACGCACTACGTCCTCGACGGCGAGAAGCTGTGGTGCACCAACGGCACCAAGGCCGGCCTCGCGGTGGTCATGGCGAAGACCCCGGGGGCGCCCGGGGGGGGCGCCCCGAAGATCAGCGCCTTCGTCGTCGAGATGGACGCGCCTGGGGTCGAGGTCGTCCAGCGCTGCCGCTTCATGGGCCTCCGCGCGCTCTACAACGGGGTGATCCGCTTCGACCGCGTGCGCGTCCCCGCCGAGAACCTCATCCTCGGCGAGGGCCGCGGGCTGAAGGTCGCCCTCACCACCCTCAACACCGGCCGCATCACCTTGCCCGCCGCCTGCGCCGGGATGGCCAAACGCTGCCTGGAGTGGGCGACCTCCTGGGCCGGCGAACGCGTGCAGTGGGGCGCGCCGATCGGCCGCCACGACGCCGTCGCCCAGAAGCTCGCGGGCATCGCCGCCGACGCCTTTGCGATCGAGTCGATGACCCTCTACACCTCGGCGCTGGTCGACCGCGACAAGCGCGCCGACGTCCGGGTCGAGGCCGCCTTCGCCAAGCTGTGGGGGAGCGAGGCCGCCTGGCGCATCGTCAACGAGACCATGCAGATCCGCGGCGGGCGCGGATACGAAACCGCGGCTTCGCTCGCCGCCCGCGGCGAGGCGCCGGTGCCCGTGGAGCGCTTCCTGCGCGACAGCCGCATCAACACCATCTTCGAGGGCTCCAGCGAGATCATGCGGCTGTTCATCGCCCGCGAGGCGCTCGACCCCCACCTGAAGGTCGCCGGCGCCGCCCTCAACACCCAGCTTTCGACCACCGCGCGCCTGCGCGCCGCCCTGCGCGCCGCCCGCTTCTACGCCCTCTGGTACCCGGGCCTCTGGATCCCCCGGGCTGGCGGCCTGGCCGCGACCCACCCGGCGTTGCGCAAAGACATGCGCAAGGCGCGCGCCCTCAGCCGCAAGCTCGCCCGCCGCCAGTTCCACGCCATGCTGCGCCACGGGCCGAAATTGGAGAAACGCCAGATCCTGCTGGGCCGCTTCGTCGATATCGGCGCCGAGCTGTTCGCGATGACCACCAGCGTCTCCCACGCGAGCCACCTGCTCGAGGCGGGCGACCTCGACCCGGGCGGGATCAACTCCTTGGTCTCCAAGGTGCAGTACTTCTGCAAAACCTCCCGCGGCAGGGTCGCCGGCCTGTTCGCCGCCACCCGCCGCAACGCCGACCGCGAGGGCTACCGCCTGGCGGCGAGCCTTCTGAAATAGCGGGTCAGCATCGTCCTATTGCCACTCCAGCCGTTCCCCAGCCGTCGTGGTGGGAGAGCCCAGACGCCCCTGCAATCCCCCCCGCCTCAAGCGCCCGCGGCTAGTAGTCCATGTCCAAAAAGTGCGCCCGCAGCTCGCTGGCCCGGCGCAGCATGTTCTCGCTGTCGGCGCGCACCCGCCTGCAGAGGACTTTCGCCAGCCCGCGGACGACGGCGATACCGGCGTCGGGGTAGCGGTCGACGAAGGCGTCGAAGGCGTGCCGGTCGACGATCCACAGTCGCGCCGGCCCGCCGACCACCCGCGCGGTGGCGCTCGCCTTGCGCGGGTCGATCACACACATCTCCCCGACCACATCGCCCTCGCCGAGCACGGCGAGCTCAACCTTGTCGCCGTTCGCGTGGGCGGTGACGCCGACCCGGCCGGAGAGGATAAACGACATCGCGCTGTGGGGTTGACCCTGGACGCTCAGGTAGTCGCCCGTCCGGCGGACGATGAACCGCCCGGCCCGCGCGAACGCGGCCCGCTGCGCACGGTCGAGGTCCGCGATGAACCCCAGCGCCGGCAACTCGCCCTCCACCCCCAACTTCTCCTCTGTCTTCATGGCGATACTCATTTCAAAAGTTTCCACTGTTAATAACGCATCCATGCCAACCGCCCTCACATCGGACTGGGTGACGGATCTGTCACTCGATAGATCGTTGGATACAGGGGGCTAAACGCCCGAAGACCCAAAAATATTGCCGGCGCCCCAAAAATACGTGGCCGATGTCACGAAAGACGGGGACGGACGCCCGTCTCGACCCTTCGAGGGCGGTGGGCGACCTGCTCTGGAGAAAGATTCTCTAAATTCTGTGCCCGCCGCGGGGCACAGGCGGGCTACTTCGAGAGATAGTCGCTGACCCCCTCATGGGTGGCCGTCATGGCGTCGCCGCCCTTCTCCCAGTCCATCGGGCACACCTCGCCGTGCTGTTCGAAGTGCTGCAGCGCGTCGACCACCCGCAGGCACTCCCGGATCGACCGGCCGAGCGGCATGTCGTTGACCACCTGGTGGCGGACGATGCCCTCCTTGTCGATCAGGAACAGGCCGCGGTAGGCGACCAGCTCGCCCTCGACGACGATGTCGCCGTCCTCATCGCTGACGTACTCGCCCGCCAACACGTCGTAGTCGGCGGCGATGGTCTTGTTGATGTCGGCGACCAGCGGGTAGCTGACCCCGGAGATCCCGCCGCGGTTCTTCTCCGTCTGCAGCCAGGCCCAGTGCGAAAACTCAGAGTCGGTGGAGCAGCCGACGATCGCCACGTTGCGGCTGTCGAACTCGCCGATCTCCTCCTGGAACCGGTGCAGCTCGGTCGGGCACACGAAGGTGAAGTCCTTCGGGTAGAAAAAGAACACGACGTATTTCTTGCCGCGGAAGTCGTCGAGCGAGAAGTCTTCGATGATGGTCTCGCCTTTGACCGCTTTGGCGCGGAACGAGGGGGCGGGCTTTCCTACGAGTACGGACATGGGTCTGGTCGGGGTATGGGGTTGTTGATCGTTCGGGCGAGCGCGGATGTTGTTCCAGCCCAGCCGATTTTCAACCGCTTTTTGCACCGCCGCCCCATCCGGCGCCGCCCGCCGAGGGGGGCACAAAGCGTTGCCCGGCCCCCCTCGGGGCCTATGGTGGCAACCATGCCCCGGCCCCGGCATTGGCTGATCCACAAGTCCCGCGACCGCGACTTCCTGTTGCGCGCGGCCTTGGCCATCGGCGCCGCCGGGATCGCGAGCGGGTTGGTCTTGGCCAAACTGCGCCCGGGCGAACCGGATGCCGCGGAGCTGGTCGAGGAGCTGCGCGCCTACTGCCCCTGGCTCCCGGAGTCGTCTGGGGGCCTCGAGTTGCGCGAGCGCGACCTCGCCGCCATGCGGCGCCTGCTCGCCATCCCGGAGGGAGAGGCCTTTTCACCCGAGGATTTGGCAAAGGCCGTCCGGCGCGCCGCCTACGATGCCGCCAACGCCTTCGGGATCCCGGCGCAGGTGCTCGAGAGCGACCGGCAGCGCGCCCTGTTCTGGGAGTACGGATACGCCCTGCACCGCACCGGGAAGCGCAAGGAGCGCGCCCTGTCAGCGCTGCGGGAGGCCGTCGGCGCCGACCCCCCAGCACGGTTCGCCCACGAGTTCTACGGCGACGTCCTCTGGCGCGAGGGCGAGGCGGAGGCGGCGCTTGAACACTTCCGGTCCGAGGTCGCCTCCCACCCGCAGGCGGCCTATTCCCGCTTCGGTATCATGTCGATCCTCCTGCAGCTCGAACGTTTCGGGGAGCTGGAGAACCGGTTCGATGACCCGGAATACCGGGCGGCGCTGACCGACCACCTCGAGGTGGAGATCGCCAGCCACCTCGGGCGCTGGGGCACGGTGATCCTCACCCAGGCCAAGATCCGCTTCACCCAGCCGGCGGCGGCCTGGCTGGTGGTCGCCGGCTTCTCGGCGCTGGTGTGGTTCTCCATCGTCGCCACGCTCGGCGGCGTCGACGAGCTGCGCAGCCGCCGCCTGGGGCTCTACGGGCTCGGTTTCCTCGCCGGCGCCATCTCCACCCTCGTCACCATCGCGGTGGTGATCTGGCAAGACACCATCCAGGGGTTCGGGCCGAACGGCGACCTCGCCAACGACCTGATCTACTGCATCAGCGGCATCGGGCTGCGCGAGGAGCTGGTGAAGCTGCTCCTGTTCGCCCCGTTCCTGCCGATCCTGTTGAAGCGCGGCTCGGCGATGGAGGCGCTGGCGACGGCCGGTTGCGTGGGGCTGGGTTTCGCCGCGGTCGAGAACCTCGGCTACTTCGAACGCTACGGCGGGGGTGCGGTCTTCGGCCGCTTCCTCACCGCCAACATCCTCCACGTCTCGCTCACCGGCCTCGCCGGGCTGGCGCTGTTCCATTTCGCCCGCTGGCCGAAAACCCGCTGGGAGGAGTTCGTCGGGACTTTCCTCGTCATCGTGGTCGCCCACGGCGTCTATGACGCGCTCTCGGGCCTGGCCCCCGCCCTCGCCCACCAGTACTCGTTGTTCGGCATCATCATCTTCGCCCTGGTCTGCAACCGCTACCTCAACCAGGCCCGCGAGCTGCACGAGGGCGGCACGGCGGTCGTCTCGCCGCTCGGCACCTTCGTGGTCGGGACGGCGCTGCTGGTCGCGATCACCTGGGCCGTCGCCTGCATGTCGTACCCGCTCCCCTCCGTCATGGCCTCGATCGGGGAACCCGCGCTGTCCGTCGCCGTCATCGGGTTCCTCTTTATCAACCAGTTCCGCGGCTACTAGGGGACGCCGGCGGCCGGGATAGTCCTTGACCCCAGCTCGTGGCGGGCGTTTAACTTGCCCATCTTTTAAAAACTCATGACACAAGGAAACTCCCCCAAGATTGCGACCTTGTTGGCGCTAGGCATCGGAGCCGCCGGCCTGACATCCTGCGATTCGCTCAAGCTCAACCCTTTTAAGAAAGGCGGGTCGGAAAACCAAGAATCCGCCGAGGGCGTCGCCGTCGGCCAGCCCGAGGCCGGGCCGTTTTCGACCCAGCCCGCCAACGGCGGTGCCGCCGCGGCGCCGGAGACCCCCGCCACCCCACCCCCGGTGGATCCGGCCGAGCCGCGCAAGAAGCTCACCCTCCCATCGCGGCCTGACCCGGTTCCGGCGCCCCCTGAACCCGAGCCCGATCCGACCCCGCCCGCTCCCGAGCCCAAGATCCCCGACCCTGAGCCGGTCGCCGACCCGCCGGCGATCCCGGATGCCGAGGACGAACCGCTCCCGCCGCCGGCGGTGGGTGACGACGACGGGTTCCTCCCGCTCACCCCCAAGCTGCCGGAAGAGGAAGCCATCTTGCCCCCAGGCTAGCCGGAGCCCGCGAGCGTCCCCCCCCCGGTGCCCGCCCTATGCGGCGGGCTCATTCTACCCAGATGTAGTCGGCGAAGTAGTGGATCTTCGCCTTGCCCTTCACGTGCGCGACTAGCGCGTCGATCGCCAGCTCGCGCTTCTCTGCCTCCAGGGTCGCGGCGATCTCCCCACGAACCTCGGCGAGATCTGCACGGCGCGGGGGGCGGCGCTCCACCACCTGCGCGATGTGCCAGCCGAGCCGGGTCTGGAAGGGCGCCGACACCTGACCTTCCGCCAGCGCGAACACCGCGTCGGCGAAATCTTCCGGGAGGCGCTCGCGACCGATCCACCCGAGATCCCCACCGGCCTCCTTGCTGCGCTCGTCCTCCGATAGCTCAGCCGCCAAAGCCGCGAAATCTTCGGCGGCGAGCCGGGCCGCCACGGCGGTGATCGCCCCCTCCACGACGGCGGGATCCTTGTCCAGGGTGGCGAGGAAGATGTGCCGGACCCGCCGCCGCTCGGGGACTTCGGCGACCGCGGCGTCCTCGGTATAGCGGGCGGCGACCTCCTCCTCCGTCACCACGATGTGGGGAGCGATCACCCGCTCGATCCAGGCGCGTTGCATCGCCTGGTTCTCGAGGAAGGCGTCGAGTTGCCCGACGTCCGTGAAACCCTGTTCGGCGACGGCCGACTCGAAGGCCTCGGCCGAGACGAAGCCGCGCCGGAAACGGGCGCGCGCCTCCTCCAGCTCGGCACCGTCCAGCTCCACCCGCGTATGGTGTGAGTGGAACCAGATCAGGCGGTCGACCACCAGTTGCCCGAGCACCCGTACCCGGATCGCGTTGTGCCGCTGGCGTGGCAAACTTCCGGGTTCGAGGCCGCGCCGCAGACAGTATTCGCCCACCGCCCGGTCGAGATCCTCGCGATAGATCGGGTGGGCGTTGACCGTGGCGACGATGCCCTGCCCCCGGGCGAGGTCGGTCGCCGCCTCCCCGCCCCCCCCGCGGATCTTCTCCACCCTACGCCGCAGCGGACCGCCGATCAGGTAGAGATCGGCGACCAGGTAGAGGACGATCCCGAGATACGCGACGAACCGCCAGGGGAACTTCTTCAGCCCCGGCAAATCGGCATCTTCCGATCCGAAATCTGACATCGACTAATCGCTAACCGATCCCAGCTATCTTCAAAATTTAAAATTTCGAAGCTGCCGCAGATTGACTTGGGTGGGGCCGGTGCTAACTTCTGATAACTCCCCTTTCCCGCCGTTCCCCTGCGGGATTTTCCCTATGGCCTTCGAGCCGACATACCTCACCCATCGGCACGGGTTGGCGCCGTCGACCCCCTCGCCGCTGCGCACCCTGCTCTACGTCAGCAGCCAGGGGATGGTATTCCGGTCGGCGAACGCCTTCGATTCCGGAACCCGCCTGGCCATCGGCCTCCACCTGCGCAAAATCTGTGGCGACCTCGGGCTTTCCGAAGACGACAACGGCCTATACGGAGACCGTTTCTTGAAGCTCGAAGGGCTCGTCGCCGACTGCAAAATCGTCGAAGCCTCCCCGGTCGAGTGTTTCTATCAGATCACGCTCATCTTCGACAACCTCTCGGAGGGTGACCGCCTGCTGCTCGAGGCGGTCGAGAAATCGTGCCGCCGCGATCCGGTCGCCGCAGCCCCCGCGTCGCCCCCACCGACAACGCGCCAGCACGACCATTTTTTCCCGGGCGGTCTCAACTAGCGGAAGATCGGGCGACGCCCGCCACTAGACGGCAACGGAGTTGGCGGGCGAACCGGTGGGTCGTCCCCTCACGCCACCCGGATCGCTCGCGAGCGATAGGGGGTTCCTTGGCCTCTCGACAAAGGCCTCTCGGATGTTCCCGACGCCACCCCCAATCCCCCACTGATAGGGATTTCACCAGAACGAAAAATCATAAAAGCTACAAAAACCCTTGACTTATTTCAGATCTCTTAATAATCAAATATAATTACTGAGATTGCTTATGTCGTTTATCGCACGAATTCCTTGGTTGCATCGCGGGGACAAGCATTCCGATCACGAGATCCGCGATGTCGCGGACATCCTCGAGGCCGGGCGGCCGGCGCGGAGGGCGGAGAACCTCCGTTTTACGGTGAAGACTCGGGGCAAGTCGCCAGCCAGCCAGTTTGGTCGCCATCAGCTACGGGAGGCGATCTTACACTGCGTGGCCACCGACGAGGGGCGCTAGCAACCGGGGGGGGGTATCGCGCCCGGTGGGTGCGGACTTCGATTTCGCCGCCGCGGCTCTTTCCTGAGGCGGCGACGCCGGGCTTGGGTATGCTGGGGGGAGCGCCCGGAGGCGCCCTCCCACCCGACCGATGTCGATCACGACACCTTCCCAGCAGAACGAGCAGGCGCCCGACCCGACCCCGGCGGCGGGCGCGGCAGCACAACTCGACGTGGAGGCGGTGCGCGCCGACTTCCCGATCCTCACCAGCGAGGTACAGGGCAGGCGCCTGGCCTACCTCGACAACGCCGCGACCACCCAGAAGCCCCGCGCGGTGATCGCCCGGCTGGAGCGGTTCTTCGCCGCCGAGAACGCCAACATCCACCGCGGCGTGCACTACCTCAGCATGCAGGCGACCGACCAGTACGACCGCGCGCGAGAGAGAGTGGCCGCGACCCTGGGGGCGACGGACCCGAACGAGGTGATCTTCGTACGCGGGACCACCGAGGCCATCAACCTGGTCGCGTCGAGCTTCGGCGGGCAGCGGTTGGCGGAGGGCGACGAGATCCTGATCACCGGCATGGAGCACCACGCCAACATCGTCCCCTGGCAGCTGCTGGCGGAACGCAGCGGGGCGCGGCTGGTGGTCGCGCCGGTCACCGACAGCGGCGAGGTCGACCTCGACGGGTTCAGGTCGCTGCTCGGCGGCCACACCAAGATCGCCGCCTTCACCCACGTTTCCAACGCCCTCGGCACCGTGAACCCCGTCGCCGAGATGACCCGGGCGGCGAAGGCGGCGGGGGCGGCGGTGCTGGTCGACGGGGCGCAGGCGATGCCGCACCTGGCGGTCGACGTCGCCGAGATCGGCTGCGACTTCTACGCCTTCTCCGGCCACAAGATGTTCGGGCCCACGGGCACGGGCGTGTTGTACGGCCGGGAGGCGCTGCTGGAGGCGATGCCGCCCTACCAGGGTGGCGGTGACAT
>JANQMB010000103.1 GCA_028280355.1 Verrucomicrobiales bacterium
CACCCAGACCCTCTAATATACCAGCCCCCGAACCCCGATCTCCGAACTCCGAACTCCGACATGCCTGACTACACCGCGACCTTCCAGACCGGCGACGGCGCCGAAGGCACCCTCTATTCCCTGCCCGCCCTGCGCGACGCGGGGGTCGCCCCGAACCTCGACCGCCTGCCGGTCTCGATCCGCATCGTGCTGGAGTCCGTGCTGCGCAACTGCGACGGCAAGAAAGTCACCGAGGGGGACGTGAAGAACCTCGCCGGCTGGAACGCGAAGTCGCCCGGCGACTACGAGATCCCCTTCACCGTCGCCCGCATCGTACTGCAGGACTTCACCGGCGTACCGCTCCTGGTCGACGTCGCCGCCATGCGCGACGCCGCCGTCGCCCAGGGCGCCGACCCGAAGGCCGTCGAGCCGCTGGTGCCCGTCGACCTGGTCGTCGACCACTCGGTGCAGGTCGACTTCGCCGGCTCCCAGGTGGCGCTCGACCGCAACATGCAGATCGAGTTCATCCGCAACCGCGAGCGCTACGAGTTCCTCAAGTGGGGGCAACAGGCCTTCGAGACCTTCTCCGTCGTACCCCCCGGCATCGGCATCGTCCACCAGGTGAACCTCGAATACCTCGCCAAGGGCGTGCTCTCTTCCCGGACTCCGAACTCCGAACCCCGAACTCCGGTCTACTACCCGGACACCCTGGTCGGCACCGACTCCCACACCACCATGATCAACGGCCTCGGCGTCGTCGGCTGGGGCGTGGGCGGCATCGAGGCGGAGGCCGGCATGCTCGGCCAGCCGGTCACCTTCCTCGTGCCCGAGGTCGTCGGCGTCTACCTGCACGGCTCGCTCGCCGAGGGCGTCACCGCCACCGACCTCACCCTCAAGGTCACCCAGATGCTGCGCGAGCACGGGGTGGTCGGCAAGTTCGTCGAGTTCTACGGCCCCGGCGCCGAGGCGCTGTCGCTGCCCGACCGCGCCACCATCGCCAACATGGCGCCCGAATACGGCGCCACCATGGGCTTCTTCCCGATCGACGGCGAGACTATCAACTACCTGCGCGGCACCGGGCGGAGCGAGGCGCTGTGCGCGACGGTCGAGAACTACTTCAAAGCCCAGGGGCTGTTCGGCATCCCGGGGAGGGGCGACATCGACTACACCGACGAGCTCGAGCTCGACCTCGGGTCGGTCGTGCCCGCCGTCTCGGGGCCCAAGCGCCCGCAGGACCGCATCGACGTCCCCGCGCTCGGCGAGCGCTTCAACGCCCTGTTCGAGGCGCCCGTCGCCGAGGGCGGCTTCGGCATGGCGGCCGGCCAGCGGAACACCCGCGTGCCGATCCACCTCGACTCCCCCGCCGGCGAGTTCGACAACCCGCTCATCGACGGCGAGACGATCACCGCGACCGACACCGACACCGAGCTCGGCCACGGCTCGATCCTCATCGCCGCCATCACCTCCTGCACCAACACCAGCAACCCCAGCGTCATGCTCGCCGCCGGCCTGGTCGCGAAGAAGGCGAACGCCAAGGGGCTCAAGGTCGCGCCGTACGTGAAGTCCTCGCTCGGCCCCGGCTCGCGCGTCGTCACCGACTACCTCGAGGCCACCGGCCTGCAGGACGAGCTCGACCAGCTCGGCTTCCAGACCGTCGGTTACGGCTGCACCACCTGCATCGGCAACGCCGGGCCGCTGCACCCGACCATCGACGGCGCCATCAAGGAGGGCGACCTCGTCTGCGCCAGCGTGCTCAGCGGCAACCGCAACTTCGAGGCGCGCATCCACGGCGCCATCAAGGCCAACTTCCTCATGAGCCCGCCGCTGGTCGTCGCCTACGCCCTCGCCGGCAGGGTCGACCTCGACCTCACCAAGGACCCGCTGGGGACGGACGCCGACGGCGACCCGGTCTTCCTCGCCGACCTCTGGCCCTCCCAGGACGAGGTGAGAGAGCTGCTCGCCAGCGCCCTGAAGCCGGAGGTTTACGGGAAGCTCTACGGCGACTTCGACTCCGCCAACCCGAAGTGGGGCGAGATCCCCGGCAAGACCGGCGCCGCCTACGGGTGGGACGAGAAGAGCACCTACATCCAGCTACCGCCCTTCTTCGAGGGGTATACGGGGGCGCTCGGCGACCTCGCCGACATCGCCGGCGCCCGCCCGCTGGGGGTCTTCGGCGACTCCGTCACCACCGACCACATCTCCCCGGCCGGCGCCATCAAGGAGGATAGTCCTGCTGGCAAATATTTGTTAGAAAACGGCGTCGAGAAGGCGCAGTTCAACAGTTTCGGCTCCCGCCGCGGCAACGACCGCGTCATGACCCGGGGCACCTTCGGCAACGTCCGCATCAAGAACCTCATGGTGCCCGGCACGGAGGGCGGCTACACCACCTACTTCGGCGGCGGCGAGGTGCCGGCGCTCGACAACCCGAAGTCCACCGACGCCGGGACGCCGACCCACATCTACGACGCCGCCATGGCGTACAAAGCGGAGGGCACCGACCTGGTCGTGATCGGCGGGGAGGATTACGGCATGGGCTCCAGCCGCGACTGGGCCGCCAAGGGCACCCGCCTGCTCGGCGTCAAGGCGGTGATCACCAAGAGCTTCGAGCGCATCCACCGCAGCAACCTCATCGGCATGGGCGTCCTGCCGCTGAACTTCAAGGAGAAGGCGGACTACGACAAGGCCGCCGCCCACCACGACGCCACCTTCTCTATCACCGGCCTGAGCAACGACATCAGCCCGCGCGACGAGGTGACGCTGACGGTGACGAGGGCAGACGGAGGTGAGGAGAGCTACCCGCTGGTGGTGCGGCTCGATACCCCGGTGGAGATCGATTACTACAGGGCGGGCGGCATCCTGCCCTACGTGCTGGCACAGATCCTGGAGGCGGAGGCCTAGGACCAGTTTGAATTGAGATGTGACCTCTGCGGAGGGCAGATCTCGCGCCAGACGGCGGCCTCATCGAGGCCGCCCTACCTCCGCCCATGGCGTCCGCGCATCCGCGGCGCGGTAGGGCGCTCTCGATGAGAGCGCCGTGGGGGCGATGCGGCCTCATCTTAGGGGGGGACAACTCGTTTCAAAGTGCTGTAGGGCGGCGGGGAAGATACCCTTTGCCTAGTGCAAGGGGTATCCTATGATCGGGGTGTCCCCGATGCCTACGCCCGCCTCGACGTCAACCCTCCTGACCGTCCACGACGCTGCCGAGTCCCTCGATGTCTCCCCCGACACCATCCGCCGCTGGGCGAAAAAGGGGCTGATCAAATCGATACGCTCGCCGCAGAACTACCGCCTCTTCGACCTCGCGGAGCTGGGGCGCCTGCGGGAGAAGCTCTCCGGCAAGGCGAAGCCGTTCAGGGTGCTGAAGCGGCGCGGGAGGAAGACGCCGTTCAAGGTGATCGAGTTGTTCACCGGCTGCGGCGGCATGGCGCTCGGCTTCGACAACGCCGGGCTACGCACGGAGCTGATGGTCGAGTTCAACCGCGACGCCTGCGCCACCCTGCGGGCCAACTGGCCGCGCAAGAGACTGATCGAGGGCGACGTCGCGACGGTGAACTTCTCGCCGTACAGGGACGAGGTGGACATCGTCGCCGGCGGTTTCCCCTGCCAGGCCTTCAGCTACGCCGGGCAGAGCAGGGGCTTCGAGGACACCCGCGGCACGCTGTTCTTCGAGTTCGCGCGCTGCGTGCGGGAGGTGCGGCCGAAGATCGCGGTCGGGGAGAACGTGCGCGGGCTGCTCAAGCACGACGGCGGGCGCACGCTCGACACCATGCTCGGGACGCTGCGGGAGATCGGCTACCGGCCGGCGATCAAACTGCTGCGCGCCCAGTTCCTCGACGTGGCGCAGAAGCGCGAGCGGCTGATCATCGTCGGCGTGCGCGACGACCTCGACACCGGACCGCTGTTCCCGGCCGAGAACGACTACACGGTCTCGCTGCGGGAGGCCTTGAAGGGCGTCCCCGGCTCTCCCGGACAGACCTATTCGCCGAAGAAACATCGGGTGATGGAGAAGGTGCCGGAGGGCGGATACTGGCGCGACCTCCCCAACGCGACCCAGCGCCGTTACATGGGCGCGAGCTATTTCCACACCGGCGGCCGCACCGGGATGGCGCGGCGGCTGGCCTGGGACGAACCGAGCCTGACCCTGACCTGCAACCCCGCCCAGAAACAGACCGAGCGCTGCCACCCGGAGGAGACCCGGCCGCTGACCACCCGCGAATACGCGCGGGTCCAGTCCTTCCCCGACAGCTGGGAGTTCGCCGGCAGCACCTCCTCGGTCTACAAGCAGATCGGCAACGCGGTGCCGGTCAACCTCGCCTACCACCTGGGCCGCTGCCTTGTGGCGATGTTGGATCCGGACGAACCGAGGGAACGCATGGTCGGTACCGACGAGCAGCCCGAAGCTGCGGAGCAGCTCGCCCTGGCGATCTAGGGTCGCCGCCCATCCCCCCGGGCAGCTGTGGGAAGGCCGCCCGCGGCCGATGGGGTCCGGCTTGGCCAGGTGTCCTCTCAGTCCCCGAAATACTTCTCGCTGCGATAGCGCAGCCACACCCGCAGCTCCTGGGGCACCTTCTCGCGCTGCTCCTTGCCCAGCTTCTCGTAGAGCGCCAGCGCCTTCTGACGCTCGGCGCGGCAGGCGCGGTTGTTGTGATCTTTCCAGCGGCTGCGCGCGAGGCGGATGCGGCGGTTGACCTCCTTCAACAAGGCGGTGCCGGTCAGGGTCTCCGGGTCGACCTTGTTCTTCTTGGCGGGCACGAAACAGACTGTAGACCACCGGCCGCCATTTGCAGCTAAAGACACCGGGACCCCATCTCGCTTCCGAGCCGCCGCTGTGCTACGCTAGCTGGTCCATGAGCAACTCGCCCGCACCTCAGAGAGATCGTTCGCATTGGCGATTTCGGAAATTCGACTCTTTCGAGGAACAACGCCGCGCCCAGATCGAAGGCTGGCAAGAGCGGTCGGGAGCCGAACGACGAGCCGCCGCCTGGGGGCTAGTCTACGACTACTGGGTAGGGACGAAAGGCACAGACCCCGATGAACTCCGACTTCAAAGAGCTGTTACGAATTTTGTTCGAGCGGGAAGTTAGGTATCTCGTCGCCGGGGGATACGCCGTTATCCACCACACTCAGCCGCGCTATACCAAGGACATCGATATCTGGTTGGATCCCTCCGCTGAGAACGCCAGCCGGCTCATGAACGCATTTGCCGATTTTGGAGTGCCCATGATCGGGGCGACGGAGGAAGATTTCTCACGGCCGGGAACCCAGCTCTCCCTCGGTGTCGCCCCGTCCGAGATCGATTTCCTCACCTCGATCCCCGGCCTCGATTTCGCATCGGCGTGGGGACGGAAAGTTGCCTCCAAAGAGGGGGGATTCGACATCTACTACCTAAGCAAGAAAGATATCGTCACTGCAAAAGAGACCGCCGGACGGCCACAGGATCTCGCCGACCTCGATGAGCTCCGGCGAACCGGCGGCGAGCCCTGATCCCAAAAACGCCAGCGAAGCTCACGGCGCCGTGATCTAACGCTTGCCAGCGGCGATCACACCAGATAGATCCCGTCGTCCCCGATCCTGATCCGGCCCGCCTTGTAGAGCGCTCCGGCGGCCTGCTTGAACACCTTCTTGCTCACCCCCAATACCTCGCGCACCTGCTCCGGCGGGCTCTTGTCGTGCAGCGGCAGGAAACCGCCCTCGGCCGCGGCGAGCTGGCCGGCGAGCCGCTCCGCCGCAGCGGGCACCTTCCCGTACCCGGGCGGCTCGAGGCCGAGGTCGACCAGGCCATCGTCGCGCACGCGGTGGACGTAGCCCTCGCAGCGCCCGCCGCGCGCAGGGGCAGCGCCCGCCAGCGCGGCCGG
>JANQMB010000129.1 GCA_028280355.1 Verrucomicrobiales bacterium
GGCGGTGTCGAGCGGGCGGCCGAACACGGCGACCGGCAGCACCGCGTCGGCCCCGGCGGCGCCCGCCGCCCCGGGCGCCAGGCACCAGGTGTCGGGGTCGACGTCGCCGATGACCGGCGTCAGGCCGGCGCGCAGGGTCGCGGTGGCGGCGGCGGGGAAGGTCAGGGCGGGCAGCAGCACGCGGGCGCCGGCGGGTAGCCCCAGCGCGGCGAGCGCGAGTTCGAGCCCTAACGTCCCGCTGGAGACAGCGGCCACATGGGCCGGCGGCGCCCCGGCCAGCACCCGCCCGAGCGCCGCCTCGAGCCGTTTGCACAGCGGGCCGAAGTTGGTGTAGCGGGCGCCGCGGTCGATCTCATCCAACCAGGGCCGCAGCTCGTCCGCGGTCGGCAGCGACGGCCTCAGCAGCGCCACGGGTCCCGGTTCGCTCACGCTGATGCGGGGCCGGATTTGGGATGCGACTCGACCCACTCCATGGCGAAGATCCACAGGCCGTCGTCGCCCTCCCAGATGGGGTCGCCGCCCGGTTCGACCGCGGAGACGCCGTGCACTAGGTCGTAGCGCCAGGCCAGGACGTCGCCGATCCGGAACTCGTCGTGGGTGTCGACCCAACCGTGGCCCGCGGTGTGGAACTGCGCCGCGCCGCTCGCGTAGTCGGTGCCCGGCTCGGAGAGGTTGAGGAACAGGGCGACCCTCGCCGGCTCGTAGGGGTGGACGTGCGCCACGAGGTGTCCGCCGCCGCGCGGGTGGCGCAGCGCCTTGGCGCGGAACTCGTCGGTGGCCGGCCCGAAGTCGGTGCCGGCCAGCTGGTTCTGCAGGTCGATCAGCTCGGCGCGCAGCCGCCCGACCGTCGCGGCCAGGGGGGCAGGCAGGGGGTCGAGGTCGGCGAAGCCGTACTGGTGGAAGATGTGTGGCATCTTGGTGGGTACCGAACCGTCGTCGAGGCGGTGGAAGGTGGTGCCCGGGCGGCTGGCGCTGACGCCCTGTGGCCAGGGTTCGGTCGCCTCGCCCCACCCCGTGATCGCGCGGCGCAGCGCCAGGCAGTCGGCGGCCGGGTAGACTTTGTCGAAGATGACGATCTCCTGCCTGTCGGCGATGCGCGACCGCAGCTCGGCGATCGGGGTCTCGGGTATCAGGCGGCCGGCGTCCCGGCGGACGCGCTCGCGCACGATGCCAGACATCGTTGTTCCCCCATCCATAGATGCGGGTTTAGACGATGCGCCCGCGGATGGCAAGCCCGGCGCGATCCCGGGTGAGTGGGGGCACCGATGCCGGTTTGGGCGCCCTATTCGTCGGCCATGACGAAGCGGAAGCCGACGCCGCTGATGCGCTCCCCGCCCGGCCTGATGAGACCCGGCGCCGCAGGGTCGATGGCCAGGTCTTCCGGCCGGTCGCTGACCGCGCCGCCGATGGCGAGGTGGCCGCCGGCGCCGGCCCCGGTGGCCGGGAGGGCCGGGTCCGCCGTCCTCTTGTGGATCGTGATCGGGGCGGCAGCTGAACTCGCATCGACGCGCTCCTTCGCGAGCTGGGCCTCCATGTTGTTGAGCATCTCCTTGTGCAGCTCGTAGTCCGCGCGCGCCTCCACGTATTCGATGTTCTGGCGGCGCTCCCGCAGCGACTCCTTCTCGGTCTTCTCCTTGGCCGCCTTCGAGTTCTCGAAGGTCTGTTCGGCCATCGCCAGCTGCGTGCCGAGGGCCCCCCTCGCCGTCTCGGCAGCCTCCTCCAGCATCCCTTTCATCTGGGCGATCTGCTTGTCGACGCTCACGATTTTGGGGTGTCCCGGCCCGACGCCGCTCTCCAGGAGCTGGGTGCGGTTGAGCAAGAGGGCCTGGTAATCGGGGTAGCGGTGGGTGAGCGTCGAATCCTTGATCCCCAGGTTCACCGCCGCCTTGATCAGATCGTCCCCGCTGAGCTCCTGGAGCGCCTTGACCGTCGTGCGCAGGTTCCTGATCTCGCCCTCGGCGTCGAACTCCTTGCGCTTGGCGTCCAAGACGATGGCTCCGATCCCAGTGACGGGCTCGTCGCGCAGCCACGCGGGCTGTCCGGGGCCGAGGTCGACGATCTTGTGCTTCTCCATGAGGTTCAGCAGACGCACCCGCGAGGCCTCCAGCTTGTCCTCCTGGGCGGCCAGCTGGTTCTCGAGGATGTCCAGCGCCTTGTCGGCCCGTTGCCGCTCCTCATCCATCCGGTGAAACCGGTAGATCTCGGCGACCGCGTTGGCGATATCCATCGCCTCTTTGGGGTCGGCGGAGGAGTAGTCGATGCCGATGAGGTTGGTGCTCGGGACCGCCTTCGCCGTGAGGCCGCGCTCGAGTTTCGCGACCGCGGCGGCGGGTTCGATCTCCCATCGCTGCGCGAGTTTGAGCTTCTCGGCGACCGTGGAGAGCACGGCCTCCGTCTTGATGATCTCGGCCTGGGTCTGGACGTCGATCGGCCCCAGGACGGAGCTGTCGCGGAGCTGGACGACGACTCTCCCCCGGTGAGAGCTGGCGGGGGCGGACGCATGCCCTTGCGGGTCCGGGTCGGTGGCCACCCATTCGGCGGCGTTGCCGATCATGTCGTGGAGGCCGTAGGCGTTCGCCATCTTGGCGCCGACCGGGTGCAACAGGCCGGCGCTATTGCCCCGGTGCCAGGCGATGGCGTCGAGGGCTTCGCCCTCCGGGGACAGGCCGCCGGGGTGGCAGGCGATGAGCCACTCGTGCAGCGAGGGCAAGCGGTAGACCTTGCCCGCCGGCAAGACCCCGGCGGCCCGGTCGCGGGCGGTGAGCGCCTTGCAGAACGCGGCCGCCTCGGATCGGGTGACCTGGTCGACGGGCAGGTGGACGGCCTTCGTCGAGGAGGGGTTCTGCCCCATGACCTCCTGGAAATCCCCCTGGGTCACCTCGCGGTCTGCGATGAGGAAAGGCGACACCGCGGGGATCTCGAAAACCTGTCCATCCCGATCGATGGTGATCCCGGCGGGGTCCACGGGTCTCAGGGTGAGGCCGATGCTGGTCTGGTGGGTGTCTCCGCTCGCTCCCGTTTTAGGTTTCTCGCCGGTGCAGCGGACGAAGGCCAGCGGCGACAGCAGGGCGAGGGAGAGCAGCGCGACCTGTGTCTTCGCCCGGTGGCCGATGGGGGCGCGGTGGCGGGCGGAGTCGAGGATGGCGCGCACCCTGCCGACGATGTCGGAGGGCCGGGCCATGGCGACCGCTGGCGCGACGCACCGCCCGGCGTCGCGCACCACCTCATAGAGGTGCTCGGCGTAATCGGCGGGGGAGGAGGTGGCGGCCAGCAGGACGCGGTCGTCACAGGCGATCTCGCGCTCGACCGCGAGCCGGCGATGGGCGTACCAGGCGAGCGGTTGGAACCAGAACAGCGTCCGTAGCAGGGAGGCGAGGAGCCCGGTGACGAAATCGCGGCGGTCGATGTGGGCGATCTCGTGGGCGAGGACGGCGTGCGACCGAGCGCGCGTCCAGCCGGCCGCCACTTCGGGCAGAAGGATCGTCTGGCGGCGGATGCCCCAGGTGAGGGGGATTTCGGCCGCCGGGCTGAGGAGGATTTGGATCCGGGCGTGACCGCGGCTGGCGAGGAGGGCGCCGGCCACCGCCTGCAGGTCGCCAGGTGGCATCTGGTAGGCGGTGCGCCGCAGCCGGCGTAGCCGCAGCATGCCAAGGGCGAGCGGGATCAACAACCCCGTGATGACGGCGAGGTAGATAGCGGTTGCGAAGGGGAACAGGGAGGTGGCCGATACCGGTTCGATATCGGGGGCGGTGGGTACGGTGAGCGCGGGATTGGCGGATACCGGTAGATCGGCGGATGCCAGTGGGACGCGGGGCGCGGTGGCCGGGACGGTCGGCGGATGATCCATCGCGGGCGGCGGATCGGGGGTCGGGCGGTGGGCGACGGCCTGGCTCGGTTCTGGCGCGGTGGCCACGTCGATCAGCGGGACGCCGGGGACTAGGGCGGTGCTCAGCGGGAGCAGCGGCAGCGCCGCGATGGCGGTGAGCCAGACCCAGTAGCGCGCCGCGGCGGAGAGCCTGGGCAGTGAGAAGATCGCCAGGCCGGCGAGGCCGAGCACGACCGCGGAACGGGCGGCGAGGTCGGCGAAGACGATGAGGTCAGCGGGCATCGGTGTTTTCCTTTCTGGCTTTGCGGATGAGTTCTTCGATCTGGGCGAGCTCGGCGTCGCTCGGTTTGCTTGCCGAACCGCTCAACTGGGCGGCGACGGCCTTTTCGAGGGAGCCGTCGAAAAAGGTTCTCAACACGCGGGTCATGACGCTCTTGCCCGCCTGCGCTTTCTGCCGCGTCGGCTTGTAGACATACTCGCGGCCCTCTTTGCGGAACGCCAGCAGGCCCTTCTTGGTGAGGATGGTGAGCATGGTGCGGACGGCGGTGCGGCTCGGGGGATCCGGCAGGGCGGCCAAGACCTGTGTCGCGGTCGCCTCCCCGCGTGCATAGATCGCCTCCATGATCTGGTTCTCCCGCCGGCTGAGATCGGTGAAAACACCGGGTTTCGACTCTTTCATATCCATCATAAGCCAAAAATTTGGCTTATTGGTTCGGACTGATGGACAGGCTGTGGGCTCGCCTGTTCAAAATATTTCCCCATTTTTTGATCCAGGGCGTGTTCACGCAAGGGTGTCAAACAAGCTGGCGTTATGGGGATGCGATCCCTAACCCATGGGCGGCAGGATGCCGCCCCTCCGACGGACATGCCGCCTACCGTGGAGGGGCGGCATCCTGCCCCCCACAGTCCCTAGGGGAAGGTCGCGTGTGCCGGGTATGCCGGGAGGGGGCGTTGATCAATCGCCGTCTGCTGCGGGTTCCGGCGCGGCCTTGTCTGCGGTGATGGCGATGCAGAACGGCGCGGCCGTCTTGTGGGTCGCGAGGTAATCGATGGTGACGACCCGTTTCTCCGGGTGGGGGTTTTCCCAACTCCCCGCGTAGAGGCGCAGCGA
>JANQMB010000138.1 GCA_028280355.1 Verrucomicrobiales bacterium
ATCTGAGGAAATGAAGTTGACGTTCGCCCGAAAAAAGAGGGCTGAAGCTGGTTAGCCACGCTCTCCCGGCTGCCGTCCTGCGACCCCCGCCCCGTGGCGGCATCTGCCCCCCGCGCGTCGTGTACAGGAGAAAGCGAGAAAGGGGTCAGAGGGAAAGGGGTCAGGCAGATAGTCTTTACTAATCGGGCGCGCTAGCGGCTGCCGCCCCAAAATGGAGGCACCCCGGCCGTCCGGCAACCCCGCTCCGTCACGGCATCTGCTCTCCGGCTTCGCCTGCGTAGCACATGCCGCGCCGTCGCTCGCGCGCTGGCCGTTCGGTGGGCGGTCGCTGGGCCTCGGTGCGTCCCGCGGGCGCTCGTTCCTCGCAGAAATGAACCCACAGGCCAACCAATAGCATGGCGCGTGCCACCTATTCGGGAGATCTGAAGCTGGACGACCTTCTCGGCTACGAATCACCATTCTTACCGCCAGCCCGCGCCAGGCACGAGGCCGCCGGATCGCCTGCTGCGCCCTCTCTACAACCTGTGCTGAAACGCCAACCGGTCGGCGTTGTTTGCGGTGAAAGCTCGCCTACTCTGACCCAACACCCAAACGCCTAGCCCGCCTCGTGGCGCTGTCCCGGTTAACCTGCGGTCTCTCCCATGGCAGGGATGCTCATGGAGTTCGCCGCGCCGAATTCGGTAATGGATGCGAGCCGCCCAGCGATGTCGCTATGTCGCGCAGATGATGATCCGGCGTGGTTGCAGAACAAGAGAAACCTCGTCCAACACCCGAAAACTTCAGCTGCTGCTTCCTGGAGCGTCTGGGAGGCTGCCTGAAATCCTCGGGTGCCCCCAACTCAGCCTCCAGCTTTACAGCGCCCTGCCGAACTCGGTGATGATGCGGTCGATCTCTTTGCGGGCGAACCTGCCGAGCTTGCGCTGGTCGTTGCGGGACTGGCCGGGTGGGCTCTCGAGGTCGCCGATGACGACGATGTTCTCGTCGTTGGTGGCGTTCGCGGGGCCGGTGTAGTTGAAGGAGCCGGCGATCACCACTTGCTCGTCGATCACCATCAGCTTGTGGTGCAGTTTGCCGAGATTGCCCTGTGAGGGCACGGTGAAGAGCTCGGCGCCGGCGTTCTTGACCGGGCGGGTCGCCGCCCATCTCTGGTTGGCCGCCCGCCCTTCCAGGGCGCCGCGGATCGGCAGGCCGTCGGTGGAGAGGCGGATCATCGTGTCGTCGATGCCCGAGGACTTGGAGAAGGTGAAGATGGCGAAGTCGATGCGCTTCGCCGCCTTGAGCATCTGCTTCATGATCTCCATCTCCGGCGCGTGGTCGGGGGCGAACAGGACTTTGATGGGGATCTCCGAGAGTTTGGTCTCGGTGGGCTTCTCGTCGCGGTCGACGCTGCGCTTGCCGAACCGCCCCTGGCGGATCTCGCGGTATTCCTTCGCGTACGCGTTGGCGATCTTGCGGCTGTGGAAGATGACGACGTGGTTGAGGTTCCGGGTGACGCCGGTCTCGGTGAAGTTGGCCGAGCCGCCGAGCACGGCGCTGCCGTCGCGGATGATGAACTTCTGGTGGAAGATGGCGGTGTTGAAGTCGCTCTTCACATCGACCGCCGTGCGCAGGATGGCGTTTTGCAGGAAGCGGTTGTGCTCGTTCTGGCCGCCGGGCGAGAAGGGGTCGGCGACCACTTTCTCGGTCTTCAGATAGTCGCCCTCGAGCGCCAGCTGGACGGAGACGCCGCGCTGCCGGGCGCGCACGATCGCCTCGGCGATCGGCCGGCTGTCCAACTCCTGCACGGCGATGCGCAGTTTGGTTTTCGCCCCGTCGATGAAATCGACGATCGCCGCTAATAAGTCATCCGGGCCACCGACTTCCTTGGGCCCCGTGTAGAACTCGATCCCTCCGATCTTCAACGCCATGCTGTCCTCCTTCTCTCTGTTATGGGTTTCCTGCGATCTTAGGGGGGCTGGGGGGACGGAGGCAAGGGGATTCGTCGGCCAGCGGCGGGTTTCGGCCGGTTTTGAGGAGAGGGGCGCTGGGGGCATGGAGGGGGGATTTTCCGATTGCGGTACCGGCGGGCATCGGCGTGGCTGTGGGGGATCCCCCCCGATCAGAACCTATGCAGGAATCGAACCGTGCCTTCTCCGAGGTCGCCCTGACGACCTTCGACGAGGGGCGCGTCCGCGCGGCGGTGGAGGGGATGCGCGAGAGCCTGGGCGGGGCGCCGGATTGTGTGTTCGCCTTCGCCAGCCCGGATTGGGGCGGGCACGTGGCGGATTTCCTCGAGGTGATTCAGGTCTACGGGCACGCGCCGGTGGTGGTGGGCTGCTCTGGCTGGGGGCTGATCGGGACGGGGCAGGAAGACGAGAACGCCTCGGGCTTTTCGTTGCTGGGGCTGCGGTTGCCGAACACCGAGATCCACGTCGCCCGGGTCGCGCAGGAGGACGTCGAGGCGGCCAGCGGGGGGAAGTTCTGGGAGGATCGTTTCGGCGTCGAAGCAGGGCGTTCCGGGGGGTGGGTGTTGGTCGGCAACCCCTTCGCGATGGATCAGGAGTCGCTACTGCGCGGCTTCAACGCCAGCTACCCCGGCGAACCGATCTACGGAGGCCTGGCCAGTGGGAATGCGGGTGAGGCGGACGCGTTCCTGCTCGATGCTGGCAGTGGCGGGGAGGCCGGGGCGTTGGCCGTGAGCTTCGCCGGTGGGGTGCGGCTCGGCGGGTTGGTGAGCCAGGGTTGCCGTCCGGTCGGCGAGGCCTACACGGTGACCGGCGCCGATGCGAACCTGCTCTACGGGATCGGCTCACGCGGCGCCTACGAGGTCCTGGAGGACACTTTTGCGAAGTTGAGCGAGGAGGATCAGGAGATCGCCCGCTACAACATGTTGGTCGGGCTGGCGATCGACGAATATGGCGACGAACACGGCACGGGGGACTTCCTGGTGCGCAGCATTCTCGGCGGCGACCCCGACGCTGGGGCGTTGGCTGTGGGCGCCTTCCCGCGGGTCGGGCAGACGGTGCAGTTCCAGGTGCGCGACCGCGACGCGGCGGACGCCGAGCTCCGGCGGCTGTGCCTGGAGCAGCTCCAGTCCCGGGGGGAACCCTTCGGCGGCTTGCTGTTCAGCTGCGCGGGGCGGGGGTCGCAGATGTTCGGCGTGCCGAACCACGACGCCGGGATGGTGGAGGAGGTGTTCGGCCGGGTGCCGGTGGGCGGGTTCTTCTGCAACGGTGAAGTCGGTCCGGTGGGGGGCACCAACTACGTGCACGGTTACACCGCGAGCTTGGCGCTGTTTTACGACGCTTGAGGGGGGGCGGTTTTTTGGTCGCCTTAGGGCGAGTTGTTTTCGTTGGGGCGATCTGGACGCTGGGCCATCGGCGCTCTCGGCGAGAGCGCCCTACCAGTGCGGCCGAGAGAAGCGTGCCGTCGGGCGATGTATGCCGCTGGGGAAGGCCGGGGGGTGTCTAACCCCAGGGAAGGTCACGGGCGAGGAGATCCGCCAGCGTGTCGTTCTGCCGGTAGAGGCGGTCGGCGAGGTGTTCGCGCAGCGCCCCGGGGATCGGCGCGTCGGGTCGGGTGTTCTCGCGGCGCGAAGCGGCCTCGCGGTCGATGCCCTGTTCCGGGTCGACGCCGAGGAACTCGAAGAGGCCGGTGAGGACGGGCACGGGGTTGTCGGCGGCGTCCTCGAGGAAGCCGCACCACAGCTGGGCGCGGTCGAAGTGGGCGAGCCAGTTTCGCAGGCAGGCGAGGTAGTCGCCGCGGGCGGCGACCTGCGGCTGCTCGACGAATGCCACCAGCTCGTCGGCCTCCGCCTCCTCGGCGGGCTTGCCGTGGAACTGGGGGAAGTCCTTGCGGGCGTGCGACCAGGCGCGCTCGACCGGGTCGCGCAGCATGAAGAGGAGCCTGGCCCCCGGCATCCAGCGGCGGGCGGTGGCGATTTTGTCGTCGTCGAGGATGGCGTAAGCGGGGGTGATCTCGCCCGCCACCAGACCGGCGGGCGCCGTCTCGAAGTGCTCGGCGTAGTCCTCGGCGCGGTCGGTGAAGTGGCGGTCGAAGAAGTGCAGCTCCTTCGGCGTCGCGGTCCAGATCCCGGGGTGGCGGGCGAGCTGTTTGCGCAGCCAGCTGGTGCCGGCGCGCATCGCACCGATGCCGATGAAGTCGGGGAGCCGCAGGTTTGAGGAAGAGGCCGCCATGGGGAGCGAGGAACCTTTGAGTGGAATCGGCAGAATGTCAGGAATTTGTTTTCGCCCGGCCGGGGATGGGGCAGGGTGGCCGGATGCCACACCCTTCCTACGACAAGATCGTCGAGCGCTGCCGGGAGATCGCGCTCTACCAGAGCACGGCCTCGCTGCTGAGATGGGACCAGGAGACCTTCCTGCCGAGGAGGGGGCAGGCCTACCGCGCCGAGCAGTGCGCCTTCTTCGGCGGCAAGGTGCACCGGCTGTTCGTCGCCGAGGAGGTGGGCGGCTGGATCGCCGACTGCGAGGACGCCGGCCTCGAACCGGGGGGTGTGGAGGCGGCCAACCTGCGCGACTGGCGCTGGTCGTACGACCGCTCCACCAAGCTGCCGGCCGAGTTCGTCGAGGAGGCGGAGCGCGCCCGCGCGCTGGCCATGCCGGCCTGGGCGGAGGCGCGCGCGAAGTCGGAGTTCGGGCTGTTCCGCCCGCATCTCGAGAAAGTCGTCGAGATCAACCGGCGCAAGGCGGAGCTGCTCGGATACGGCGAGGAGCCCTACGACGCGCTGCTGGAGTCCTACGAGCGCGGCGCGACCACTGCTGGGGTGGCGGAGCTGTTCGGGCGGCTCAAGCCACAGCTGGTCGAGATCGGACAGGCCGCGGCGCGGCGCTCCGAGGCGGTGCCGGGCGACCTCCTGCACGGCGACTATCCGGAGGGGGCGCAGCGGGCCTTCAACCGCGAGGTCGCCGAGGCGATCGGCTTCGATTTCGAAGGCGGCAGGATCGACACCACCGCGCACCCGTTCTGTTCGGGGCTGGCGCCCGGCGACACCCGGCTCACCACGCGCTATGAGAGCGGCGACTTCAGCAGCTCGTTCTACGGCGTCCTGCACGAGGCCGGCCACGGGCTCTACGAACAGGGCCTGCCGGAGGAGCACTACGGGACGCCGGCCGGCAGCTCGGTTTCCCTCGGCATCCACGAATCGCAGTCCCGCCTCTGGGAGAACCACGTCGGCCGGCAGGCCGCCTTCTGGGAGCACTGGTTCCCGCGGGCCGCGCACCATTTCGACGCGCTGCGTGACCGGTCGGCCGACGACCTGGCCGCCGCCGCCGCCAGGTCGCAGCCCTCGTTCATCCGCGTCGAGGCGGACGAGGCAACATACGACCTGCATGTGATCCTGCGGTTCGAGATCGAGCGGGCGCTGATCGGCGGCGAGCTGGAGGTGGCCGACCTGCCGGCCTACTGGAACACGAAATTCCGCGAGTTCTTCGGCCTGGAGGTGAAGCGGGATGCCGAGGGCTGCCTGCAGGACATCCACTGGAGCATGGGGGCGCTGGGGTATTTCCCGACCTATACCCTGGGCAACCTCGGTGCCGCCCAGCTGTTCGCCACCGCCTGCTGCGAGCGACCGGAGATCCCGGCGGAGCTGGCGTCGGGGCAGTATGCGACCCTGCTCGGCTGGCTGCGCGAGAAAGTGCACCGGCACGGCTCGCAGATGCTCCCGCAGGATCTGATCGAGGCGGCCACCGGCGCCCCGCTGTCCGCCGACGCCCATCTCGAGCACCTGCGGGGGCGCTATCTGTAGCGCCCGCGGCTCAAGCCCGCTGCCGGCCGAGAAAGAAATCTTCATTTGTGCCGGCGGGGGCGCGACGATAGGGGGAGGGCGACCGATGACCAGCTATCTCGTTTGTGCGACCCACCGCAGCGGCAGCAACCTGCTGTGCCAGGCGCTGTGGCATACCGACCTCTGCGGTCGCCCGCAGGAGTTTTTCTCGCCGACCCGCGCCGAGAAGATCGCCGCCGAGCACGGCCTGGCGGCGGACCCCGCGAGCGATTACGCAGGATACCTCGCCGAGCTGGTCGAGAGTCGGGCGACCTCCAACGGGGTCTTCGGCGGCAAGATCATGTGGGCGCACCTCGGGCCGCTGACCGAGGCCGTGGGCCTCCCCGAGGAGGGCGTGAGGGACACCCTGGAGCGCGTGTTCCCGGCACTGCGATACCTGTGGGTGCGGCGGGGCGACAAGCTGCGGCAGGCGATCTCGATGTGGAAGGCGAAACAGACCAAGGTCTACAACTCGCTGCAGCAGGGCGAGCGCGGCGCCGAGGGGCAGGTTCCGGAGTTCGACTTTGACGAGATCCGCAAGTGCAAGGAGCGCTTCGAGCGCGAGGACGAATCGTGGGGCGAGTTCTTCCGCGACGCGGGGATCACGCCGATCGAGGTGGGGTACGAGCAGTTCGCGGACGATTACGAGGCGGGGGTCGCCGGGATCCTCGCGGAGTTGGGCATCGCGACGCCCGAGGGTTTCACCGTCAAGCCGCTGACCTACCGCAAGCTGGCGGACGCCACCAACGAGGAGTGGAGGGAGCGGTTTCTCGAGATGGAGGCGGGCGCATGACCGGCCGCGGCTCGCGCCAGATCCCCATCGCCCTGGCCGTCGCGGCCCTGGTGTCTCTGTCAGGGTGCGGTGGGGCGGGGGCGGACGAGTCGTCGTTTGGCACCTTCGTCGGTGCGCGCGCGCGGGCGGTCTGGGTGCAGCAGCAGAAGGCGGGGCAGATCGACAAGCATGCCGCGGGGGGGAGCTTGAAACTGATGGGGCTCGACAGCGCCGACGGGCGGGGTGCGCGGGCGATCCTCGATAAGGTCGGGAGCTACGCGCGTCCCCTCTTCACCCCGGACGGGGGGCAGGTGGTGTTCTCCGACAAGGGCGTCGACAAGAAGAGTTCCGGCAAGCGGCGGTTCCGGCCCCGCTGTTTCGTCGTCGGCTTCGACGGCTCCGGCCTGCGGGAGCTCGGCGCCGGTTTCGCGGAGGCGCTGTGGCGGGATCCCGCGAGCGGGGCCGTCTGGGTCTACGTGGTGGACGGGATCAAGCCCGCGAAGACCACCATCATGCAGGGCACGCGGCTGGAGCGTTTCCGGCTCGACGCGCCCGGCGAGCGCGAGACCGTCTGGGAGCGCTCCGAGGTCGGCGCCGGGTCGTTCCGGCTGTCGCGCGACGGGGCGAAGATGGTCGGGCTGTTCCCCTGGCCCGACGCCGGGGTCGTCGACCGCGAGTCCGGGGCGTTCACCCGGATCGGCAGCGGCTGTTGGACCTCGATCGCGCCCGACGAGAGCGGCGTCGCCTGGGTCTTCGAGGGGGCACATCAGAACGTGGACTTTTATACCCCGGACGGGAAACCGCTGGCGAAGCTCGCCCTGAACGGGCACCCCGACCTCGCCCGGCATCGGGTCTACCATCCGCGCTGGACCAACCACCCGCGCTTCGCGGTACTCACCGGACCGTATCTCGCCAAGCAGAAGGCCGGCGCCGACAAGATCGAGGTCTATCTCGCCAAGTTCGCCGCCGACCTGAAGTCGGTGGAGGCCTGGCACCGCTTGACCGACAACGCCCGCGCCGACCTCTACCCCGATGTCTGGATCGAGGGAGGGGAAAAGGTGGCGCTCGATCTCGATGCGGCATCGTCGGGGGTGGGCGACCCGCCGGCCACCAGGACCTGGCCGGCCCCGCGGGAGGGGCTGGTGTTCGCCTGGCGCGACAGCCGGGAGAGCATCGAGGTCGGCGGCAAGTTCTGCCGGGTGGTCGCGAAGGGCGCGGCGCGATACGGGCGACGGTTCGACCTGGCGCCGGGAGAGGGGTACTTCGTGGCGGAGTCGGTCACGGCGGCCGATCTCGATGCCTGCGAGTCGTTGACCATCGAGGCCGTGCTGACCCCCGCCCCGGAGGACGGCACCGTGTTGCAATTTGGGGCGCGCCACCTGCGCCAGGTCGGCGGCCGGCTGCAATGGGGGGCGCCGGCGGAGGGCGGCGGCGAACAGCTGACGAGCTTTGGCGAACTCACCCCGGGAGTCCCCCTGCATCTCGTATTGGGGATCGCGGGGGGGGAGTTGGTCGCGAGGATCGATGGCGAGCCGGTAGAGGCTCAGCGAGTAGCGGAGCCAGTCGGTTTGACAGGGGGCGAGCCGGTGGCGGAGCTGCGTTTCGGGGGGGGCTGGCACGGGCGGTTGGAGCGCCTGGCGATCTACGAGGGGGCGGTCGATGTGCCACCGCCGGGCGAGCTCCGACGGGAGCCGGTCGCCGGGCGTGCGAAGGTAGTGGGGAAGCTCGTCGAGGTCACCCGCCGGCCCGAGGTGGACGAGATCGGCACCTACCGGCGGGCGCTGGTCTACCACCTCTACGAGATCGAATCCGTCGAATCGGGGGAGTTCGGTGAAGGGCGGGTCGCGGTCGGCCACTGGGTGATCCTCGACCGCATCCAGGCGGCCGGCCTCCCCGAGGAGATCGGCGCCAGCTACCCGCTGACCATCGACCCCCTCGGCGAGCACCCTGAGCTGAGGAGCGAGCGCAGTTTCAACGAGCTGTCCGATGTTGATGCGAAGGTCTATTTCGACATAAGCCCACCGAAGATCCAACGACCCGAATGAGAACGATGCCCAAGACGAAAACCGTGCTGGCCGCCGCGCTCGCACTATCGGCGCCGCAGCTGGCGTTCAGCCTCGACGCCCCTTCGTTTGCGAAAGCCTGCGCCGCCGCGGCCGAGAAAGCCGAGGAGGCGAAGGCCCGCTGGGTGCGGGGGGCGGACGAGGGCTGGCTGTTCTTGAAGTCGGAGCTCGCCCACTTGGGCGCCGGGAAGTTCTGGGAGAAGGATTGGGGGGAGGTGAGCCGGTCGGGGACTGACCCCGTGCCGGTCCTGCTGGCGCTGAACGAGAAGCTGTCGGCCTTGGGCGTAAAGTTCATCTTCGTGCCCGTGCCGCCCAAGGCGGCGATCTATCCGGACAAGTTCGCCGCCGGCGCCGACGCCGGGAGCGTCGCCGCCACCGCGCCGTTCCTGAAGCGCCTCAGCGACGGCGGCGTGTCGGTCATCGACCTCGAACCGGTGCTGCGCGCGGCGCGCGCCGACGAGGCATCGCCGAGCTACTGCATGACCGACTCGCACCCCGCGCCCTCGACCTGCGAGCTCATCGCCTCGCTGGTGGCGGAGGAACTGGGCGGCGAGGATTGGGTCGCCGAGGCGGCGAAGGCAGCGGCTCAGAACTTCACCGTGGCGGATCCCATCGAGGTCGAGATCAAGGGCGACCTGATCCCCGACGACAAACGTGCCGGTTGGCCGGCTGAGAAGGTTTCGGTGTCCAAGGTGTCCCCGGTCAAACCCGACGACGCGGCGAGCCCAGTGATCCTGTTGGGCGACAGCCACACCCTGATCTTCCACGAGGGCGGCGAGATGCTGATGACCGGCGCCGGGGTGCCGGACCACCTGCAGGCCAAGCTGGGCTTCAAAGTCTACCTGGCCGCCTCCCGCGGCTCCAGCAGCCAGGCGCAGCGGCAGATCTACAAAGGCGCCGACTTCTGGGACGGGAAAAAAGCCCTAGTCTGGGTGGCCTCCGCCCGCGAGTTCACCCAGGAGCGCAAGTGGCTGAAACTGCCGAGGTTACCTAAATAGGAGTTTGTCAGTGTTCAGTTTTCAGTGTTCAGCAAGACGCTGACGCGGCAAACGACGCGGTTCCCAGGGGCGTCCGGCTATCTTCCGGCCTCTTGCTGAAAACTGAACACTAGCACACTTCTTTACGGTACTTCCTCGAGCGAGCCGGTGTAGACCCAGGTGACCACTTCGCTATTGCGCATGAGCGCCATGGCCTCGGTGTCGAAGGTGCCGAAAAGGCTGCTGGTCTTGTAGCTGACGGTGCCGGTCCAGTAGGGTTGCCCCTCGACCAGCTCGTACCGCACCGGTCCCCAACGGCGGATCTCGTCGAGTTTGATCTCGGAGACGTCGCCTTTGCGGATACTCTGCACCATGAGGGTGACCCGGCCGTCGTTGCCGCGCTCCGGCATCTTGCCGATCTTCGCCTCGTACTCGGCGAGCAGCTTCTGCGGCGGTTTGCTGCCCCGCTGGATGACGGTTCTCCCCCCGCCGGAGCTCGCGGGTGGCGGGGTGGGCTCGGTGGCGGGCAGCGCGCGGGCCCGCTTGCGCTGCTCCAACACCTCCTTGCGCTTGCGCTGCTTGTAGAGGTCATAGGCCTTGGCGAGCTCGGCTTTGAAGCTGGTGTCGTCGATCGGGATGCGGCCGCGGATCGGCGACTCCTTGCGGGGAGCGATGACCAGCTGGCCGGCGGTGAGCGAGAGCGCCGTCGCCTTGCTGCCGGCCTTCGCCTTCGAGCTCCCGGCGCCGCCGGCGATGATGTACTTGGCGTCCTTCTTGAGGGTCACCTCGCGCGGGAAGGCCGAGGGCGGGACCTCGTTCCAGTTGCCGACGAGCTCCTCGATGGGCTTGAAGTCGGGGAGGGGGTAGCGCTGGGCGATCGGGTCGTTTTCGGGTTTCGGCGGCTTGCTGGGTTTGTTCCCTTCGTCCCGCTGCGAGGGTTTCGCCGGGGCGCCGCCCTCCGAAGAGGTGCCGGGCTGCTCGGGCTCCCCACCGCCGGAGGGTTGCTCCTCGCCGGGCTTGTCCTTGTCGCCGTCGACCAGGTCGAAGATCTCGTCTTGGAAGACGTAGAACGCGTATCCTGCGCCGCCGAGCACGAGGAGGATGAGAAACCATTTCATATATCGGTGACGATGGGGGCGGGAGAGGGGGATTTCAAGGTGCGAGTCGGCCGTGGATTTCGCTTTCACCCCCGCCGGATATGCTATCGACTAGCGGGGTCAATCCCGATGGCCAAACGACTTTTCCTCCTCGACGGCATGGCGCTGCTCTACCGCGCCCACTTCGCCCTGATCCGCAGCCCGATCTACAGCTCGAAAGGGGTCAACACCTCGGCGGCATACGGGTTCACCAACACCCTGGTGGACCTCCTCACCCGGGAGAAGCCCACCCACCTGGCGGTGGCCTTCGACACCCAGGCGCCGACCCCCCGGCACGAGCTGTTCCCGGAATACAAGGCGCAGCGCGACGCGATGCCCGAGGACCTCGCGGCGGCGATCCCGCAGGTGAAGCGGATCGTCGGGGCCTTCAACCTCCCGGTGCTGGAGAAGGACGGCTTCGAGGCCGACGACATCATCGGCACCCTGGCCCACAGGGCGACCGCCGGGGGGGACTGCGAGGTGTTCATGGTCACCCCCGACAAGGACTTCGCCCAGCTCGTCGGCGAACACGTGACGATGTACAAGCCGGGTCGCGCCGGCGGCGACCCGGAGAAGATCGGCCTGGACGAGGTGAGGGAGAAGTGGGGCGTCGAGCAGCCCTCGCAGGTGGTCGACATCCTCGGTCTCTGGGGCGACGCCAGCGACAACATCCCGGGGGTGCCGGGGATCGGCGAGAAGACCGCCAAGAAGCTGGTGGCGCAGTTCGGCAGCGTCGAGGGCCTGTTGGAGGCGACCGACCAGCTCAAGGGCAAACAGAAGGAGAACGTCGAGGCCAACCGCGAGCAGGCGGTGCTCTCGAAGAAGCTGGCGACCATCATCCTGGACGCGCCGGTCGATCTGGACTGGGCGGCGCTGGAGGTCGGCGGGCCCGACCGGGAGGCACTGTCGAGCTTGTTCGTGGAGCTCGAGTTCAGCTCGATCGGCAAGCGCCTGCTCGGCGAGGAATTCGTCGCCGGGCGCGGCTTCGAAACCTCGGAGGGCGAGGGGGGGGAGCTGACTGCAAAGCTGAAGACCCTGGACGAGGTCGAGCACGACTACCGGCGGATCGCGGCGGGCGACGCCGCCGGGCGCGCCCGCGCGGTCGGCGAACTGGCGGCGGCGGAACGGTTCTGTTTCGACACCGAGACCACCGGCAAGGACACGATGGAGGACGAGCTGCTGGGGGTGGCGTTCTCCGCCGCGCCGGGCACGGGGTGCTATTTCGAGGTGCCGCGGGACGCGGCCGGCAGGGCGGAGGTGCTCGCCGAGCTGGCGCCGCTGCTGGGGAAGGAGGGGGTCGAGAAAGTCGCCCACAACCTGAAGTTCGACCTGGCGGTGCTGCGCTGGGCAGGCTGCGAGGTCGCCGGCCCGTATTTCGACACCATGCTCGCGCACAGCCTGGTCGAGCCGGAGCAGCGGCACTCGATGGACTACCTCGCCGAGTCGATGCTCGGATATACGCCGATCTCGCTGAAGTCGCTGTTGGGCGACGGCGACGAGAAGGACGGCCAGATGAGCCTGATCGGCGGGACGATGGAGGACATCCCCGCGGAGAAGCTCGCCGATTATGCTGCCGAGGACGCCGACGTGACCTTCCAGCTGGCCGACAAACTGCGCGGCATGTTGGCGGACGGGGGGCAGGAGAAGGTGTTCTACGAGATCGAGTCGCCGCTGGTGCCGGTGCTGGCCGCGATGGAGGGCGAGGGGATCGCGCTCGACACCGGCGTGCTCGACGAGATCCGGGTGTCGCTGGACGCGGCGATCGCGGCCCTGCGCTCTGAGATCACGGGGCTCGCCGGGCGGGAGTTCAACCTCAACTCCCCCAAACAGCTCGGCGAGGTCCTGTTCGATGACTTGCGGCTGGTCGAGAAGCCGAAGAAGACCAAGACCGGCCAATACAAGACCGACGAGGCCGTGCTGGCGTCGTTGGCCGGCGAGCACCGCATCGTCGAGGCCATCCTTGAATACCGCGAGTCGACCAAACTCAAGAGCACCTACGTCGATGCCCTGCCCGGGGCGGTGGCGCGGCGCACCGGGCGGGTGCACTCCAGCTTCGGCCAGCTGATGACCGCGACCGGCCGGCTGGCGTCCAACAACCCGAACCTGCAGAACATCCCGGTGCGCACCGAACAGGGGCGCGAGATCCGCAAGGCCTTCGTCCCGCGCGGCGACGAGTTCGAGATGTTGTCGGCGGACTACTCGCAGATCGAGCTGCGGGTGATGGCCTCGATCAGCGGCGACGGCGGGATGCAGCAGGCCTTCCGCGACGGGCTCGACATCCACCAGGCGACCGCGGCGAGGGTCTACGGCACCGAGTTGGACGAGGTGACGTCCGAGATGCGGCGCGGCGCCAAAACCGTCAACTTCGGGATCATCTACGGCATCTCCGCCTTCGGGCTGTCACAGCGCCTGGGCATCCCGCGCGGCGAGGCGGCGGCGATCATCGAGTCCTACTTCGAGCAGTACCCCGGCGTCAAAGCGTACATGGACGACACCGTGGCCGCGGCCAGGGAGAAGGGGTACGTCGAGACCCTGACGGGGCGCCGGCGGTACCTGCGCGACATCAACTCCTCGAACAAGATGGTGGCCGGCGCCGCGGAGCGCACCGCCATCAACACGCCGATCCAGGGCACCGCGGCCGACATGATCAAGCTGGCGATGGTCGGGGTCGACGCCGCGCTGCGCGGGCGGGGCTTGCGCAGCAAGATGATCCTGCAGGTGCACGACGAGTTGCTGTTCGACCTGCACCGCGAGGAGCGGGACGAGGTCGTCGAGCTCGTCGTCGAAGCGATGCGGTCCGCCCTGCCGCTCGAGGTGCCGGTGGTGGTGGATACCGGGATCGGGGGGAACTGGCTGGAGGCGCACTAGAGTTTTTAAAATACGCGCTGTCCCCTCGGGGCGGGTCTGGGTGGTTGAGGACACAGAGGAGGGGCGGCATCTTGCCGCCTGATCGACGCGTTCCCAACAGGGCGGCAAGATGCCGCCCCTCCGGTTGCCCTCTGGAATGACCAGATCCCAACGCCGAATTTTCCAAGGGTCGGCCGGCGGGGGCGGGGCATTTGGGATTGGGCATTCATTGGACATTCGTCATTAGGCCTTCGTCATTCCCCCCGGAAGGGGGCACAATTGCGACTTGTCGGAATGCCGGATCTCCCGTTACCTGGGGTCGAACCAACGAGCCCTGTCGATGCGATCCCGCCTAGCCCGATTGTCACCGGTCGCCCTCCTCGCGGCCGCGCTCGGCGGGGCGGGCTGCAAAGCGTTCAACATCAACGTTGGGACGGAGGAGCCGATCAAGCTCGACCCGGTGAAGATCGACCTCACGATGCGCGTCGACGTGTATCAGTACAAGGGCGACAACGAGGCGGAGGCGAAGGAGGCTGCGAACCGGAACGAGGCGGCGAAGCGCGTGCGCGACCGGGGCGCGGAGATCCAGGAGCTGAAGGACAACCGGCTGGTGGGGGAGAACCACCTCGGGCTGCTGAGCGTCCGCAACCGCCCGGCCGGCGACTACGGGGACTACGTGGTGCGGACGGTGGACGCGGAGAACGCCGACCGCGTGTTCCTGATGACCGACATCGCCAACCGCTCGCAGCGGGCGCTCTCGGAGATCCAGAGGGACCAGTGGCAGAAGAAGGTGGCGGCCAGCTTCGAGGGCGAGTGGGTCGAGGAGGAGGGCGAGGTGAGCGGCACCTACCGGTGGGTCGAGAAGGACGCCTGACGGTTGGGGAGGCCGCTTGGCC
>JANQMB010000150.1 GCA_028280355.1 Verrucomicrobiales bacterium
CTCCTCCCCCCCGATGACCCGGAGGCCCCTAAGTGGGAGAACCTCTCGTCGATCATCGGCAACCAGTATTGGCTGCCGCAACCGGCCTTCGCCAACCGCGCCACCAAGTCGAACTTCCTCCATCACGTCCTGAGGAGCCAGCCCCCGGGCACGATCGACACCTCCCTGGTCAGCACCGACCACCTCAACAACACCAACGTCATCAACGCGATCTTCGACGTGCCGGCACGCCTGGCGCGCGCCGAGACCAAACCGCCCGAGATCCAGAGCGGCGCCAACCTCCTCTTCCTCGGGAAGAAAGAGACCGACCCGCCCGCCCCGCTGCAGTGCCCGATGGTCCTCTTCCCGGGCGAGGACAGCGTCGGGGTCCTGCCGGCCCTGGCGCGGGTGCCCCTGAACATCGGGACCTTTTCGGAGCAATGGGGCAACGTCGATAACCCCATCATCGGGTTCCGGCCGCAGCGGCCGTTCAGCGTCGCCACCTGCCGGACGAACTCCGTCCACTGGATGGTGAACGAGACCCGCCGCGTCCCCTATATGGCGGACTTTTTCACCCTGGGCACCGAGCCCAAGGAGGGGGGGCAGCCACCGGTGCCGAAGAGCACCCAGGCGATGAAGCTCAAGAGCGCACCGGACGCCGGGCGCTTCCTCGATCCCCCACCCAAAGTCGATGCGGGGCGCGAGGTGTTCCTGAACAACTGCGCGATCTGCCACTCGGGCAAACAACCGGCGGGCTTCGACCTGCGTTTCGCGCGCGAGATGGAGGGCGGGTGGTCGCGGAGCCCGAAGCCCGGGGACGGCGAGGCCCCGGTCTACACGCTGCCCATGGACTACCTCGACTGGGAGGAGTTCCGCAAGAGCCCCGCCCTCCGGGACTACCGGAAACGCATCCGTAGGCTCGCCGGGGACCCGCCCCCCGTGGGGGTCGAGG
Organism: Verrucomicrobiales bacterium; assembly: GCA_028280355.1. GTDB lineage: Bacteria > Verrucomicrobiota > Verrucomicrobiia > Verrucomicrobiales > DEV007 > JANQMB01. Next base: position 932 of record JANQMB010000150.1, read on the forward strand.
ACCCCTTCCTCGACGGCAACTTCTTGTCCAACGAGCTGCGCGTCCCGGTGACCCTGGTCGGCACCAACGCCGCCCGCGCACTGGCCACCAACGCCATGGACGGCAACGTCTGGGACAACTACTCCTCGCGGACCTTCAAAAACATGGGGTCGGTCGGCCCCATCAGGTATTACAACCTGTTCTCCAACGTCGCCCCCGACCGGTACGGGACCAACGCCGAGTTCACCGACGGGCGCGAGAGCGGCGGCCCCGGATACATGCGGCCGCCCTCGCTGATCAGCCTGTGGGCGACGGCACCGTATTTCCACAACAACGCCCTCGGCCTCTACAACCACGACCCGGGCGTCGCCGCCCGCATGGAGGCCTTCGATGACGGGATCCGCAAGATCCTCTACGACGACCTCCGCCGGACCTACACCCAGTCGGAGTACCTCAACGCGGGAGACAAGGTCTACGTGGCCGACGGCGACCTGCGGCACGGGGGGAGCCCGGCCGCCGAGGGCGACCCCGGCTATATCTACCGCCTTCCGCAAGACGTCGATATCCAGTTCGCCGCCGGATACATCCCCCAGCTCATCCGCGGGATCGTGGGCGACCCCATCTTCTCCATCCTCAGTTTCTGGATCTGGGTCGCCCTGGTCCTGCTCCTGCTGTGGGTCGCCTGCCGGGGCGGAGCCCGCCACGCGGGGATCGTCTTCCTGCTGCTAGCGGTGATGACCGGGGGCTTGCTGGCGTTGACCGGCCTCGGCTCCGGCGGCGGCACGGTGGGGGGCGCGCTCGTGATGACCTCCTCCAACATGCTCGGGATGGCCAGCCGCTGGCTATGGCTCGTCCCCTTGGCACTGGCGGCGGTCGGGCTGTGGCTCTCCCTGACACGGCACCTGCTGCGGCGCCCCGTCCAGATCGCCTTCCTCGCCCTCGCCCTCGTCACCGCCTGTGCGGGAATCCTCGCCAACAAGTATCTCAACGGTCGGCTCAGGGACACCAACCTCATCGTCGCCCTCCTGCCCAACAGCTGGACCGCCGGGGCATACAAGGGCATCAAGGTCGGCCCGGTCCCCAAAGGGACCCCGGTCGACCTGATGATGAACCTCGACCCGGAGAAGAAGGACAAGCTCCCACAGGCCCTTGTGGGGCTCGCCCGCGCCAACCTCACCATCAAGAAAAAAGGGCTGAAGGGGGAGGAGGCCTACCGCGTCTTCGCGGCGGAGGCGGGCCCCGCCCTGCTCGAGGCCAGCAAATGCCCGGACCTCGTCCTCGACCGCGGACACTGGTTTGGCGAGGAGCTCTCGGGAGAAGACAAAGAGAACCTCATCGCCTTCCTCAAAACCCTATAGCCCAAGAACGGAACCCACCCGCGAACACCCCCATGAGCACAGACGACCTCCTAGCCAAAGCCGGGGAAGGCCCGGGACAGAGCCCCTTCGACTACATCATCGTCGGCTCCGGCGCGGGCGGAGGGCCGCTCGCCGCCCGGCTCGCGGAGGCGGGCCGGCGCGTGCTCCTTCTCGAAGCCGGCCGCGATCCCGCGGGACAGACGTCGCAGGAGTTCCCAGACGCGGAGCTCGGCGAGATCCACCAGGTCCCGGGCTACCACGGGGCGGCGACCGAGGAGGCCGAGATGAGTTGGCAGTTCTCGGTCCGCCACTTCGCCGACACCGAAACCCAGGCGCGGGACGAGAAATACAACAAGCTGGGCACCGCCATCCCCGACCCACTCGACCCCTCCCGCGACCCCGTGCCCTACCCGCGCCACAAGCGCTTTTTCGACCAGGGGCCGGGCGGCGGGCGCAGCGGGGGGATCCTCTACCCGCGCACCGCCGCACTCGGGGGCTGCACCGCCCACCACGCCATGATCGTCGTCGCCCCCAACGACCGCGACTGGGACGACATCGCCAACCTCACCGGCGACGACTCCTGGCGCGCCGAGAGCATGCAGGGCTACTTCGCGAAGATGGAGCGCTGCCTCTACCTGGACCGATACCAGCGCTGGTTCGCGAAACTCCTCGGCCCGGCCTTCATCGTCGGACGGTGGATCGCGGGGAAGGTCAACCCTCGGGCGACCCTCGACGACGGGGGCCACGGGGGTTCCGGCTGGCAACCGACCAGCTTCATCGCCCCGGAGGTGATCGAGAAGATCGCCAAGAGCGACCGGACCTTCCTGCGCGTCCTGGCCGGCACCGTCCTCAAGGTCTTGCACAGTGGCCTCTCCCCGGTCCGGCTGCTCAAGCGAGCGCTCCTCAGGTTCCGCCCCGCCCGTTTCCTCGACCCGAACAACCTCAACCAACGCCGCGAACACCCCGAGGGGGTCTTCCTGATCCCCACCGGGATCGAGAGCGGCGACGCCGAAGACGCGGACGGCCGCCCCCTCAAGGGCCGGCGGGTCGGCGTGCGCGAGTTCCTGCTCAAAGTTCAACGGAAACACCCGGAGAGGCTCGTCGTCTTCCAGGGGGTCCACGTCACGCGGGTCCTGTTCGAGATGGGCGACGAGGCCCCCAGGGCCACCGGGGTGGAATATGTCGAGGGCGACCACCTCTACGAAGCCAGCCCGCTGCGGGCGGGTGGAGGGAGCCGGTCGAGGTCGCGGAAGAAACTCTTCGCCAACGCCGAGATCATCCTCTGTGGGGGCGCCTTCAACACCCCCCAGCTGCTCATGTTGAGCGGCATCGGCGACAAGGACCACCTGGAGGCTGTCAACGACAGGGCGAGACAGGGCGGGGCGAAACAACCGCCCATCAAAGGGCTCGTCGACAGCGAGGGCAAACTGCTGAAAAGGGACCCCGAATCGACATCCAGCTCCGACAACGTCGGGCTGATCCACCTGCCCGGCGTCGGGAGGAACCTGCAGGACCGCTATGAGGTGACGGTCGTCAGCGAGGTGGCCGAGGAGTTCCCGACCCTCGACGGCGTCTCCTTCATCCCCGGCGACCCAGACGACCCCGAGCGGCGCCAGTGGCTACAGGACAAGAGCGGCCTATACGCCACCAACGGGGGCTCGCTGGCGGTGATCCGACGCTCGGCCGCGGCGGCTGAGGCCGGGCAGGAGGAACCCGACCTCTTTACCTTCGGCGCGCCCGCCGCCTTCCGCGGCTATTACTGGGGCTGGTCCCGCGAGCTGTTCAAGGCCACCCTGGGGGGGGCGAAAGAACAGAAGAACCTGTGGAGCTGGGTCATCCTCAAGGCCTACACCCACAACGAGGCCGGGGCGGTGCGGCTGTGGAACACCAACCCCTTCGACCAGCCGGAGATCTGCTTCGACTCCTTCAACGAGAAAGCGCAGGGGGACAATGCCGAGGGGAACGACGGCGACGAAGAGAGAAGGCTCTCGAGCATCGAGAACAGCAGGCGAGACCTCGACGCCCTGGCCGACGCGGTACAGTTCATGCGCAAGGTCAACGCCTCCAAGCCGGACATCTTCGTCGAGGAGGTCCAGCCCGGACCGGACCTGAAGGACAACTCCTGCGAGCTGAAAGAGTGGATCCGCCACCAGGCCTGGGGCCACCACGCCTCCTGCACCTGCCGAATCGGCGCCGATACCTGGCGGAGCAACACAGAGGAACTGGACGACAAGAACGCCGTCCTCGACAGCAAGTTCAGGGTCCATGGCGTCGAGGGCCTGCGCGTGGTAGACGCCTCCGTCTTCCCGAAGATCCCCGGCTATTTCATCGTCGCCCCGATCTTCATGGTCAGCGAGAAGGCGGCCGATACGATCCTGGCCGACGAGTGCACGTACGTCTATCCCGCCGCCCACGAGAGGAAGGAGGCCGAGGCGATCCGCGCCCGCCGCCGCATCGCCCACCCCGGATCAGAGGAGGAGCGGGCCGACGACAAGCTCCCCTCGGAAACCGTCGGGCTCGCCCTCTCCGGGGGCGGCATCCGCAGCGCCACCTTCTCCCTCGGCGTGCTGCAGGCCCTCGCCGGGAAGAACCGCATCCGCGACGTCGATTTTCTGTCCACCGTCTCCGGCGGCGGTTTCACCGGCGGGTTCCTCGGACGGCTGTTCACCCGCCCCTCGGTCACCTCGCCGCCGCCGGGCTCGGCATCCGCCACCGACCCCTGCGGCCGGGTACAGAAGGTATTGACGGAGAACCGCTCGGGCCCGCTCTGGTGGCTGCGAACGCAGGCGAACTACATCCTCGCCGCGGGGAACCAGGACCTGCGCCAGAACCTCGCCTCCTACTGGCGCAACACCCTCACCATGCACTTGATCATCGCAGCCCTCCTGTTCGGCGTCTTCGGGGGGGCGGCCATGCTCGCGCGGATCCTGCCCGCCGCACCGTTCCCGAACCCGCAGAACCTCGCCTGGTCGAACTGGTGGCTGCTGCCCGCGCTGGTGCTCGGGCTCGCCCTGTTGCCGGCGACACTCGGTTACTGGCTCGCGCCGAAGTCGAACTCCTACCGCCCCTACCCCACCTGGTCCCTGCTGGCTTGGCTGGTCGTCCTGGCCGGTGCGGTCTGCCTCCTCGTCCTGCCGAGGGGGATCGTCTTCGGGGGCCTGGTCGCCATCCTCGCCCTATCCTGGATCTGGCAGGAGGCCGCGCGCTGGGGTTCCGGCTCCGAGATCCCCTCAGGCGACGCCAAGCTCCGCCCCGTCAACGGACACCGGGGGGCGCTGATCCGCAACCGGCTGACGCGCGGCCTCGGGACGACCCTCAAACTCTTCGTCCTCGCGCTGGGGTGGTTCGCCCTCGACAGCCTCGCCCTATCGGTCGCGGAAGGGGTCGCGGAGGCGGGGATCACCGCCGGCTTCACCGCGACGCTCTCCGCCGTCATGCTCCTTCTCGCGCCGGTCCTCCCCCTGCTGCGGACGCTCGGGATGCGCGCCATGCAGTTGGCCGGGGGCCGCGGCAAAGCGCCCTCCTCGGCCTCTATCGCCAAGATGATCGGCCTGCCGCTGGCGGCCTTCCTGCTGTTCGCCCTCGACCTCCTCGCCCACACGCTGGCGATCCATCGCCCGGAGTGGTGCCTGCTCGTAGTCGCCCTCGCCTTCGCCTTCTCGCTGGCGGTGGGGAGGGCCTTCGAGTTCCTCAACCGCTCGTCGCTCCACACCGCCTACGCCGCCCGCCTGACCCGCACCTTCCTCGGCGCCTCCAACGAGGAGCGTGTCCACAGCCCGAACTCCAACACCGCCAAAAACGTCCAGCTCTCCCACCCCGACGACGACACGCCCTTCGCCGACTACCACCCCGAGGAGAACGGCGGGCCGTTGCACCTGATCAACGTCTGCATCAACGACACCGTGGACTTCGCCTCCGGCCGGCAGGTCAAGGACCGCAAGGCCTTGCCGATGTGCCTCGGCCCCCACGGGGTCACCGTCGGCCAACGCCACTTCGCCGAGTGGTCCCCGCCGGACCACCTGCCCGGCTGGCAGAAGCGCCGCCGCTGGATCGAGGGGCTCGACGCGCGCGACGGGCTGCCGGTGGGCGACCGCAAACCGACCGCGCTGAAGGCGCTCGCACCACCCGGCGACCCCAACGCCTTCCACGTCCTCGGCTCCAAGACGAGCGAGAGCGCCGAGGTGGAGCCCCTCACCCTCGGCAAGTGGATGGCCATCTCGGGCGCGGCCTTCACCACCGGCCTGGGCCGCAAGACCTCGCTCGCCCTCTCGCTCCTGCTGGGGCTCGCCAACGTCCGCCTCGGATACTGGTGGGACACCGGGATCCGCGCCGGCGAACGGCGGGGCCGCTTCCCCCTCTCGGCCTGGCGCCGGCTCAAACGCCTGCCCATCTCGGCCTTCCGGATGCAGAGCCTCCTGCTCTCCGAATGGCAGGGGCGTTTCCACGGCGCGGCGCGCTGGTTTTGGTACCTCAGCGACGGTGGCCACTTCGATGTCACCGGCCTCTACGAACTCCTGCGCCGGCGCGTCCCCCTGATGGTCATCGTCGACGGCGGATACGACCCCGACTACCGCTGGGGGGACCTCGCCCAGCTGACGCGACAGGCACGCATCGACTTCGGAGCCCAGATCCGATGGATCGACCCCGACCCCAAGAAGGCAGGCTGGGCGGCCTTCCCCCGCCCCGACGCCCCCCCGCAACTGGTGCGGGACTGGGTCAACCCGAAAGCCATCGGGGCGATCGCCGACATCGGCAGGAAACTGAAAGGCGACGGCCCCCACCCCCACGCCGCATTGGCCAAGGTGGAGTATGACGGATGCGGGGAGACCTGCTGGTTGCTCATGATCAAAACCAGCCTCTCGAAAAAAATATCGCGAGACGTCCTGACCTACGCCGCGTCGAACGAGCCCTTCCCACAGCAGCCGACCATCGACCAGTTCTTCGACGACGCCCAGTGGGAGAGCTACCGCGCCCTCGGCCAACAGATCGGCAACATGGTGCTGAAATGACCGCCCCGGAATCCAGGGGGCGCCACCCGACCCCGACCGGGCGCCGACGAATCCACTGGATATGCGCCGGCATCATCGCCTGCTCGCCATCCGCCCTGCCACCGGGTGCGGCCGGCTCCGACCACGCTGACCCGCTGGTGCTCAACCCGCTCGACCCGCCACGGCTCAACGAACCCCGCCTCACCGACCTGCACGTCTTCCTCGATAGCGACGCCAGCGGC
>JANQMB010000155.1 GCA_028280355.1 Verrucomicrobiales bacterium
GACGATGAGAGTGAGCTGATGCCACCAACCGACTCGAACCACGAGTTGAGCGAGGCCCAGGTAGAGCTCCTCGGGCGGTGGATCGACGCTGGTGCGAAATACGAGGGGCATTGGTCCTTCCAACCTATCGCTGCCCGGCGGGGTGGGGGATCGATCGACGCGTACATCCGGGCGGGCCTGGCGAATGCGGGTCTGCGCCCCTCGCCGCCCTCCGATCGGGCCGCCCTCCTGCGCCGGCTCACCCAGGATCTCACCGGCCTGCCGCCGACCCCGGCGGAGATCGCCGCCTTCCTCGCCGACAAGGGACCCGGTGCATACGGACGGCAGGTCGACCGGCTGTTGCGGTCGCCGGCGGCGGCAGAGCGTCTGGCGGTCGACTGGCTCGACGGCGCCCGGTACGCCGATACCAACGGCTACTCGATCGACGACCACCGCGACATGTGGATCTGGCGCGACTGGGTCATCCACGCCTTCCTCACCAACAAGCCATTCGACGAGTTCGCCGTCGAACAGCTCGCCGGCGACCTGCTGCCCGGCGCCACCGAGGCGCAGAGGGTCGCCACCGGCTTCCTGCGCAACAGCATGAACACCCACGAGGGCGGCACCCTCCCCGAGGAATACCGGGTCACCTACGTCGCCGACAAGGCCGACACCGTCGCGACGGTGTTCATGGGGCTAACAATGAAGTGCGCCCAATGCCACGATCACAAATACGACCCGATCTCCCAGAGGGAGTACTATCAGTTCTACGCCTTCTTCGACGCCTCGAGCGAGCCCGGCCACGGCGCCACCAACGCCAACACGGCGCCGTTGATCGAGGCGTCCTCGCCCATCTGTGACGCGGACCGGGTCAGGGGGGACGCCGGTCACCGCCTCGCTGAGCTCGACCAGCTACGGGTGTTCCCTCCGGAGGGGCTCGCCGCAGAGCGCGGGGAGTGGGAGAGGAGGCGGCTGGAGGAGCTCGGGCCGCTGGCGCCAGCGGGGGAGAAGAACTCCGCCCCGCTGGCGCTGTTCCCGGGCGACCCTCCAGCCTGGATCTGGACCGCGGCCGACCGGCAGGCGGTCTCCGCGGAATTCCAACGCCGTTTCGATCTGGCTGCGGTGCCGCCGGAGGCCCTGGTCTGGGTCACCTGTGACAACGCCTGCGAGGTGGAGATCAACGGGCAGTTGGTCGGCGCGACCGACGACTGGACCCGGCCGAAGGTGTTCGAGGCCCGTGGGCTAAAGGTCGGCAAGAACACGATCTCCGTCCGGGCGACCAACGGGGAGGGGAGCCCGGCTGGGCTGTTGCTGAGCCTGGCGATGCGCAACGCCAGCGGCGACAGCGGCTACGTCGTTACCGACCGGCGTTGGCGGGCGCGGGTCTCCGGGGGCACCGGGGCGGCGGCGGGCTGGCAGGACGCCGCGGAGCTTGGCGAGCACGGAACCGGCCTGTGGGGGACGCTCTACGGGCGGGAGGGCGATCCCCGGAACGAGGAGGTCTTGCATCGCGCCCTCGCGACGGCGCCCGCCGACCGTTCGCCCGTCCAGTGGGGGGCGATCAACCTGGAGTTCGCCAAAGTGTCCCCGGCCTTCAGGACGTTCACCAAGCAGCTCGATCTCGAGAAGAGGATTTTACAAAAAGTTGCCGACACAGGGCGGGCGACGGTGATGGTGATGGACCACAGGCCGCGCAAGACGTTCATCTTGAACCGCGGCGCGTACGACGACCCGGGGGACGAGGTCGTCGCGGGCACCCCATCGGCGCTCCCGCCGATGCGGGCCGGTGGGGGCGGGACGCCGACGCGCCTGGACCTCGCCCGCTGGCTGGTCGATCCCTCCCACCCGCTCACCCCTCGGGTGATCGTCAACCGCTACTGGCAGATGCTGTTCGGCACCGGCCTGGTGAAGACCGCCGAGGACTTCGGCGCCCAGGGGGAGTACCCCTCCCACCCAGAGCTGCTCGACTGGCTGGCCGCCGATTTCGTCGCGGGCGGCTGGGACCTGCGCCGGCTGCTCCGGCAGATCGTCATGTCGGAGACCTACAGGCAGCGCTCGTCCGCCACGCCGGAGCTCTTGGAGGAAGACCCGTACAACCGCCTGTTGGCGCGCGCGCCGCGGTTCCGGCTCGCGGCGGAGTTCGTCCGCGACGGGGCGCTGGCCGCAGCCGGGCTGCTCGACCGGGAGATCGGCGGGCCGAGCGTCTACCCGTATCAGCCCGACGGCCTGTGGGAGGAGGTCAGCCACTACGGTTACCCCAGCCCGTTCACCTCGCAGAAGTTCCTTCCGGGCAGCGGCCGCTCGCTCTACCGGCGCAGCATGTACACCGCCTGGAAGCGGACCTCGCCGCCTCCGAGCATGGTGATCTTCGACGCGCCGACCCGCGAGACCTGTACCGTCCGTCGCCCCAACACCAACACGCCGCTGCAGGCCCTGGTGTTGCAGAACGACCCGCAGTTCCTCGAGGCCGCGCGGGCCCTGGGCGAGATCATGGCGGCCGAGGGCGCGCCGGAACGCGGCATCGCGGCCGGCGCGGAGCGGGTGCTCGGCAGGGCGCTCCACCGGGACGAGATGGCGATATTGACCGGTGCGCTAAACCGCTATCGACGGACTTACGCCGCCCGCACGGCGGAGGCGGAGGCCCTGCTGTCGTCCGCCAAAGCCCCGGCCCCCGCCGGGGGCGCTGCGGCGGATCGCGCGGCGTGGACACTGGTGGCCAGCACGTTGTTGAACATGGACGAAGCAGTGACGAAACAATGAGGACGAACGACCAGAGCATCGCCAGGGCCCTCTCCCGCCGCACCTTCCTCGGCCAGTCCGGCATCGGGCTCGGCGCGCTGGCGGCGACATCCCTGCTCGAGGGCGAGGCCGCCCCGGCGGGGGCGTTGGGCCGCGGCGACCTGCCCCACTTCAAGGGGACGGCCAAACGCGTTATCTACCTCTTCCAGTCCGGCGGCCCGTCCCACATCGACCTGCTCGACCACTCGGCGGAGCTCGAGAAACTCCACGGCACCGGGCTGCCCGACGAGACCCGCGGGGGGCAGCGGCTGACCGGGATGACCTCGGGGCAGAGCAAGTTCCTGGTCTGCAAACCGGTGTCGCCGATGCGGCAGCGCGGCGACTCGGGGACGTGGGTCAGCGACCTGTTGCCGCACACCGCCGCCATCGCCGACAAGATCACGGTGGTCAACTCGATGCACACCGAGGCGATCAACCACGACCCGGGCATCACTTTGATCAACACCGGTTCCCAGATCCCCGGGCGCCCGAGCCTCGGCGCCTGGGCCAGCTACGGACTGGGCAGCGCCAACGCCAACATGCCGGCATACGTCGTGCTGATCTCCCAGGGTAGCGGCAAGGACCCCGGGCAGCCCATCTTCTCCCGGCTCTGGGGCAGCGGCTTCCTCCCCTCGAACCACCAGGGCGTGTTGATCCGCAGCGGCAAGAACCCGCTGCTCTACCTCAAGGATCCCGCGGGCCTCGACCGGGCGACCCGCCGCGAGATGCTCGACGACCTCGCCGCGTTAAACGGCGGCTCCCACGCGCGTTTCGGTGACCCCGAGATCGAGACGCGCATCGCCCAGTATGAGATGGCCTTCCGCATGCAGGTGGCGGCCCCCGAGATCGTCGATCTGTCGGACGAGCCGGAGAGCACCTTCAGGCTGTATGGGGAGGCCGCCAGGAAGCCGGGGACCTACGCCTACAATTGCCTTCTGGCGCGCCGGTTGGCGGAGCGGGACGTGCGGTTCATCCAGCTCTTCCACCGTGGCTGGGACCAGCACCTCAGCCTCGTCCCCCATCTGACCGCGCAGTGCAGGGACACCGACCAGGCATCGGCGGCGCTGGTCAGCGACCTCGAGCAGCGCGGCCTGTTGGAGGAGACCCTGGTGATCTGGGGCGGCGAGTTCGGCCGCACGACCTACAGCCAGGGCGGGCTCGGCGCCGGCCGCGACCATCACGGCCGCTGCTTCAGCATCTGGATGGCCGGCGGCGGGGTCAGGCGGGGCCACGTCCACGGCGCCACCGACGATTTCTGTTACAATGTTATCAAGGACCCGGTCCACATCAACGACCTGAACGCCACGATCCTCCACTGTATGGGGGTCGACCACGAGCGCTTCACCTTCAAGTTCCAGGGTCTGAACGCCCGGCTCACGGGGGTCGAAGAGGCCCACGTGGTCGATGGCGTCCTTGCGTAGCCCGACCGCCCCACGCCCCACCAGCGACGCCCGTTTCCCCGACAGATCAAAGCGCCCCAACCCCCAGATCCTCATGACATCTCCCCGTGGAACCCGTGCGGCGGCCTGCTCGCTGGCCGCGCTAGCAGTTCTTTGGTCACCATCCGCCGCGGCGTCTCCCGATGCGGTGGTGGTGTTCAACGAGGTGCAATACAACCCGCGGGGGGCCTCCGAGGCCGGCGAGTGGTTCGAGCTCTTCAACCAGATGGGGATCAGGACCGACATCTCCGGCTGGCGGGTCGACGGGGTCGGCTACACCTTCCCGGCGGGCACCGTGGTCGAACCGGGCGGCTACATCGTGGTCGCCAAGACGCCCGGCTCGGGGGAGCTGGGGCCCTTCACCGGCAGCATCGACAACAGCGGCGAGCGGCTGCGCCTCTACAACCAGGGCGGGCGGCTGATGGACGAGCTGGATTTCGGCGACGGCGGGCGCTGGCCGGCGGCGGCGGATGGCTCCGGGGCGACCCTGGCCAAGCGCGACCCCTACACCGCCTGTGGCCCGCCGGGGAACTGGGCGGCCTCGGCACAGGCCGGCGGCACGCCGGGCGGCCTGAACTTCCCCGACCCGGGGGCGCCGCCGGCGAGTTCGACGGCACCGCTGGTGGTGCTAGGTGATACTTGGAGATACAACGAATCGGGTGCCGACCTCGGTGCCGGCTGGGCCGGCGTCGCACATCCGGTCGGCGGGGACTGGGCCTCCGGGACCGGCGGCCTGGGTTCGGAGAGCGGTGCCACGATCCCGCTGGGGACGGCGCTGACCTTCCCCGGTTTCAACAGCCCCTACGTCGTCACCTACTACTTCGAGCGCGAGTTCGAGCTGTCCGCGGGGCAGCTCGCCGGTCTGCAGTCGCTGCAGCTGCGCCACGGCTTCGATGACGGTGCCGTGATCTACCTCAACGGGGCGGAGGTGCTGCGCGTCAACATGCCGACCGGTGCGGTGACGGCGGCGACGCTGGCCTCCGGGGGGGTGGAGGTCACCGCGCTTTCGGCGGGCGTGCCGCTGCCGACCGGGGCGCTGGTCGCCGGGACGAACCGGATCTCGGTGGAGCTCCACCAGGAGTCGGTGGGCAGCAGCGACGTGGTGTTCGGGCTCGAGCTCGACGCGGAGGTGGCCGCGGCCGCCCCGGGCACGGAGCCAGGACTGCTGGTCAACGAGCTGCCGGCGGCAGCGGAGTCCCCCTACTGGGTGGAGATCGTCAACGCCGGGGCATCCCCGGTCGACCTGGCGGGGGTGAGGGTTTCCGCGGCTGGCGACCCGGCCCGCGAACACGCGCTGCCCGCCGGCCAACTGGCCGCCGGGGCGCTGCTGCTCCTCGACGAGGCGACCCTCGGCTTCCGGCCTGTTGATGGCGAGAAGGTGTTCCTCTACGGGGCGACCGGGATCGAGGTGTTCGACGGGCGTGAGGTGACCGGGCGCCTGCGCGGCCTTGCGGCGGGCCGCGGCGACGCCTGGCTCTACCCGTCGGCGGCGACTCCGGGGGCAGCCAACGTTTTCACATTCAACGGGGACGTGGTGATCAGCGAGATCGCCTACAACCCGCCAGCCCTCCCGGCGACCCCTGCGGTCGAAGTGCCGCTGGTGGCGATGGGCGACATCTGGCGTTACAACGATGCCGACGCGGACCTGCCGGTGGGCTGGGCGGCGTCTGCCCACCCGGTGGGCGGGGGCTGGAAGTCGGGCGCTGCGCCGGTGGGTTGGGAGTCGGGAACTCTACCGGTGCCGCTGGCGACGGTGCTCACCGGCTATTCATCGGCGACGGTGACCTACTACTTCGAGACCGACTTCACGGTGTCACCGGAGGTGTTCGCCGGGGCTGGGTCGCTGGAGATCACCCACCTGGTCGATGACGGGGCGGTTTTCTACCTCAACGGGGTCCGGGTGGGGGACTTCAACCTCTCCGCCGACCCGGCCGGGCCGGAGACCCCGGCGAACCCGGGGGTGACGGACGCGGCGCTGCGGACGCTCGTGGTTCCCGCCGACAACCTGCTGTCCGGCGCGAATCGCCTGTCGGTAGAAGTGCACCAGACCGGGACGACGAGCAGCGACGTGGTGTTCGGCGCGGCGCTCTCGGCGACCGTCGGGGGGCAGCCCCTGCGCAACTCGGACAACCAGTGGATAGAGCTGGCCAACCGCGGCGCGGCGCCGGTCGACCTGGGCGGCTGGGACTTCGGCGACGGTGTGAACTTCACGTTCCCGGCGGGCACGACCCTCGCCGCCGGGGAGCACGCCTGCGTGGCGCGCGACGCCGCGCTCTTCACCGCGGCATACCCCGGGGCGCGGCTGCTCGGGGAGTTTTCCGGATCGCTGTCGCGCAAGGGCGAACGGGTTCTCCTGCGGGACGCGAACAAGAACCCGGCCGACGAGGTGCACTACTACGAGGGCGGGCGCTGGCCGGGGGCGGCGGACGGTGGCGGTTCGACCCTGGAGCTGCGCGACCTCGACGCGGACAACGCGACGGCCGGGGCCTGGGCGGCCAGCGACGAGGCTGGCCGGACGGCGTGGAGGACATACAGCTATCGTGAGACGGCCGCCAACAGCCGCGGCCCGGACAACCAGTGGAGGGAGTTCAACCTGGGGCTGCTGGGGGCAGGCGAGGTGTTGATCGATGACATCAGCGTCGTCGAAGACCCCGACGGGGCAGCGGTGCAGAGGCTCACCGACACGGCCTTCGATAACGCCGCCTCCTGGCGCATGATCGGCAACCACCGCCACAGCGAAATCGTCAGCGACTCCGGCAACAAGGTGCTACGGCTCGTCGCCACCGGTCCCACCGAGCACATTCACAACCAGGTTCAGACCCCGCTTGCCGTCGCGATCTCCAACGGCCTCGAATACGAGATCTCCTTCCGCGCGCGCTGGGTGTCGGGGTCGCGGCTGCTGCACACGCGACTCTACTTCAACCGTTGCGCTAACGTGAACGTCATCGATCGCCCGGCGGACGTCGGCACGCCCTCCGCCCCGAACTCTCGGGCGGAGCCGAACATCGGGCCGACCTACGCCGGCCTCGCGCATTCCCCGGTGGTGCCGGCGGCGGGCCAGGCGGTGGAGGTCTCGGCGACCTTGGCTGACCCCGATGGCGTCGCCTCGGCGACCCTGTTCTACTCGGTGGATGGTGGTGCCTTCCAGAGCGTCGCGATGGTCGGCGGTCCGGGTGGCCTCTACAGCGGGCAAATCCCCGGCCAGGCCGCGGGTTCGGTGGTGGCGTTCTACCTGGCGGCGGCCGACGTCCCGGGGGCGAGCTCCACGGTTCCAGAGGCGGGCGTCGCCGCCCCGGCGCTCTACGAGGTGGACGATGGCCTCGCCGCGACCAGCGGCCAGCACAACTTCCGCATCGTCATGACCGCCGCGGACAGCGCCTTCCAGCGTCAACCGATCGAGGTCATGAGCAACGACCGCCTCAACGCCACGGTGATCGACCGGGAGGGCGAGATCTATTACGGCTGCGGCGTGCGCTTGAAGAGCAGCGAGAGGGGACGCAACCAGACGACGCGGGTCGGCTACAACGTGCGCTTCCCGGCGGACCGGCTCTATCGGGGGATCCACCCCGTCGCGGGGGTGGACCGTTCGGAGAGCCAGGTGCCCGGGCAGCGCGAGCTGTTGTTCGACCTGATGATCTCCAACTCCGGCGGCATCATCAGCCGCTACTTCGATTTCATCAAGCTGCTCGCCCCGGACGGCTCGCTGACCGGAGGGGCGGTTCTGCAGACCGGGCGCTACGACGAGGTGTTCCTCGACTCGCAGTTCGAGAACGGCTCCGACGGGCAGGTCTACGAATACGAGCTGATCTACTACCCCACCACCGCGGACGCGGGGGGGTTCAAGTTGCCCTATCCGAACCCGGACGGCGTGATCGGTGTCCCGGTCACCGACCTGGGCAACGACCCCGAGTCCTACCGCTGGTTCTTCCTCAACAAGATCGGCCGCGAGAGGGACGACTTCGCCCCGATCATGGCCTACGCCAAGCAGTTCACGAAATCGGGTGCGGCCTTCGAGGACGGGCTCGGGGACGTGGTCGACGTCGACGGCTGGTTGCGCGGCATGGCCTACGCCGTGATCACTGGCGCCGGCGACAACGCCGGGGCGGGCGACCGGCACAACGGCATGTACTTCGCCAGGCCCGACGGCCGGGTGATCTTCCTGCCCCACGACATGGACTTTGCCGCCGCCAACTCCGGGGGCAGTACCACCCGCTCGATCTTCGCCAACTCCGAGTGCGCCAAGCTGACCGGCGACCCGGCGCGCAGGCGGATCTACCTCGGCCACCTCCACGACATCGCCACCACCACCTTCAACAGCTCGTACATGTCGGCCTGGACGACCCACTTGGCCTCCCTTGACCCCAATCAGAACTGGGCGGGGAAACTGCCCTACATCGACGCCCGTTCGAACAACGTGCTGTCGCAGATCAGCGGCCAGATCGCGCAGGTGGCCTTCTCCATCTCCACCCCATCGCCGCTGACCGTGGCGGCGAGCACGGCGACCGTGTCCGGCGACGGCTGGGTGAACGTGCGCGAGATCCGCCTGGCCGGCGCCGCCTCGCCTCTGGCGGTGACCTGGACCGACGGCGACTCCTGGCAGGTCGCGCTGCCCGTCGCCCCGGGGCAGGCTACCTACACGCTGGAGGCGGTCGACTTCTCCGGCGCGGTGATCGGGACGGACACCATCACCATCGACAACACCAGCCCAGTGGAGCCGGCCTCGGCGGCCAACATCGCCGTCTCCGAGCTGATGTA
>JANQMB010000280.1 GCA_028280355.1 Verrucomicrobiales bacterium
ATGCGCTCGCCCCCCCACGAGTTGCGCCGCCGCGTCGTTTCGCTGTGGCTCGCCGCTGCTGCCGCACCATACCTTGCCACCGCCACCGCCGCCGCTCCGGCCATCAGCGAGCTGATGGCCAACAACGGCTCGACCCTCGACGACACCGACGGCGATTCCACCGACTGGATCGAGATCCACAACCCCGCCGCCACCGCCGTCGACCTGGGTGGCCACTCGCTCACCGACGACCCCGCGACCCCACAGAAGTGGTCCTTCCCGGCGGGGACCAACCTCGCCCCAGGTGCCTACCTCATCGTCTTCGCTTCGGGGAAGGACCGCGCCGTGGCCGGCCAGCAGCTCCACACCAACTTCTCCCTCAGCTCGGGCGGCGACTACCTCGCGCTCGTCGCCCCCGACGGCTCCACCTCCCAGGCCTTCTCGCCCACCTTCCCGCCGCAGAAGCGGGACGTCTCCTATGGCACCGGCAACGAGGGGACCGTCGCCTATCTCGACCCGCCCACACCCGGCGCGGCGAACGGCCCGCCGCTCTCCGGCTTCGTCGCCGACACCGTCTTCTCACACAAACGCGGTTTCTTCGACTCCCCGATCTCCGTCGCCATCACCAGCGCGACCGAGGGCGCCTCGGTGCGCTACACCATCGACGGGAGCATGCCGACCCCGACCCGCGGGACGCCCTACACCGGGCCGGTCGCGGTGAACTCGACGACGGTCCTGCGGGCCGTCGCGTTCAAATCAGGCATGGTCCCGACCAACGTCGATGCCCAGAGCTACCTGTTCGCCGCCGACATCATCAACCAGCCGACGATGAACAGTGCCATCACCACCTCCCCCCAATACAGCGGGGAGATCCAGGGCAGCCTCCAGGCCCTCCCGGTCGTGTCCCTGTCCTTTGACAACGGCGACCTCTTCGGCAGCACCGGCATCCACAGCAACCCCTTTCAGAGCGGCAGGGCGAGCGAACGCGAGATCCACTTCGAGTTCTTCGACCCCGCCGCGGCCGACGACTCCACCCATGAACCCGGCGGCATCCGCATCCATGGCGGGAACTCCCGCAGCCACCCGAAGAAGGCGTTCCGGATCTATTTCCGCAGCGACTATGGCAAGCCCAGGCTGAAACACGCCCTCTTCCCAGGCTCCCCCGTCGGCAGCTTCAAACACCTCCTCCTGCGGGGCAGCGGCCACGACGCGTGGACGTTCGCCCCCGGCTGGGACCAGGCCACCTTCATCCGCAACGAGTTCCTCCACCGCCTACAGCTCGCGATGGGCCAGCCCTCGCCGCGCGGCCGGTTCGTAAACCTCTTCCTCAACGGCCGATACTGGGGGCTCTACGAACTGCAGGAACTCCCCTACGCCCATTTCAACGCCGACCACCACGGCGGCCAGCCCGAGGACTGGGACGTGGTCAAACACGGCCAGGAGGTGGAGGGCGGCAACCGGGCAGCCTGGGACACCCTGATGGCCATGGCGAGGGCGGGCGTGCGCGACGACGCGGCCTATACGGCCATCCAGGAGCACATCGACATCGGCCACTTCGCCGATGCCATGATCCAGCGCATCTGGTCGAACGACCACGACTGGCTCGGCCCCTTCTTCCTCAACGGCACCGACGTCACCACCTTCGGCTCCGACAAAAACTGGTACGTCGGCCGCAGGAGCCGCGGGGCGGCGACGGGCAAGTTCCTCTTCTACTCCTGGGACGCGGAGATGTCGATGGGCATCCCCTTCGCCGGCGCACGCTCATTCGAGCACGACTTCACCCGCGTCAACAACGATGGCTCGCCGGGCGCGATCTACGCCGCCCTGCGCAACCACCCGGAGTTCCGGCTGCGCTTCGCAGACCGCCTGCACAAGCACATGTTCAACGGCGGCGCCATGACGCCCCCCAGACTGCAGGCGATGTGGGACACCCTCGCCGACAGGGTCCGCTCCCCGGTCGTCGCCGAGTCCGCCCGCTGGGGTCTATCCGAGGAGCTGGGCGGCCAGCAGATGACCCGCGACGGCCACTGGGCGCCGGCGGCGCAGTGGGTGCGCTCCCAGTTCCTCGTCAACCGCAGCTCCACCGTCCTGGGGCAGTTCCGCTCCATCGGGCTCTACCCCAACGTCGGCGCGCCTGCCCTCTCCCCGCACGGCGCCTCCTCCACCACCCCCACCGCCGTCTCCATGTCCTCGGCCACCGGGGGGGCGACCATCTACTTCACCACCGACGGGAGAGACCCGCGGACGCCCGGGAGCGTGACGCCGCTCGTCCTCGTCGCCCCCGACAGCACCGTCCAGGCGATCGTCCCGACCGCCGCCATGGACACCGCCATCGGCACGACCTGGAGGAACCTCGCCGACCCGGCCAACATCGCCTCCTGGACAACCGGCGCCAACGGCGTCGGATACGAGAGCAACCCCGCGAGCGCCACCAGCTATACCCCCCTGATCAAGACCAACCTGGCCGGCATGGAAGACATCAACCCCTCGGCCTATATCCGGGTCCGGTTCGACATCGCCGACCAGGCGACCTTGAGCTCGATCACGACCCTCTCGCTGCGGCTCCGCTACGATGACGGCTTCATCGCCTACCTCAACGGCACGCAGATCGAGTCCGCCAACGCCTCCACAAGCAACTGGAACTCCGCTGCCACAACCAGCCACAGCGACCAGGCCGCCCGCAGTTTCATCAGCTTCGACCAGACGGACGACATCGGCCTCCTCCGGGTCGGCCAGAACGTCCTCGCCATCCACGGCCTCAACCGGGCGGCGGACAGCAGCGACTTCCTCATTCAGGCGACCCTCGAGGCCAGCACGGGGGACTCGGCCGGCGAGGTCGCGGCCGGCGCGCAGGAGTATAGTGGGGCGCTGACGCTCGACCAGAGCGCGCAGGTCAAGGCGCGCGCCCGCAGCGCGGACGGCACCTGGTCCGCCCTCACCGAGGCCAGCTACTTCATCGGCACGCCTGCCTCCGCAGACAACCTCACCCCCACCGAGATCCATTACCACCCCGCCGCCCCGGCGACCGCCGGCGAACTCGCCGCCTCCACCGACCAGGACGACTTCGAGTTCATCGAACTCTACAACAAGGGCGCCGCCCCCATCGACCTGAGCGGCTGCTCGTTCAGCAGGGGCATCGACTTCGACTTCCCCCCCGGGCCGCCGCTCGCCGCCGGGGGTCGGGCCCTGCTCGTCAGCAACCGGGCGGCCTTCCTCAGCCGCTACGGCGCCGCCACCGGGACGGCGGTGCTCGGCGAGTTCGCCAACTCCACCAAGCTGTCGAACAAGGGCGAACGCCTCACCCTCCTCGCCGCCAACGGCAGCACGATCTTCGACCTCCGCTTCGACGACAAGGCGCCGTGGCCGCCCCAGGCCGACGGCAGCGGCCCGGGCCTCGCGCTCATCGACCCCCAGGCGACGCCCAACAGCGACCTCGGGACGGCCACCCGCTGGCGGGCCTCGCTCCTCGAGCACGGCGCCCCCGGGATCGCCGACGACATGTCTTTCGCGCTCTGGACCCGCCGCACCTACGGCCCCCTGCGCGGCACCGACACCGCCATCGCCGGCGAACTCGTCTCCCCCCCCAACGCCGGCGGCCTGCCCAATATCGTCCTCTACGCCCAGGGGTGGGACCCGGGCGACGGCGACCCGGCGGCGCTCGCCACCGCCTCCATCACCACGGTCGGCGCCGACCGCTTCCTCTCCCTCCCCTACCAGATCCGCAACGGCCTCAGCGATATCGTCGCCACCCCCAAGGCCAGCGGCAACCTGACGGACTGGACCACCACCACCGTCCCCGTGTCCCAAACCCCAAACTCCGACGGGACGACGACGCTGACCGTCCGCGACCACATCCCCCTTTCCACCGCGGGAGAACGCTTCCTCCACCTCCACATCACGACCCGATAGCCCCCCAGGTTGCCCCCGGAAACCGTTGGACACCCCACCCCCCCAGACGGAGCATTAGGTATCGTGGAGATCGCCAAGGAAGAACTCCCCCATATCGTCATGGGCGCCTGCATGGAGGTCCACCAGGCGCTCGGCCCCGGCCTGCATGCCGACGTCTACCGCAAATGCCTGGCCCACGAGTTGCGGCTGCGCGAACTGATCTTCGAGTCCGACGCGCCGCTCCGCTTCGACTTCAAAGGTCGCTCCATCGAGTGCGCGGCCTCCCTCGATTTCGTCGTCGAGGGGGCGATGCTGATCAAGGTGGTGGCCGAGGAGAAGCTGCGCCCCAAACACAAGGCCGACCTGAAAAACTACCTCCGCCTCACCGGCCTGGAGAGCGGTTTCCTGGTCAACTTCAACGTCGAGAAGCTGCGCGACGGCATCAAACGCCTCATCGTCTCCGCCAACGAGCCCCCCGTCCGCTACCAGTAGTTCCCCCCGATCTCCCGGGTTCTTGGGCAACCTCCGGATTTGGGACGAGAGCCGCCGGGAAAGCAGCGCCCGGCCTCAAAAAAATAGCGAATTGGCACCGCTGTCGCCGAATTATTTAATATTTCTTGACTATTAGCATTTCCAGAACTACTAGATAGCACACCCACCCCACCTGCAAGCGACCATGAATTCCACCCGCCTACTCGCCGTCCTGACCGCCAGCCTTGTCACGATGACCGGGGTCGCCTGTAAGAAGAAGGAAACGATGACTGCAGGGGCTGCCGGCTACGGGGGGACGGGCGACTTCGGGGCGGGCGGTGGCTACGATTCGTATGGCTCCGGCGCCAATATCCCGCTGCCCAGCCGGAGCGGGAGCAACTCGTTCTACAACGCCAGCAAGGGGCAGTTCGCGCCAGTCTACTTCGCCTTCGACAGCTTCCAGGTGTCGTCCGCCGAAATGGCGAAAGTCCGCGAGGTGGCCGCCTTCGCGAAGCGCAACGGCTCCGAGCTGATCATCGCCGGCTTCACCGACGACGTCGGCACCGAGGAATACAACCGGGGGCTCGGCGACCGCCGCGCCCTCGCCGTCCGCGACGCCCTGGTCGGCAACGGGGTCGGATCCTCGAAAATCCAGACGGTCAGCTTCGGCGAGGAGATGCTCGCCGACCCCGGCAACCCCCGCTCCGGGAAAAACCGCCGGGTCGAGTTCGGCCTGATCAAGTAGACCGGGGGGCGCGAACCCCGGCGCCGGGACAGGCGGGCAACCGCCCCGCCTCCCCCCGACCCGCAGGCCGTGACCCCTCCGGCCCGCACCCCACCTCCCCCAACTTTCTCGCGTCCCCGTCGGCAGTTGGGGACGCGCGCGATTCGGGCTTGTCATCGCACGGTTAGTGGCTAGGATCCGGCTCCCTAACCCCCGCCGCTTCTCAACAAGTCCGAGATGAATCTGGCGACCCTCCTCAAACCGGAACAGATCGTCCACTCCGTACAGTCCACCGACCACTGGGAGGTGATCGAAGAGCTCGTCGAACACCTCTGTACGGGCGGCTTCCTGTGCGACGAGTTCAAGGCCGACACGCTGGCGGCGCTGAAGGAGCGCGAGGAGAAGATCAGCACGGGCATCGGGTCTGGGGTCGCCATCCCGCACGCCTTTTCCGATCACATCGACGAGGTGGTCGCCGCCTTCGGTCGCTCCGAGGCCGGGGTGAACTTCGAAGCCGTGGACAACAACCCCGTCCACTTCATCGTCCTGTTCGTCGTCCCCAAGAAAAACTACCACCTGCACCTCCAGACCCTCGCCGCCATCGCCAAGCTCTTCGCCCGCAGCGACATCAGGGAGCGGCTGTCCGCAGCCGAGTCCCGCGAGGACATCCTCTCCGTGTTCAGCGAACAGGCCGCCCCGGCCTAGCGCTTCGCCATACGACCCCGGAGCCCGCCCCCCGGGGCCCGGGCCACCGCCGGGGGCGGTGCCGCCATCCCCCATAGGCCCCCCAACAAACAAGCAGACCTATCAGAACATGTCCCCGCTCCCCGAACTCCTGTCGAACCGCCTCGGCGACGCCCTCGCGAAGGTCTGCGGCGACAGGCTGCCCGCCGGCTTCGTCGCGCCCGTGACGGCAGCCGCCGACACGCGCTTCGGGGACTACCAGAGCAACGCCGCCATGGTGCTCGCCAAACAGGTCGGCACCAACCCCCGCGAGCTCGCGGCGGCGGCGGTGGAGGGCCTCGAGCTCGGTGAGCTCTGCGAGCCGGCCGAGATCGCCGGCCCGGGGTTCATCAACTTCCGCGTCAGGCCAGGCCACCTCGCGGGGCGCCTGTCGGAGATGCTCGGCGACGAAAGGCTCGGCGTTCCAGCCGCCACCTCGCCGCTCAAGCTGCTGGTCGATTTCTCCTCGCCGAACGTCGCCAAGCCGATGCACATCGGCCACATCCGCAGCACCGTGATCGGCGACTGCATCGCCCGCGTCGCCCGCTTCCTCGGCCACGGGGTGGTCGCCGACAACCACATCGGCGACTGGGGGACGCCCATCGGGCAGGTGCTCTACGGCTGGAAGAACCACCTCGACCGGGAGGCCTTCGAGGCGGCGCCGACCGCCGAGCTGCTGCGCCTCTACCAGAAGGTGAAGGCCGAGTTCGAATCCGACCCGGAGGTCGAGAAGGCCTGCCTGGAGGAGACCGTGAAACTCCAGTCCGGCGACACCGAAAACCGCGCCCTCTGGGAGCAGTTCATCGAGATCACCGGCCGCGCGGGCGGCGAGACCTACCGGCGCCTCGACGTCCACTTCGACACCACCCTCGGCGAGTCCTTCTACGACGACCGGCTCGCGCCGCTGGTCGAGAAGCTCCTCGCCGACGGCATCGCCGAGGAGTCCGACGGCGCCGTCTGCGTGTTCTCGGACGGCGAGCTCGACCCGAAGGACGACCCCCTGCTCGTGCAGCGCGACGGTGAGTGGAGGGGCGTGCCCTGCCTGATCCGCAAGAGGGACGGCGGCTTCACCTACGCCACCACCGACATCGCCACCGTCGACTACCGCGTCGAGGAGGAGAGGGCCGACCAGGTGCTCTACGTGGTCGACGACCGCCAGTCGCTGCACTTCCGGCAGATCTTCGAGGTGGCACGCCAGCGCGGTATCGCGGCGGACCTGCGCCACGTCGCCTTCGGCAAGATCCTCGGCGACGACCGCAAGCCCTTCAAGACCCGCTCCGGGGAGGTCCCCTCGCTGGACAGCGTGCTCGACGAGGCCGTCGAGCGCGCCCGCGCCGTGGTCGACGACAAGAGCTCCGCGCTGTCCGAGGAGGAGCGCGCGGAGGTGGCCGAGCGCATCGGCATCGGCGCCGTGAAATACGCCGAGCTCTCACAGAACCGCGCCAGCGACTACATCTTCTCCTGGGACAAGATGCTGTCCCTGCAGGGCAACACCGCGCCCTACCTCATCAACGCCTACGTCCGCACCCGCGCGATCTTCCGCAAACTCGACGGCGCGCAGCCGGACTTCGGCGGTGGGCTCGAACTCGCCGAGGACGCCGAGAGGACCCTGGCGATCAAGCTCTGCCAGTACGCCGAGACCGTCCCCGCCGTCCTCGTCGACCACCGCCCGAACCTCCTGGCGACCTACCTCTACGAGCTGGCGCAGACCTTCCACTCGTTCTACGAGCGGTGCCCGGTGCTCAGCTCGGAGGGGGTCACCCGGGACACCCGCCTCGCCCTCTGCGAGCTGTGTTCGCGGGTGCTCAAGCACGGCCTCGGCCTGCTCGGCATCGCCCCGCCAGAGCGGATGTGATCCCGGGCGCCGCCGCCCGGGCCAGGGGGGGCGAAAGAACGGTTGGCATCGCCCCGCCGCTAGGGGAGAATCCCGACCATGGATCAGCAGACGATCACCGGTTGGTTGCGCGGGTCGGCGGCCTTCAAAGGTGCACCAGAAAGCGCCATCGCAGAACTGGCCAGCGCGTTCACCGAACGCCCCATCGCCTCGGGCGAGCCGGTGGTCTGCGAGGGCGACACCGGCGGCGAGTTCTTCCTGCTCGGGTCGGGCTCCCTCGCCGTCGCCGCCGAGAGGGAGGGCGAACAGCGCTACCTCGGCAACATCTCGGTCGGCGACACCTTCGGCGAGATCGCCTCGCTCACCGGCGGGCGCCGGATGGCGTCGGTCACCGCATCGGAGGACAGCATCCTGCTCGTCCTCGCCCAGGACGTCTTCCAGAGCACCGTCCACAAGTATCCCGGGCTCGCCGAGTCGGTCCTGCGCTCGCTGGAGCGCTACCTGATGCCCTGAATGCCCAGACACGCGTCCCGATGAAGCGCCCCCCCTCTCCGCCCCTGTCGCCCCTCGCCTTCGCCCTCGCTCTCGCCCTATCCACCGGCCCCTCGCACGCCGACGGCGATGGGTGGCAACCGCTGTTCGACGGCAAGTCGCTGGCCGGCTGGAAACCGCTCCCCGGCGGCACCTGGGAGGTGGCCGATGGCGCGATCGTCGGGAAAAGCCCCAGGTCCGAGAGGCGCCACGGTATCCTCCTCTCCGAAAAGACCTTCAAAGACTTCACCGCCCGCGCGAAGTTCCGCGTCCACAGCGGCGACTCGGGATTCTACTTTCGCTGCGGGCCCGTCGCGGGCGGGGTCGCGGTAAATGGCTTCCAGGTCGAGGTCGATTCGTCTCAGGAGACGGGCGGCCTCTACGAGACCGGCGGCCGCGCCTGGGTCGTCAAACCGAGCAAGGAGGACATCCCCAAGAAAAACTATCGCCCCGGCGAGTGGACTGACCTCGAACTCTCCGCCCGCGGCGGGCACATCGTGGTCAAAATCAATGGCGTCGTCACCGCCGAGCTCACCGACGACCCGGGGCGCAGCGAAGGCCACTTCGGCCTACAACTCCACGGCGGCCAAGATATGCACGTCGAGTTCAAAGACATCGCTGTCAAAACCCCCACAGGTGCGGACGACGAAACCGAAGGATGAGACGGGCGGCTCCCCCGTACCGCTGCAATAGCCCCACCCCCAAAAACACCCCCCAAACTCCAGGGGGCGTCCGAATTGTTAAGGTCGCAAAATATACGCTGAACGTGTATATTTAAGGAATTGCCATCGGCTAACTTGGCGAGGTCTTCGCCAGCTGTCACAATCGCGTAGCTGGCTAAAGAACCGCCGCACCTTTGGCATTTCACACATCGCCAGAGAAGCCCCCAAGCCTCCAAACCCATAGGGCTGCGGGAAGCTTCCAGTTAGCCACCCCATTTCCGGGAGACCAATGGATTGACTCTGCCCAAACCTCCGTTTATAATTTTCATAATTACTGGGTATATGAGGTTTGCAAACGCAGCGGTGATCGTCCTGTCTGGGATCGTTTGGGTTCCAGAGAACGCCTCGGCGTCCCCTGGATCGTCCCCGCCGGTCGACCCGTCGGTGCGCAGCGACGTGATCCGCTACTACTACGAGACCTATTTGGCCTCGGAGGGCTACACATCCCGTCACGGCTGGACGGGCAACCTCGCCGCCTGCAACGCCGGGACGCTCTCCTCGACAATCCAGGACGACGTGATCCGCAGGGTGAACTACTTCCGGGCGATGGCCGGGCTGCCCGCCGAGATCACCCTCTCCCCGACCCTCAACGCGAAGAGCCAGCAGGCCGCGTTGATGATGGCCTACAACGGCGCCCTGAACCACTACCCGCCGACCTCCTGGGCCTGCTACACCGCGGACGGCGCCGAGGCCGCCGCGAACTCCAACCTCTCGCTAGGCTTCAACACCCCCTTCTACGGACCGCAGGCGGTCACCGGCCAGATCGAGGACGACGGTAACGGCAACGAGTCCGTCGGGCACCGGCGCTGGATCCTCAACACCCGGGCACCCGACCAGATGGGGCACGGCTCCATCCCGCTGACGCCGACGGTCGGCAACCCCGCGCAGACCACCGCCGCCATGGCGCTCTGGGTCAGCGGCCCGTCGACCTCGACGCTCCCCGACGACTTCGAGTTCGTCGCCTGGCCGCCAGCCGGCTTCGTCCCCAGCACGCTCGCCTTCCAGCGCTGGTCGTTCGGCCTGGTCGACGACAGCACCTACTCCCCCGACTTCAGCGCCGCGACCGTCACCATGACCACCGGCGGGGGCGGCGTCCCGCTCACCATCATCCACCGCGGCAGCAGCCCCACCTCCAACGAGCCGACGATCGTCTGGGAGGCGAGCGGCTTCCCGCTGGCCGGCCCGCCGGCGACGGATCAGGTCTACACGGTCACCGTGTCCGGCATCGCCGGCGCCCCGCGCGACAGCTACACCTACCAGGTCACGGTGATCAACGAGAACGCGCTGACGCCGATCCAGCTCTCCGGCAGCGACGGCGCCTACGTCGGGCACGACAACATCTACACCTTCACCCCCATGCCGGCAGCGGGGGCCTACGAGCTGCGCGTCGCGGCGACGTCGAACGGCGACTGGACCGAGGGCGGCGAGGCGGCGCCGGTGCCGAAGGTGATCGACTCGACCCATCCGAGCTACCCGCTCACCACCACCGCGCTCCAGGCGTCCGGGACCAGCTCCTTCCACGTGCTCGAACAGCAGGACACCTTCGAGATCGACCGCGAGATCATGCCCTCGGCGACCAGCCAGCTGACCTTCAGCCAGCGCTTCCGGTACGTCGGCACCGGCATGTACCTATGCGCGGAGGTCGAGGCCACCCCGGGGAACTGGACCGAGGTGTGGAGGCGCCACGGCCGCCATGGCTTCAACGTGGTGGTCGGCGACTGGGATACCTCCTGGACCCCCGTGTCGGTCCCCCTCGCCGCCTACGCCGGGGAGACGGTCCGGGTGCGGTTCCGCTACGTCTACGAATCGGGCGCCGACTGGACCCCGATCCCCGGCGACAACCCGAACGAGCTCGGCGCCTTCATCGACAACGTGCAGGTCAGCGACAGCCTCGAACTGCAGGGCGAGTCCTTCCAGCAGGTCGGGGCCGGCGCGAGCTCGGTGGCCTTCCACCCGGCGAGCACCGGCGAGTACTACCTCCAGCTGCGCGCCCAGGTGGGCGGCAAGTGGTTTGGCTTCGGCCCGGAGACCGTCGTGACCGCCGTGGTCGGCACCCCGCCCTCGATGCGCCTCACCGCCACCGGGATCGACGGTGGCGGAGGGTTCTTCATCGAAGTCGAGGCGCAGGGGTACTCCGCGTTCACCGTCCACGCCAGCGAGGACGGCGGAGCCCAGTGGGCCGCTGACGACCGCTTCGTGCCCTCCCAGCCCTCGGCGGGCACACACCGGTTCACCGCCCCCTTCGATGGGCAGAACCGGATCTTCCGGGTGATCGCCAACGAGTGAGCCGCCGCCCCTGGGATACGCGTCGATTTCGGACAGCTCGTTTCTAGATCGGGAGGAGCCGGGCGGGCACCGGCCCCCCGCGCCGGCGCCGGCGCGGGGGGGCCACCCCAGGTCTCGCGCACGGGGCGGCGAGTGAGAACAACAAAGTTCTCACGTGACCATGTGGAACCGGGCGGAGAGCTATCAGGACGTCTACCCCCTAGCCGGCATCGTCCGGGGCGACATCGCAGCGACGGAGAAATTCCGTCAACAATCCCCAAAATGCGACGTATCCTAGCGATCCCGACACCATGACTCCCCCCCCAGCACTCCTCGCCGCCGCGGCAGCGGCGACCGCCGCCAGCCTCCTCCTCGCCGGGGGTGCCCCTCCCCCGCCCGCCGCCGAGGGGGGCCGC
>JANQMB010000318.1 GCA_028280355.1 Verrucomicrobiales bacterium
CGAGAAATCGATGCCCAACACCTCGTCACAGCACCGGGGGAGCTCGAAGGTCGAGCGGCCCACGGCGCAGCCGAGATCCAGCGCCCGGCCGCCGGCGAGCCCGTCGCCCAGCATCTCGGTGACCGTCCGCTCTGCGAAGCCGAGCGCCCCTGTCGGGCCATCCGGGTACGGTAGGATCTCCTCCGGCGACCCGTAGTGGAACAGGAGGTACTGGTCGAGCAACTCCCGGGACTCGTAGGGGTTGGCCGCAGGGATCTGGGGCGCTTCGTCCATCTGTCGACACCGCCGGGACGTCCCACGCCGGCGGGGCGGTCAACCGGCCAGGGCGGCCACCAGGTAGGGGCTCGGCCGGAAGTCCTCGATCAATATCTCGCGCTGCGCGCCGCGCCTCATGCGCACCTGGCGGATGTTGAAGTTCGGGGTCTTGTGGGGCGCGAACAGGATGTCGTCGTGGGTCGAGTTCTCGTGGGTCTTGAACATGTCGGGGACGATGTCGCCGCCGAGGTGGTCGTCCCGCCCGGTCGCCAGGTGGCAGGTGCCGAGCACCTTCTCGTCCTGGATGTCCGCCCCCGACACCGGCAGCACCTGCGTCCCGAACCCGAGCTCGCCGAGCGTCCCCGTCATCGGGTCGTCGGCGAGGCGGGCGTTGTGCGCGTCGACCGTCGCCTGCTCGCCGGCGATGAGGCGGCTGCCCACGATGCTGCGGTCTTTGACCTCCAGGAGGCTCAGGGTGCCGTCCTCGTATTTCATCGGGAACTGGCCGTTGGCGTCGACCGGCACGAAGTAGACCTCGCCGGCCGGGAGGTTCGCGACGTCGGGGGCCCTGCCTTTGCACAGGCCGTGTGACTTCTGGGCCTCCTGTCCATCTAACAACAATTTGGCCGTTAAAACCGCGCCGTCCTCGAGCGCGAAGTCGATCTCGATCTCGTCGGCGCCGGTCATCGCCAGCCGCAGCTTCTCGGCGTCGGCGGAGACCTGTTCGTAGTCGACCGCGAGGCCGGTGGCGAGGATCACCTCGTTCAGCCCGTGCATGGTCGCCCCCCGGAAGCCGAACTCCTTACATTTCGCCGTCAGCGGTGCGGTCGCGCTCCAGTCTGAGATGCAGAGGATGATGTCGTAATTGGGGTAGATATCGCGGTCGAGGGAGAGCGCCTTGCCGCCGGTGTCGAAGCAGCCGTCGCGCAGGTCGAGGTTCGAGCCCCCCGACGCATGGTATCCGAACATCTCGCCCCCGGTCATCCCCAGCTCCGCCATGGCGCCGTTCTCCAGGCCGAGGACAAACTGTTCGTATGCGTGCCGCTGCACGGGGTATCGGTCGGGCTTCTCCAGGAAGGCGAGACCGGCCATCTCGGCCGCGGGGTCGTCGAAATCGGTGATCACGCATACCCGGCAGCCGTCGGTGGGTTCGAAGACGGTCGACAGGAGACGGGTGAGGCTGAACGGGGGGAACTCCCGCTCAGCCGGGTCGAGGATGATCTGGGGCGCGGCGGCGGGCATGGCGTAGTCTGGGGCGGGATAGGGGAAAATGACAGGACTATTGGTTTCTCATTGGCCGTCAACAGGTCGCGGGCGGAGCGGCGCCCCCGGCGTGCAAACCCCACCCGACGATGGGGTTTGTGTGATGCGCGGGTTGCCGTTTTACTCCCCCCGGGAGAACGAATGAGATGAGCGCCGAAGACACAACGGGACGCCGCGCGGTGATCACCGGGTCCACCCGTGGCCTGGGGAGGGCGATGGCGATGGGGCTCGCGGGTCGGGGCTGGCAGATCGCGGGCTGCGGCCGCTCCGCGGCCGGCGTCGAGGCGATGGCGGCCGAGCTCGGGACAGACCATTTCTTCGGCGTCGCGGACGTCGCGGACGACCGCTCGGTCTCCGCCTTCGCCCGCGCCGCGCTTTCGGCGATCGGGCCGCCGGATCTGCTGGTCAACAACGCCGCGTTGATGAACGACCCCGCCCCGCTATGGGAGGTCGCAGCAGGGGAGTTCGACGGGTTGACCGCGGTGAACATCAACGGCGTCGCCAACGTCGTCCGCCACTTCGTGCCGGCGATGGTCGGGCGCGGGAGCGGGGTGGTCGTGAATATGAGTTCGGGGTGGGGGAGGTCGACGTCCCCGGAGGTCGCCCCCTACTGCGCCACCAAGTGGGCGGTCGAGGGTCTCACCTCGGCGCTCGCCCAAGAGTTGCCCGACGGCCTGGCCGCGGTCGCCCTCAACCCGGGGGTGATCGACACCGACATGTTGCGGAGGTGCTGGGCCGATGGCGCGGGCGCCTACGAGAAACCCGGAGATTGGGCGGCGCGTGCGGTGCCGCTGTTGGAGGGTCTCTCCGCCGAAGACAACGGGCGCGCCCTGACTGTGCCGTGAAGTCTAAGGCGTGTTGGAAATCGGGGTAGCGGCCGGAGGGGCGGCATCCTGCCGCCCTACCGGGGACGCGTCGATCGGGCGGCAGGATGTCGCCCCTCCCTAGTCATCAAGACTTTAGGCATTCATCGCCGTAGGCGATGCTCAGTATCGCGCGCGGAACTCCCGCGGCGAGCAGCCCTTGATCTCGCGGAAGCGGCGGTTGAAGTTCGACAGGTTGCCGAAGCCGGAGCGGTGGCAGATCTCGGCCACGGGCTCGTCGCCCGCCAGCAGCAGCCTGCAGGCGTGGCCGACCCGCACCTCGTTGACGAAGGAAGAGAAGGTCTTCCCGGTGACCTTCTTGAAGTAGCGGCTGAAGGCGTTGGCCTGCATCCCCGCGGCCGCGGCCGCGGCGGACAGCTCGACGCCGTCTTCGAAGTTCGCGAACACGTATTCGTGGCAGCGCCCGATCCGGCCCGCCGCGAGGGTGTCGAGCCGCGGGGCGAAGCCGGCGGACGACAGCGATTCGTACCGCGACCACCCCGCCAGTAGCTCCAGAAGCTCTAACAGACCCGCCAACCGCGCGCCGCCCCGGAGGCCAGTCAGCTTGCGCATCTGTTCGCCGGCGGCCGCGACCACCTCGCCGTCGAAGCGGACGCCCCGCGCGACCCTCGCCATCAGGGCCGACACCCTGCGCATCTCCGGGGCGTCCATGATGGGGCGCCCGAACAGGCCGGCGTGAAACTGGATGATCCTGCAGCTGGCGCCCCCCTTCCCAGCCCCCTCTACCCCGTTGTGCCACAGGTGGGGTAGCCCGGGTCCTAACATGACGAGGTCGCCAGGCTCGAAACTGCCGATGTGGTCGCCGACGAAACGCTGTCCCCGGCTGGTGAGGATCAGGGTGATTTCGACCTCGGGGTGGAAATGCCAGGGAGCGTCGAAGCGGGGAACCTCGAACTCCCGGGCGACAAACGATTCGTCTTCGGGAACCGGGATCTTCTCGAAAGCCGCCTTTGGGTGCAGGGCGAACATCGCCTATGACAACGATCGGTTAGGGGGCAGCACAGAAACCAAGATGATATAAATATGCGACTATATATCATTAAAACAAGATGATATGCTAAAATAGTATCGTTATCTGCTATGCGGAGCGGAGACAAATGATCGCGGCAAGAGCAGTCTTGCGGGATGGAAACCCAAACGCCTTCCGCCAAACTCCCCGATTCCCTCTCGAAGCCGTACCCGTTGTCGGAGCTGGACATCGAGAGCTATGCCGGGGCCGGGCACGTGTTCCTGCCCGGGGTGCTCTCTCCGGAGGATGCCGGAACCTGCCGGGGGTTCATCCGCGAGGCTGCGGAGAACTTTGGCCAGAAAGATCTCGGTCCCCTGGAGACCCGCGACACTTACGGCAGGGCGTTCCAGCAACACATGAACCTGTGGCGGCACGACGACAGGGTGCGCGACTTCGTGCTGGCGAAGCGTTTCGCGGGGATCGCGGCGGGGCTGATGGGGGTGGAGCGGG
>JANQMB010000370.1 GCA_028280355.1 Verrucomicrobiales bacterium
GGCGACCTCCCTGAGGAACCGGGTCGAGGACGCCGTCGGGCGCTGGGGTGAACGCCTCGATTTCCTGAGCCGCAGCGCCCTCCTCCGCGAGCCCCGCCGCATCCTCGCCGACCTCGAACAGGAGATCGACTGGAAGGGCGAATCCCTCGCCGCCGCCGCCGGGGGCGCCCTCGCCGAAAGGAGGGACCAGCTCACCGAGCTACGACACCGGATCGCGCTCCGCCACCCACGGCGGGAGCTCGACGCCGCGGCACAGGACTTCAGACTGCTCGGCAACCGGCTCTCCAGCACCGCGGCGTCGAGCCTGCAGCGGCTCTCGGAGCGCTGTTCGACCGCCGCCGCCGCCTTGAAGAACCTCGGACCGGACGCCGTCCTCGCCCGCGGCTACTCGGTCACCCTAAATGCGAAAGGCGAACCGATCAGCGATCCGAGCCAGGTCAGCTCGGGGGATTCGATCCGTACCCAGCTCGCCAGCGGCGAGATCAGCAGCACGGTAGACTGAGGGCGCGCCAGAGGGGCATGCCCTATAGAGGGAGCGCCGTCGAATCGGCTAGCACCTAGAACGGGATATCGTCGTCGTCGACGTTGACGTCGAACTGCGCCCCATCGTTGTCGGGCGCAGCCCCGCCACCCGCCGCGGCGGCCGGAGCACCCCCGCGCTGTTGACCCTGGTATCCCCCACCGCCACCGCCGCCGTCGCGGCTGCCCAGCAGGGTCATCTGTTCCCCGACCACTTTGAGCTTCGAGCGCTTCTGGCCAGAATTCTTGTCCTCCCAGGAATCCATCTGCAGGCGCCCCTCGATATAGACCTGGCGCCCCTTCTTCAGGTACTCGCCGGCGATCTCCGCCGTCCTGCCCCAGAGCGTCACATCGACGAAGGTGGTCTCCTCCCGGCGCTCGCCGCCGTCCGACGAATAGGACCGGTTCATGGCCAACCCGAGATCGGTAACGGCCGTCCCTTTTGGGGTATAGCGAACCTCGGGGTCGCGTGTGCAGTTCCCGATGATGATGACTTTGTTTACCGATGCCATAGGCCGTGATGCTATAGAAAGAGCGCCCGGAGCGAAACCTTTTTCTCCCGAAATCCTGCCCGTCCAGACCTGGCCGCCCCACCGGCCGGGATCCCCGGCCGCGCCCCGCCAACGCCTAGGCGGGGGACGCCGGAAAGCCCGCCCACTTCCAGCGGCACCGCCTCCCGCACAATGCGCGATTCCGGCGGCGGCCTCTCGGACAGGCGTCCCCGCGATCCGCTCCTCCCCCAATCGTCGGGGGGGGCGCCGGGACGCTACCGGACCTGGTAGTGTTGCAGGTGGACCGCCCCGTTGAGCTTCAGGCGCGCCTGCACCTTCTCGATCACCGAGGGCTCCGCCTGGAAGTGGTAGTTCACGTAGTGGCCGGCCGCCAGCTTGCGCGCGTTGTAGGCGAACTCCTTGTGCCCGATCTGGTCGATCTGCTCCAGGGAGGCCCCCTCGCCCTCGATCTCCCGACCGATCTCCTGCACGAGCTGGTCGACGTCCGATTCGCGGCCGGTGGTGTTCAAGACGATTACGCCTTCGTAGTTTCTTTTCATATGTCTGCTGTGTCGTTGTCTCCCGCCCCGGCGCCGCCAGAGTCCGGAGACGCCTCGGGCGCGGAAGGTTCCGCCTTCGGCTTCTTCTTCTCCGGTTCGCCAGAGGAGTTGAAACGCGTCATCGCCGCGGGCAGTCCCTGCCCGGCGATCACGGCGGTCGCCAATACCGCGTCTTCTATCGATTTTTCAAGCTCTGATCGCTCGCCATCGCGAAATTTTCCGAGCACGTGGCCGGTGGCCCCGCCACCGCGGCGGCCGATCCCAACCCGCAGGCGCGGGAACTGCTGAGTCCCGAGGTGGGCGATGATCGAGCGCACGCCATTGTGGCCGCCGGCCGACCCGGCGGCGCGGATGCGCAACCGACCCAGCGGCAGGTCGAGGTCGTCGTAGACCACCAGGATCTCCGCCGGCGCGATCTTGTAGAACGATGACACCCTGCCCACCGCCAGCCCGCTGTCGTTCATGTAGGTCTGCGGCTTGATCAGGTAGCACCCCCCCGATTTCGCGATGGCGGTCTTCCAGCGCCGGTCGTCCTCGAAGCGCACCCCGGCCTCCGACGCCAGGGCGTCGACGACCATGAAGCCGACGTTGTGCCGGGTGTCGGCGTACTTCGACCCCGGGTTGCCCAGCCCCACGACCAGACGCAGCGGGGTTCCGCCATCGCCCGTCTCCATGGCCGGCTATCTTCCGGGGCCCGTGGAGGCTAGCTCTCGGAGCCCTCCTCCTTCGCCCCCTCCGCGGCATCCCCCTCCCCGGCTTCGGCCTCGCCCGCCACCGAATCCTCGGCATCACCGGTCTCCGATTTGGAGGCCCGCGTCTCGTTGACGATGGCGATCAGCACGCTGTCGTCGAGGGTCGCCTGGACACCCTCCGGGAACGGCGCGGCGCCGATGCTGAGCGAATCGCCGATGTCCAGGTCGCCGACATCGAACCTGAGGACCTCCGGGAGGTGCTTCGGGAGACAGTGCACCTCCAGGTCGTGAAGCAGCGTATCGAGGATGCCCCCGTGCTTGATCCCGATCGCCTCACCGGTGAGCTCGATCGGCACCCGCGCGTGGATCTCCTGATCCTCGTTCACTGCGTTGAAGTCGACATGCAGGACGTCGCCCGACAGCGAGTCGTGCTGGACCGCCTGGATCAGCGCCAGCTTGTTCGCCTCCTTGGCACCCTCGATCTGGAGGTTCACCAGGATCTGCTCGCTGGCGCTGTTGCGGAGGAGGTCGTCGAAAGCCTTCGCGTTCACCTGCACCGCGTAGTTGTCCTGCCTGGCCCCGTAGACGACGCCGGGAATGAGACCCTCGCGGCGCAGACGCCCCACGGCGGCGCTGCCGAGCGACTCGCGTTTCTCTGCCTGAAGATTGACCTGGTCTGCCATAACGTGTTGTCTGTTTGGGACTTGCGCGAAATTTGAAAAAGCGCGGAGGGCGGGAATCTTATTCGCCCTTGTCGGCGATGTCAAAAAGAGAAGTGACCGACTCGTCGTTGTGGATCCTGCGGATCCCCTCGCCCATCAGCGGGGCGATATCGAGGGTCGTCACCTTGTCCCCCTTCGCCATCGGGGTGCTGTTGGTGGTGATCAGCTCCTCGACGACCGACTCCGCCAGGCGCCTCTGGCCGATCTCGCCCAGGACGCCATGTGAGACGCCCGCGAACACCCGCTTCGCACCGTGTTCCTTGAGCAGCTCGGCCGCCGCACACAGGGTCCCCGCCGTCTCCGTCATGTCGTCGACGATCAGCACGTCCCGCCCCTCGACCTCGCCGATCACGTTGATCGCCTCCACCCTGGTCGCGCTGATGCGGCGCTTGCCGACGATGGCGAGCGGCGCGTCGAGGGCCTTGGCATAGGCGTCGGACATCTTGAGCCCCCCCACGTCCGGCGACACGACGGTGAGATCCTCCACCCCGTTCTCGCGCAGATACTCGATCAGCACCGGCGCGGCGTATAGGTGGTCGACCGGGATATCGAAGAAACCCTGGATCTGGCCCGCGTGGAGATCCATCGTCAACACCCGGTTCGCGCCGGCGGCATCGAGGAGGTTCGCGACCAGCTTCGCGGTGATCGGAACCCGCGGCTGGTCCTTGCGGTCCTGGCGGGCGTACCCATAGAACGGGATCACCGCGGTGATCCGCGCCGCGCTCGCCCGCTTCGCGGCATCGATGGTGATCAGCAGCTCCATCAGGTTCGAGTTCGTCGGCGGGCAGGTGGGCTGGACGATGAAGACATCCCGCCCACGGATGTTCTCGTTGATCTTGACGAAAGTTTCACCGTCCGGAAACGAGGTCACGGTCGCGTCACATAGCGGTACCTGAAGGTATCCAGAAATGCTCTGCGCCAGCTCGGGGTGCGCGGTCCCGGAGATAATTTTCATAATTTCAGATGCGGCCTGTCGCCCGTTGCGCCCGATGCAACACGCAAGTCCCCCGCTTTGCAACGCGGAACTCTCCCCCGCCCCCAGCGCGCGGACGGCGATCACCTTGCATTCGCCCCCCGATCCTTTAAAATCTCCCCTCTGCCGGACGGATGCCGGCCGAGGCTCACCGACCCAAGATCCCCGTATCTCCCCCGTTCTCCCGGATGGCAAAACATTCGAAAGCCCCCCCCGCCAGCGCGGCCAGCGAGCCAGTGGTCCTCGGAGACCTGATCGGTGGCCCCCGCTCGGGCGCCTTTCTCCTGCTCGCCGGCCTCGGCCTGGCAATCATCGCCGGTTTCTACACCTTCCTCAAGCTGTACGGCCTCGGTGGGAACCAGAGCAACGTCCAGTGGTGGTGGAGCGCGTGCAACACCGAGACCGACTATGTCCACGGGCGCTTCGTCCCGATCGCCATCGTCGGCCTGATCTTCCTGGCCAGGAAACAGCTGGCCGCCGCCGCGCTCAAACCCAACAACTGGGGCATCGCCCTCGTCTTGGTCGGCTGCCTCTTCTTCTTCCTCTCGGTGAGGACTCTTCAACCCAGGGTCGCGATCGGCGCGCTGCCCTTCCTGATCCTGGGCGCGTCCCTCTTCCTCTGCGGGTGGGAGGTGACGAAGCTGCTGGCTTTCCCGGTGGCCCTGATCTACTTCGCCATCCCCCTGCCGGGCCTGAACCAGGCCACCAACCAGCTGCAGATCCTCGCGACGCAGACCGCCTTCCAGCTCTCGAGCCTGCTGGGCGCGAACATCGAGGTCGCGGGGAACAACATCAACTCGGCAGACGGGTCCTGGCCGGGGTTCAACATCGCAGAGGGCTGTAGCGGGGTCCGCTCGCTAATCGCCCTAACGCTCATCGCCGCGATCTACGCCCACCTGACGCAGAAGGCGCTCTGGAAGAAGGTCGTCCTCTTCGCCGCCTCGGTACCCTTGGCGCTGATCGCGAACGGCCTGCGCGTGACCACGATCATCCTGATCGCCGAATACTGGAGCGCGGACTTCGCGGCGAAGACGTATCACAACTTCTCCGGATTCATCTTCTTCCCCCTCGGGCTCGCCGGGCTGATCTTGCTCGACCTCATCCTCAACCGGCGCCTCCCGTTCGTGCCCCAGAAGGACGAGCGCAGGTCGCAGGTCCGCCGGACGGTGACGGGCGCCGGGGGAGGACAGCCCGGGGAGGGCACCAGCACGCCATGAGCCTCAGACGTATCGCCTCGCTCAACATCGTCCTGGCCATCGGGCTGGGGTCGATCTTCCTGCTGCCGAAATCTTACGGCATCCGCGACTCCGCCGTCGTGGCGGCGTTCCCCCAGCGGGTGGGCGAATGGAGGGGCGAGGAGGTCGAGACGCCGGACGTCGTCATCTCCACCCTGGCGAAGGACACCGGACACCACCGGGCGATCTACTCGCGCACCGTGCGCAACCCGGCCGGGCGGCTGGAGCAGCAGCAGGTGGCCGCGTTCATGGTCGTCGCGGGCGCCGATATGAACTCGAGCATCCACCGCCCCGAACGCTGTTTCCCGGCCCAGGGGATGGCCATCCAGGAGCGGGAGCTGCTGACCCTCGACATCGACGGCGGCCACGCCCTCCCGGTGACGATGCTGGACGCGGAGGCCGTCCTGGGGGGGGATGGGCCCCACAAGGGCAAGACCTACCGGCAGCGGGCCTACTACTGGTTCGTCGGGCACACCGACGTGACCAACAGCCACTGGGAGCGCACCTTCCTCGACATGAAGGACCGCGTGCTCGGCGGCTACAACCAGCGCTGGGCGTACGTCATGCTCTCGATGAACTACGGGCTCGAAGGGGTCCCGGGGATCGGGGGCGAGGAGGTCGGGCGGGTTATCGAGAAGCTGATCACGGAGCTGTATTCCGACCTGCACAAGACGGACCAGCTCGACTGAAGCCCACGGCCGCGGACACGAAAAAGGCGCCCCTATCGAGGGCGCCCGTCCCCGGCCTGATCCGGCCGCTCTGAAGTGGAATAAAGTGGTGTGTCCGCCTGGGGGACGCTACGCGCCTGCGGCGGCCGCCGCCGCGATATCCGCGAACTTCTTGAGGGCCATCGCCACCACCTGGTCCATGTTGTAGTAGCGGTATCTGGCGAGGCGCCCGACGAAGGTCACGCCTTTCTCGGCGCGCGCCAGCTCGGCGTACCGCGTGTAGATCGACTTCGACGCCGGGCACGGCACGGGGTAGTAGGGCTCTTTCCCGAGGCTGTAGTCGGCGGGGTACTCCCGGACGATCGTGGTCACCGGCAGCTTCTGGCCGGTGGCGTGTTTGATCTCGACGATGCGCGTGAAGCCGTGGTCGTTCGGGTAGTTGACCTGCATGGCGGGCTGGAAATACTCCCTCTCGATCGTCTCCGGTTCGAACTCCAGTGTCCGGTAGGGCAGCTCGCCGTGGCAGTGGTCGAAGTACGCGTCCACCGGCCCCGTATAGATCATCTGGTCGAACTTCACCTCGGCCGCGACCTCGCGGTAGTCCTTGCCGAGTACGACCTCGATGCCCGGGTGCCCCAACATGCGCTCGAACATCTTCGTGTAGCCCTCGGCCGGCAGGGCCTGGAACCGCTCCGACAGATAGCGGTCGTCACGGTTCGTCCGGATCGGGATGCGGCCGCAGACGCTAGCGTCGAGCTCTGACGGGTCGCGCTGCCACTGCTTGCGGGTGTAGTTCTTGAAGAACTTCTCGTAGAGCTCCCACCCCACCTGGGAGACGACGGCCTCCTCCGAGTTGCGTGGGGGGCCGTCGATGGGCACCCGCCACTCCTCAAGCGCCCGCTGCATCTCCTCGGACGTCGCCGGGTGCCCGACCAGCTGCTCGAAGGTGTTCAGGTTGATCGGGAACTGCCAGAACTGGCCATCGCTCCAGCTCAGCACCTTGTAATCGACGTGGTGCCATTCCGTGAACTGACCCAGGTAGTCGATGACCCGCTGCGAGTCCGTCCTGAAATAGTGTGGCCCGTATCGGTGGACCAGGACCCCGGCCGCGTCGTGCTCGTCGTAGGCGTTCCCGCCGATGTGGTCCCGGCGGTCGACCACCAGGCAGCGTTTGCCGAGCTGCGACGCCAGCCGCTCCGCGAGCACCGCCCCGGCAAAACCACAACCTGCTACAAGGTAATCGTACATCGGGACAGGTCGACCTTACTCCCCCGAAACCCGCACGCCGTCGGGTCCCCCGAGCCACATCCCCTTGACCGGGTGGGCGCAGAGAGCGCCCGCCTCCGCCAGGCGCGCGAGGTCGCCGGCCGAGTAGTTGTTGTCCGGCCGCATGAACCGGTACTGCCCCTTCAGCGCACGGGCGCGATAGCCGAGGTGGTGGGCCGCGGTCGGCAGGAACAGCTCGAGATAGCACGGGACGGTCTCCTCCAGCGAGGCCACACCCTCGAAGGCCGCCCTCCGCCAGAACGTCCCACAACCCAAAGCCGTCAGCACCACCCCCGGCTCGCCCCGGCAGCTGATGTCCCTCCAGTATCCCGTGAACGCTGGGTCGTGGCTGTGGCTGAGGTAGTGGGGGTGGTTGGTGCCATCGACCCGCCTCAGGCCACAGGCGAGGAGGTCGGCATCCTCGTCCGCCATGTGACGGGCCAGCCCCTGCTGGACATCGTCCACGACGGGCACCTCGTCATACTCGACCAGGTGGACGAAGTCGTAGCGATCTGCCCCCAACGTCTCCGCGACGCACTTGAAGACGCCGAGATAGCTCTGGCGCTCCCGGGGGTGATCGGTCGTCCGCAGGCGGGGGTCATCGACAAAGACCGCCGGGGCGCCGGAGCCGCGTATCGCTTCGAAGTCCTCGCGGCTGCCGCCGACGGCCACGAGCGGCCGCAGGCCCGGCTGGCGCCGCCCCCAATACTCGAGCATCCTGGACACCTGGGCCGGCCCCTGGTGGGTCAGGAAGACCGTCACGGTAGGACTTGCCGGCTCACTCATCTTCCGGGGGGGCAGGTGCATCGCCACGCGGGAAGTCCGGCTCGTCGTGCCGGGTGAACCCGATCTCCTGTTTCCAATAAGAGACCCTCTCCCTACTGAGGAAGCGCGGGATCAACGCCTGGTCGTGCTTGTATCCGATCACCAGGATCTTGCCCCGCCACGGGA
The DNA here is from genome assembly GCA_028280355.1 of Verrucomicrobiales bacterium. GTDB lineage: Bacteria > Verrucomicrobiota > Verrucomicrobiia > Verrucomicrobiales > DEV007 > JANQMB01. The sequence goes on from JANQMB010000370.1 coordinate 8,078, forward strand.
ACAAGATCGCCTTCCCCAACACCTCGCCGGTCCGCGCGTCCCGGATGCGTGTTCCGAATACCGCTGCGGCCAGACGGACGAGGCGGTTCGCCAACCTCCGCGCTCTGTATGACATCGCTCCCACTAGGCTACCTTTCTCAAGAATTCGCACCAGCGTGTGCAGAAGGCCTCGTCCGTGAACAGCTCGAGGTAGCGGGCGCGGTTGTATTCGCCCCAGCGGCGGGCCCTCTCGGGGTCGCGCAATGCCACCTCCAACGCGCGGCGCAGCGCCCCCGGGTCCCCTGCCGGGACGAGGAGCCCACCCTTCTCGTGATCTAGCGCGTCGGCGATCCCCCCCACGTCGCTCGCGACGATCGGGATCCCGGCGGACATCGCCTCGAGGATGGTGATGGGGAACGCCTCGTTCAACGAGGGGAAGCAGAGCATGTCGATCTCGCGGAACAGCCTGGCCTTGTCCCCCTCGTCCGCCGCCCCGCAGTAGCGGATCCTGTCGCGGTGCCCGCCCCCCCCGAACGCCCGCTCGAGGTCGGCCGCGGTCGTCTCGTATGCGGGGGGGCCGTAGAATAGGAACTCGAGGTCGGCGAACTGGTCGCAGAGCTGCCCGGCGGCCTCCAGCAGCACCCCCCAACCCTTCGCCTGCCCCATGTGGGAGAGATAGAGAACCTTGAACCCACCGCCACCCACCGCCTCCCGCCCCGGGTAGGAGGGCGAGCCGTTCGGCAGCGCGACGACGGTCTCGGGCCGGACAAAGTCTGGCATCTCCGGCACCAGTCGCTGCGCGACACACACGTGGTGCTGGATGCGCCGCATCGTCCGCCGCGCATACCATCGGAACAACCTCGAACGGCCGTCGTAGTTCATGGTGCGGAAACTCATATGATACCAGGCGACCAGCGGCCTGCGGCGCAGGATCCAGCAGAGCCACACAAACAACGAGTCCTTGAGGAACGTGCCCCGCTGGAAGGACGGCGTCAACACGACCACATCGCAGCGGAGGGACCCCGACGCTGTCTGCCAGAGGTAGCGCAGCAGCCGGGCGATCTTCCCGGCGCGGACCTTCTGTAACTGTGAGACCTCGCTCGCGTAACGCGCATCGACGTGGCGCCACTCTACCCGGTCGCCACACCCCCCCAATAGGGCGCCGACCGCCATCGCCGCACCGTGGACCGGGGGCGGCTTCGGGGACACCAACAGCACCCTGGGGACTTCTCCTGAAGCGCTCATCGCCCGTCGCCCCTCAGCTGGTCCAGGTCCGCTTCGGTATAGCCGAGCGCCTCCAACAGCTTCAGGGCAGAACGCCGGATCACGCGATGTTTGTGGTGCGGGCTCCCGACGCTGTAGTGGCGCACGACATCGTCGTAGCTATCAAAGGTCTCCGCCAGGGCCCCGAGGGCGCCCCGTGTGTCGCCGGCGGCGGCCTCTTCGATCGCCACGTTCAAGTAGTGTTGAGCCCTCTGCTGGTAGAGGGTGTAGGTCGTCGGCGCGAGTTCGATCGCCTGTTCCAACAGCTCCGCCGAACGCCGCCATAACGCCTCCCTCCGCTCGCCCGAGCTGGCGTTCCACCCCAGTATCGTGTAGCACTCCGACTTCATCGACAGGGTCCACCAGTCGAAAGGGTGCAGCTCGAGCGCGCGGTCGAAACCCTCGATCGCCAGTTTCACATACTGGCTCTCGAGGGGGGCCGGGAGCTCGCCTTCGGTCGCCCGGAACCGGACGAGCGCGAGGTCCCGGTGGGCGTCGGCGTGGTCGGGGCGGAGCTCGATCGCCCTGTGCAGGTGGGGCACGGCCGCGTCCAGCGCCCCACCCCGCATCTCCCGCTGCGCCTTCTCCAGGGACGTGTCCGCCGCCGCGTTCCCCCATGCCAGGGCGAGCAGGGTGGCGCCGACCAGACCCGGCATCGCCCTGACCACCCCCCCCGACACGAGACGGAGCCAGCGGGTGGGCCGGGGACTTGTCGCCGCCCGCGGCGGCGGGACCGGGGACA
>JANQMB010000130.1 GCA_028280355.1 Verrucomicrobiales bacterium
CCATATTCGGGAAGCCAGCTTTCCACCGCTCCGATCCAAACCGCTGGGGCGACGCCCTCGGCGACCTCGATCTCTCCCTCCGCACGACCTTCCTGCCCCCCGGATATCCCCGCCACCGCGCCCTGCAGCCTGCTGGCGGCCTCTTCGCTGCCCACCCGGCCAGCCAGCTCGAAACCGCCGGCCCCCGAAGCCTCGAAAGCGAACCACGCCGGCTGCCGGTCGGGCGCGACATCGGACGCCCCCCCTTCGTCGCCCCCAGAAACCTCCACCCGGCTCTCGACGACCCGCACCCCCCGCAGCTCGGCCACCCGCTGCACGGCCGCCGCGACCTGCCCCCGGTCGATGGCGCTCCCCGTCAACACCGCGTCCCTACCCTCGAAGGCCACCTCGAGGTCCGCCCCTGCCCCGTTCAATTCGGACAGCGCGCGTTCGCCGCCGCGGGTCAACTGCCGCTCGATCGGAGACCGGTGGAGGGAGACGCTCACCCACAACAGCCCCCCATAAAACAGGGCGGCGAGCAGGGCTGTCTGGGCTCCATGGTTCATCGGACGAGCAGGTGCATGTGAAAACCGATCCGTCCCGCAACACCCCAGGTGAGAATACGCGCGTGGCCCAGCCGGTCACGCGGAAAACACCATCAACGGCGAGATTTCCCACCGCCCCAGGCGCCCCTCCCCTGCCCTTGCCGCTCTAGCTCCGTCCTGCCCGCGCCAGGGCCGCCGCCTGCTTCTTCCAACCGTCGCGCTGGATCCGCCCCTTGAACGACAGGTGCTCGTCGAAGGCCTTGACCTGGGCGACCTTCCAGTCGGCGATCTGCCGATAGGTGTAGATGCCAGCCGCCTGCAGCTTGCCCTCGAGCACCTTCCCGACCCCGGTGATCTTCTTCAAGTCGTCCACCTGCGCCGGCCGCTTGGTGTAGATGAGGCCGAACTTCGAATCCGTCTTCGAGCCCGCAGGGGCAACCGCTTTCTTCTTGGCGGTCGTCCCGCCCCGGGTGGCGGCTCTCTTCTTCGCTGGCGCTTTCTTTTTCGCGGCCGACTTCTTCTTCGCCACCTTGCCCGCCGGACGTCGGGAAACCGCCAACTTGCGCGCCCCCGAACTGCGAGCCGCCGTACGCCGAGCCAGGGGGGCCGAACGGACGACCGTCACCGACGACACATTGGCCGCCCGCTCCTCCGCCATCGCCGCAAACCAGGGCTGCAGACCCCCATACAGCAAATACAACAATGGCAGCGCCAGAATTAGAAACCCGACCAGGGAAGCCAGCCCCCCGATCAAAAGCAGTTGGGTAAGGTCGTTCATCATTCCTGGGAATAAAAAGAACGGCAATAAACTTTGAAATTTTATTAAATAAAGCGGAATTTCAATAATCCGCGGATCGCGGCGTATCAGGCGGTTGGAAACCGGGTGGCGGCTACAGGGATTTGGCCCAGCCGACGACCCCATCGACCATCGCCGCGAGGTGGTTGGGCTCGCTGAAGACGTGGTCGCAGCCGTCGATCACCAGCTTGCGCTTCGGCTCGTTGGCCTTCTCGAAAATGTCGTGGGTGTCCTGGATCAGGACGACGTCGTCCTCGGTGCCGTGGACGAGCAACCAGGGGACACCGATCTCGCCCCCCTTCTCCACCAACGTCCCGATGCCGGTGAGGTCGTCCATGTAGGCCTGCGAGAGCGGGCAGTCCTCGTCGTCCCACATGTTCCCCTCGCCGGGCGTCACCTCGCCGAACTCGGTCTCGGCGAATTTCTTGGTGTCGACCATGCCCGCCAGCGAGACCAGCGCCTTGATCCGGTCATCGGAGCTCGCCCGCAGCACCCCGACCGCGCCGCCCATGCTGTGGCCGGCGTAGTAGGCCGTCTTGCCGGCCGCCTCGATCGCGTCGAGCACGGCGCCCAGGTCGCCGACCTCCTTGCTGATCGTCGCGTCGCGGAAGTCGCCCTCCGAGTCGCCGTTGCCGGCGAAGGAGAACCGCAGCGCCGAAAACCCCGCGGCGGCCAGCCCGGAGGCAAGCCCCTCCACCAGCGGCCGGTCCTTGTTGCCGGTCACCCCGTGGCCGATGGCGACCACGACATCCCCGCCGCCGTCGTGAAAACTGTAGTCGATCTTTTCTCCCTGCGCGTTGCGGCTCTCGGTATTCATGGCCGCCAGCTATAGCCCAAAGCGCCCCCCCCCGCCAGCGCCCGGTGACGGGGTCACTTCCGCAGCCAGAGGTCCCTCTCGACCAGCAGCGAACGCGGCCCGTCACCCGCCAGCCAGGCTTTCGCCGCCGGATCGCCCCGTAGATAGGCGTCCCAGAACGCCGCGCCCATCGCCTTGATCGCCACGTGGTGCTTCGGGTTCCGGTGTTTCAGGCCGAGCAGCGTGCGGTCGGAGAAGGCCATGTGCTCGGCGCCGTGCAGGACCAGCTCGTAATGCTGCCCCTTCCCCCCGGGGAGACCCGCGAACACCTCCCGCCTGCCCTCCGGGGTCGCCTTGCCTATCGGGCTACTGTCGCGGGTCCCGGTCATCAGCATCCAGGGGATCGAGACCGCGGCGAAGTCCTTCTCGGGATCGCCGACGGGAGCCGGGCTGGGGCTCATCGCCAGGGCGGCGTCGATCCGCTTGTCGGTGAACTTCCTGCCCAGCACGCCGTAGCTCTGCCCGCCCACCGCCTGGGTGGTGATCGCACCGTACGAGTGGCCGCTCATCCCGACCCAGTCGAGATCGAGGCGCCCCGCGAGACGCCCTCCCTCCGCGTTCCACCTCGCGAGCTGGTCGAGCGTCGCCGGCACGTCCGCGGCCCGCGCCTGGAAGGACCGCAAGTTCGCCGCCCGCCGGAGGGCGCCCATCCTCCGGGCGACCGGCGCCTCTTTCCAGACGCGCTCGTCGCTGCCGGCGTGCTGCATCGCAACGACCGCCAACCCCCGCGCCGCCCAATGCTCGGCGCAGTAACGGTTGTTCTCCCGCGACCCGCCGAGCCCGTGGCTGAACAGGACGACCGGCACCGCCCCCTTCGCCCCGGCCGGCAGGTAACAGCGCAGCGGCACGATCCGGCCCGCGTCCCCGTACCGGAACTCGAGATCGATCACCTCCACCTCGCCCCCCCCGGCCAAGGGGTCGTACGCGTCGACGTCCGGTGCGGCGCCCGAGCGAACCGGACTACAGGCGACGGCGAGCAGCAGGAGCAACAGCCTCAACATACGGCCAGACTATCGCACGCCCCTACACCAGTTCCAGCCGCGCGAGGACACCCCCAAAGTCTCACTCGCCCCCCAGCCGGATTCGCCTTCCCGGATCGAACTCCAACCGCTAGGATCCCGGGGTCATGAAGAGAATACCCACCACTTTCGTCATCGCGGCCACGCTGGTGGCCACCGCCCACGCCCAGGACAAGAAGGATCCCGCGCCCCCCGCCATCCCAGCCGAGATCATGGAGCTGTTCACGCCCGGCCCCGAACACAAAGAACTGGCCAAGCAGGTCGGCACCTGGAAGACGGTGCAAACCCTGTTCATGCCTGGCGCCCCCCCGATGAAGACCGAGGGCAGCAGCGAGATCCGCCTCGCCCTCGACGGCCGGTTCCTCATCGCCGACTACGAAGGGGTTTCGCCAATGGGCAAATACCACGGGATCGGCACGACCGGATACGACAAGGTCAACAAGCGCTTCTTCAGCACCTGGATCGACTCGATAGGGACCGGCATCATGATCAGCTACGGGAAGCCGAAGGACGACGGTTCGGTCGAGTTCATCTCCGAACCGGTGACCGACCCGATGCGCGGTGGACAGAAGGTCGTCTTCCGCATGGTGACCCGGATGAAGGGTGCCGACGCGATGGAGTTCGAGATGTTCAACCGCAACGCCGAGGACGCCCCGGACAAAGAGGTCAAAATGATGCGCATCGACTACACCCGGAAGAAGTAGCCCCCGGGGAGGGCGAGTTTCCAACTCGCGCCGGGGAGGCTCCCCCACTCTACTCCAACGTCATCCCCACCCACACCCCAGGCGAACTGCGGGGCCGCTTCGGCATGAAGGACAATAGTGTGGATCCCGAAGCCCAGCGCGGACCGCTGAGGGAGCTGCTGGCTTAGAAGCCAACGGGATCTGTCCTCCGCGGAAGGAAGTCGATCGATTTATGTAGGAAGGCCGCTTGCGGCCGATCGGGCAAGAGAGTGGGAGGTCCCCATAGTCGATCTGGGGGATCTCGGCTTCGACCACGACGAAGACGGCTTCATCTCCTCAAGGGAGCTTGAGCCCATGACCTCGGGTGCCGAGGCGCAACCTTACTTCGACCGCTCCGAGGAGGTCGTCTACTAGCTCTTCGACCTGCGCGCCGACGGCTCCCTGGGAAAGAGGCTCGACTTCAACTTCCGCAGCGAGGCCTTCGAGGTCGATGTCGCCGACGCGACCTGGATCGACACCATGGAGAAGATCGCCGTCCCCAACGCGGGCGGTGGGCTCCCCACCGAACTCATCGGTCTGGCGGCGACCGGCGACTATCTCCTCGCCAAACAACCCCTCGCTTACGTCTACGAGGATTTCACCGCCGATCGCGAACGCGCCGAGACGACCATGCGTGGCGTCTACCCGGTCGGCGGCGGCCTCCGCCAACGCGTCATCGTCTCCCATATCGAAAGCGCCCCCTGGATCATCGGCGACCTGCACGAGCGCAACATCATGCGCGACAGCAACGGCCAGCCCACCATCATCGACGCCCTCATCGGCAAGATCACCCCCCTCTCGCGCAAGAAACTGGGCTGGCTCGACGAAGCCTGCCAGAACGCCAAACTCTTCCGCCAGACCGGCCGCCGCCCGCGGAACCCTTTCGGGGACGTTGATGATGACGAGCTGTAGGCTCCCGACAATCCTAACCCATAAGCCATCCTTTCCCCTTCCTTCAGCCTCTGACCTTTTCGGGGTCTGTCCCCCCATTCTCGATGCAGTGGGACGAAGCCTCCGGGCGCTACTTCCCCATCGGGTAGATCGACAGATCGAAGTATCTGTCACTTTCATCGAGATACGGGGTCAGGCGCCTACGGCTCTGCGCCCACTGATCGCTTCGTTCCGGTCGTGTCGCCGCGGGCTGCCCTCACTTCTTCTCTACCAGAACGGGCCGGCGCCTCACATGACTGTCGATCTCTACAGCGCCCTGCCCTACTCTCCTGAAATAGGCGCTCATCGCGTGGAAAGCCAACGTCGGCTCCAGAAAGCGGACGACGTTCTTCGCGAAAGTCTTCCGGCGCTCCTTCATCAGTTTCCGCTTCGTCGGCGAAGGCAGATGCCTGCCCGACTGGTCGAAATAGAATAGCTCCCCTGCATCCGGGCTGTAAGGTTTCCACCTCGTGCGACGCCTGCGCTTCGGATGATGCCTCCCGAGTTTCACGATGGCCTCGACCGGCACCAGCGTGACGACATCCCGGGCGTTGACGAAGCGCGTCGTGACCTCTCGCGCATGGGGAAATCCGTCCAGGAAATCGTCGTCGCCGACCTGTGGCTGCCCGAAGGTGATCACACGCCCAACCCGGACCCCATCCTCCTCCGCGCGACACGCCGCCAGATAGGCGAGGGCCCCTCCCAAACTATGGCCGGTCAGAACGATCATCCGCCCTGCTCTGTCTGCCTTCTTGAGCAATGGCCCCAAGCGGCATCCCTCCGACCACACCGAATCCAGCGCCTTCCAGAACCCCTTGTGGACGTTCAGTTCGCCCCGCTTGAAGAAGGCGGTGTTGGCGTCCGTAAACATGTCGGCCCAACCCTTCGTCCCGCGGAAGGCGACCACGAGAACCCCAGCCGCCTCCAGGATGATGAACTCCGTATTGGACGACTTCTCCTGAAAGTAGCGCACCGCAAACTTGAGCTTCGGGAACACTGCCTCGTTCCATCCTTCTGCCGCCGGATGGTAGGCCCCCTTCGAAGCCGCCGCACAAAACAGCGCCAAGCGCGATTCTTTCGTCCGCGAGGAGATCCGGAACCCCCGCAGCCGACGGTTCACCTCGGCCGGCTCCAACTCCCCGCTCAGCGCGTCCCTATCCAGCATTTCATCCATCGTCATCTCCCTTCACATTCATCAAAACCCCCAGAGAAACCCACCTTCCGCCTGCTCCTCCGCGAGCATATTCAACCCGATCCCGCGATCTGTCCACCTGGCGCCCGTCCTGTGCTGCGCGGTCGCCGGCGCCTTCTTGCTCATGCACAACCACCCCAGCGGCGACCCGAGCCCTAGCAATTCTGATCGCCACCTCACCGGCCGCGTCAAAGCCGCCGCCCA
>JANQMB010000036.1 GCA_028280355.1 Verrucomicrobiales bacterium
ATGTTGAACTCGACCGGCTGTTTGCCCACGTAGAGGTTGATCTTCCCCGGTGCGCCGCCGACGTACCCGAAGTCGGCGTCGGCCATCTCTCCGGGGCCGTTGACGATGCAGCCCATCACCGCGATGCGCACCCCCTTGAGGTGGCCCGTCGCGGCGCGGATCTCGGCGGTGGTCTCCTGCAGGTCGAACAGGGTCCGGCCACAGCTCGGGCAGGCGACGTAGTCGGTCTTGAAGATACGCGCCCCCGCCGCCTGCAGGATGTTGTAGGACAGCCGCATCGACTGCCCCGGTGCCCCCTCCCCCTGCACCAGCACCGCGTCGCCGATGCCGTCGCAGAGCAGCGAGCCGATGTTCGCCGACGCGACCAGCAGGGTGTCCAGGAAATCCCCGGTGGCAGAACTGTCAGCAGCCTGCAAAGCGTCCTTCAACACCACCGGGTGGCGCGGGTCCACCTTCGCGGCCAGCAGCCGGAAGGCGGCCACCACCGGCAGGTCGACCCCGTCGGCCACCGTCACCGGCACCGCCTCCGCCCGCAGGTTGAGCTCCCCCACCGCCGCGTCGTCGCGCGGGTCGACCGCCACCACCCCCGAGGTCTCCGCGACGATCTCCGGCTGGAAGTCGCCCATCTCCGACAACTTGTGCTCCAAGGCCGCGAACTTCTCCCCCGACGTGAACACCCGTACCATCTCCCCCCCGCCGAGAGCCACCCCCTGCACCTCCACCTTCTCCGACGGCCGCCGGTTGTAGTCGAACGGGTCGAAGGGCGCCCGGAGCCCGTCCCGATCTCCGACCCCCAAGCCCCGGCCTCCGCCGCCGCAGGCGGCCACCAGCGCGCGCGCGACAGGGAGCTCGCGCACCGCGTCCTCGGTCAGCGACACGCGCACGGTGTCGCCGATGCCGTCCAGCAGCAGCGAACCGATACCGATGGCGCTCTTGATGCGGCCGTCCTCGCCGTCGCCGGCCTCGGTGACGCCGAGGTGCAGCGGGTAGTTCCAGTCCGGGCCCTCGGCCTCCAACGAGGCGACCAGCAGCCGGTAGGCCTCGATCATCACCTTGGGGTTGCTGGCCTTCATCGAAAAGCAGAACTCGTGGTAGCCGAGGTCGCGGGCGATGCGGGCGAACTCCAGCGCGCTCTCCACCATACCGCGCGGCGTGTCGCCGTAGCGGTTCATGATGCGGTCGCTCAGGCTGCCGTGGTTGGTGCCGATACGCATGGCGACGCCACGCGCTTTGCAGAGCTCGACGAGCGGCGAGAACCCCTCGCGGATGCGCTCCAGTTCCTCGGCGTACTGGGCGTCGCTGTACTCGCGGATCTCGAACTTTTTCTTGTCGGCGTAGTTGCCCGGGTTAACCCGGACCTTCTCGACCCACTTCGCCGCCTCCATCGCCGCGTCGGGCTTGAAGTGGATGTCGGCGACCAGCGGCACCCGGCACCCGGCGGCCCGCACGCCCGCGGCGATGTGCTCCAAGTTCGCCGCGTGGCGCCGCGTCTGCGCGGTGATGCGCACGATCTCGCAGCCCGCCTCGGCCAGCTGCAGCACCTCGGCCACGGAGGCCCCCGTGTCCATGGTGTCGGCGGTGATCATCGACTGCACCCGGACCGGGTTGTCGCCGCCGACCCCCACGCCGCCGACGTCCACCTCGCGGGAGACCCGCCGGGAGTAGCGGTAAAGGTCCGGGGGATACGTGATGTCCATCGGGGTCCGCCGCCCGCTACGAGGCGGGCTCGAAGATCACCTGCTCCGCCTTCTCCCCCTCCTCCGGCTTCTCAGAACCGGACTTCTTGACGATGTCGCCGACGTCGAACCAGGTGACGAACAGCATGAAACCGATCAGCAGCAGGGCGCAGGTGGCCTGGAAGATCTCCATCGCCCGCATGTTGAGCGGCCGCTTGCGGACCGCCTCGTAGCTGGCCATCATGATGTGCCCGCCGTCGAGCACCGGGAAGGGCAGCAGGTTCAGCAGCCCGAGGTTGACGTTGATCAACACGCTCAGCACGAAGGCGAGCCGCCATCCGTAAACCGGGTCGCTGAGGGTCTGGTAGTAGTAGTTCCCGATCCCCACCGCCGAGCTCATCTGCGTCACGTTGACGTCGTCGTCGGAGGCGAACAGCGCGCCGATCGTGCGGAAGATCGCGGTGCCCCCATCCCACACCTGGCGGAAGGGGTTGGGGCCGGGGCGCTCGATTCGCATATCGGCGCCCAGATCCCAGCCCACGCCGAGCATCGGGGAGCTGCCGGCCGGCGACTTCGGCTTGCGCGGGGTCACCGAGAACGTCAGCTCCTCGCCCCCGCGCAGCACGACCACCTCGATCGCCGTCTCGCCCGCCTCGCGCACCGCCCGCCCCACGGAATCGGGGTGGAACACCTTCTCGCCGCCGATACGGACGACGATGTCGCCGGCCGCGAGCCCGGCCTCGGCGGCCGGGCTGTTGGCGAACACGGAGCCGACCTTCACCCGCGTCTCGGGGCGGACCCCGATCTTGCGGAAGTCCTGGCGCTCGTATGCCGGGCGCTCCTCCTTTTCGAAGCCGCTGTAGACCTCCCTCGGCGCGTCCTCCCCCGGCCGCTGGATCAGGAGTTTGATCTTCTCCCCCTTGCTATAGATGATCCGCTCGATCACGGAGTCGACCATCCCGACGAAGTCCCGGACGGGCGAATCGTTGACCTCGAGGATCTTGTCCCCGGGGAGGATGCCCGCCTCCTCGGCCGGCGAACCCGTCAGGACCGCGCCCACCACCGTCGTCTGGTGCGAATCCCGCACCGGCTTGCCCAGCCCCCACACCAACAGGGCGAAGGCGAAGGCCAGCCCGAAGCTGAACAGCGGCCCGGCGAAGGCGACGATGATCTTGTCCAGGGGGGTGATCGGCGGGAGCTTCTCCTTGCCATCGGTGCCGCCCTCGATCATGTCCATCGGCGCCATCTGCGGCAGCGCCACGAAGCCGCCCATCGGGATCGTCCCCAGCCCCCACTGGACGCCGTTGACCTCCTTCTTCCAGATCGGCTTGCCGAACCAGATCTGGAACTTCTCCACCTTCAGCCCGCGCCACTTCGCCGCCCAGTAGTGGCCGAGCTCGTGCACCACGATCAGCAGGTTGAAGAGGACGATGACCTGGAAGATCACCCAGATGAACTTGCCGACGCCGGCGATGAAATCGATCATTGGACTCTAGTGGGTAGCGATACGAGCCGGCAAGTATACCACCCGCGGGGGCAGCCCGCAAAAAAGGCTCAGTTTTCCTCCCCCCTCCGCCAGCGAAAGCAGAGCCAATACGGCACATTCACAAAGTAGATGAAGAGGCAGGCGATGTTTTGCCAGAAGGTGAGCTGCATGACGTAGATGGCGCCGAGGTGGAGCACCACCAGCAGCACGCCCAAGACCAGCGCGAGCCGGCGCCCGTAGAGCCCGAGGAAGGCGAAAAACTCGGCGAACAGCCCGGGGGCGAACAGCAGCACCGCCGCCCACGGGTGGGCGGTGACATAGTCCTTGATCGCCACCGCCCAGCCGGGGGCGTCGAGGGTCAGCTGGTTGTAGTACGCCTGGCTCCAGGTCTTGTCCAGATCGACCCCGATGTGGCGCAGCTGGAAGACCCAGGCGCCGTCGGAGCGCAGCAGCTTGGTGATCGCGGTGGTCAGGTAGATCGCCGCCAGCGCCGACTGGGAGACGAAGACCTCCACCCGGTCGGCGTCCCAGCCATCGCGGAACTTCGGTGGTTTCCCGGCCGCCCGCCGCAGCGCCAGGTAGAGGTGCCAGCCGGCCTGCGCCAGAACCACCATGGTGATCGCCTGGTAGACGTGGCTGATCGAACCCTGCGAGTTCTTGAAGGTCCCCACCGCGAGGCTGAGCACCAGCATGTAGGGCAGCGCGACCCAACGCAGGTACCCCAACACGTAGACGGCGAGCACCGGCACCAGGAGCAGCTTCAGCACCCCCATCACCGCCGGGTCGCCCGCCCAGGAGAAATCGAGCCCCCACTCCGCCAGACCGTTCGGCCGCGGCTGCGGGTCCCCCTGGTTCAGGAACTTGGAGTACACGGGCAGGTTGAAATAGAACAGCAGCGCGAAGCACAGCCGCATCGCCCCCACCTCGAACCTCCCGTAGGCGACCGCCCGCGGCCGCAGTCTCTCGCCCCATCTCTCGATACACCCGCTCATTTCAAGATGGTGCCGGCCACCCGGTAGGAGCGCTTCTCGATCGTCCCGCCCTCGCTGAACACGTAGACCAGCATCATGGTCAGCTCGTCGCCCGCCGCCAACCTCGACCCGTCCCTCCTGTCGCCGGCGACGCGCTCGAGCACGCCCTGCGCCACCGGTCCGATCGCCGCCGGCGACATCTCTCGCGCGCGCAGCTTGCTCTCCTTGAGCCCGGCCCCCTTGAGCTCGCCTTTGAAGCGCTTCTTCAACTTCGGCGCGGTGATGCCGAAGTCCTTGCAGGGGACCGGCTCGCCGGAGGCGCCGGCGAGATACACGTAGTAGTCCCTCCCCTCGAAATGCGAGTACATCGGGTAGTGCGAGAAGGGGTACCATTCGCCCAGGGCGAGGCCGGCCGCGGTCAACAGCAACACCAGCTTCAGCGGGATCGCCCGCCAGATGCGCCCGGGGAATCCGATCGGTCTGCTCACGGGCTCAAGGCTAGGCCCGGGACCCTCCCCTGTCGCCAGCGAAACTCGCCGCCCTTAGACCGACCGCGCCCAAGCGTCGGCGGCGACCAGGTCCTCCAGCGAGGGGTGCTCCACCACCCGGTGGTCGCCCATCACCGCGGCGACGTGCTCCCAGATGGCGGGGAACGGGCACCCGCCGGCGAGGAAACGGGCGACGGCGACCTCGTTGGCGGCGTTCATCACCGCCGGCAAGGTGCCGCCGACCTCGCCCGCCCGCCGCGCCAGGTCGAGCGCGGGGAAGTCCTCCCGCCGCGGCGCCTCGAACTCGAGTCTGGCGAGGGCCGCGAAGTCGAGCGGCGGCAAGGTGTTCGGGACCCGCTCCGGCCAGGTGATCGCATACTGGATGGGGAAACACATGTCGGTGGTGCTGAGCTGCGCCAGGACCGAGCCGTCGGAGAACTCCACCATCGAGTGCACGATGCTCTGCGGGTGGACGACGACGTCGACCCGCCCCATCTCGACGCCGAACAGCCAGCGGGCCTCGATCATCTCCAGCCCCTTGTTGAACAGCGTCGCCGAATCGACGGTGATCTTCGGACCCATGTCCCAGGTGGGGTGGTCGAGCGCCTGTTCGACGGTCACCGCGGCCAGCCCGGCGGCCGGCAGGGAGCGGAACGGGCCGCCGGAGGCGGTGAGGATCAGGCGCGAGACCTCCTCCGGGCGGTGTCCCTCCAGGCACTGGAAGATCGCGTTGTGCTCGCTGTCCACCGGCAGCACCCTGGCGCCGGTGCGGGCGGCGGTGGCCATCACCTGCTCGCCGGCCATCACCAGGATCTCCTTGCTGGCCACCGCCAGGTCCTTGCCCGCCTCGAGCGCCGCCAGCGCCGGGCGCAGGCCGGCGACGCCGACGATCGCCACCAGCACCAGGTCGGCCTCCTCGAGGGTCGCCAGCTCCACCAGCCCCTCCTCCCCGGCGCGCAGGTCGACGCCGGCGGGCAGGTCGTCGCGCACCGCGGCGGCCGCGGCGGCGTCGCTCAGGCACGCGTGCTTCGCCCCGGTCGCCGCCAGCTGGCCGGCGAGTTTCTCTCCGGACCGGCAGGCGGCGAGCCCGACCAGCTCCATGCGCTCCGGGATGTCGCGCGCCACTTTGAGGGCGCTCTCGCCGATCGACCCGGTCGAACCCAACACCACGACCTTCTTCCGTTGCGCGGGCATCAGGCGATCGTCAGGAGGTAGAAGAACAGCACCGGGGCGGTGAACAGGACGCTGTCGAGCAGGTCGAGCACCCCGCCGATCCCCGGCAGCACCGCCCCCGAGTCCTTCCTGGCCAGGCACCGCTTCAACACCGACTCCGCCAGGTCCCCGACCACCGCCACCGCGGCGAGCAGGAACCCCAACGCGATCACGTGCCCCCAAGTCAACAAGGGCATCCCCGACCCGAACAGGGCGAAGGCGGCGGCGCCGCCACCGACCGCGAAGGGGAAGCAGCCGAAGACGATCCCCTCCCAGGTCTTGCCCGGGCTGATGTGCGGGATGAACTTGTGTTTGCCGATCGCCGTCCCGACGATGTAGGCGCCCATGTCGGCGAACTTGGTCACCACCAGCAGGAACAGGACGTAGTAGTACCCCCCGCCGGCCGCGCCCCCCGCAACCGGTCCCCCGACGTAGAGCAGGCGCAGCAGGAACGAGGTCAGCACCCCGGTGTAGACGAAGCTGAACACGCTGCCGAAGAACATGTTCTTGGTGTCCTCCCCATCGACCGGATGAAACAACAGGGCCAGCGTCGTGAAGACCACGACCGCGGCGATCCCGGCCGAGTCGAGCCAGCCGAGCTCCGGCGAAGCGCCCGCGTGACAACAGTATGCGGCGGCGGCGAGATAGAGGGCGGCGACGGCGAAGGAGACCGATCGCACCCCGCGCCAGCCCCGCGTACCCTCCAGGCCAAGCAGCCCCAAGAACTCGAAACAGGCGAGCAGGCCGACCGCGACGATCAGCACGGAGAACAGGACCGGCGACCCCATGGCGACCGCGGCGGCGACCAGGACCCACAGCGAAACGGTGCTCGCCGCCCGCCGCAGGAACGTCGAGCCACGCCCGGGGGGCGGTTGGGTAGCTTGGGGGAGATCGGCCATGGGCGGGCTCAGCCTAGCGATGCTCGCGGAGGTTTAAAGCTCGGAGTTCCCCTCGAGCGAGGCCGCAAACCGTATCGCCTCGGCGCTCCGAACGCGCAGCTCCGAACGTGCAGCGGCGAGCTCGGTCGCGCGGACCTGCAGCCGCCCGAGCCGGTCCGCGTAGCCCCGGTAGGCCGCGTCGATCTCCGGCTCGTAGGCGCGGCCGAGGTCCCGGTCGACCTGTCCGAACGAGGCCTCGGACTCGGCGTCGAAGTGCTCCATGATCGCCCGCCGCCGCCCTCTCAAGTAGACCGCCCCCCATAGAGCCACCACCGCGAGGGCGCCTGCGGACAGCAGTCCGGGGAACCGGTCGCCGCGCACCAGCCACAGCCAGGCCCCCGCCGCCGCTGCGCCGGCCAGCAACGCGAAGACCCATAGCACCCCGCGGCGCCCCGCCATCATCGAGCGGACCGCCACGCCGGTCTCGCGATCGCCAGCGGCCTCCTGCATCCGCACCCCGGCGCGCCGCACCATCTCTTCGGCGCGGGTCTCGAAATCGATCCCGGCGCCGGCCGCTGCCAGGTCGCCGGCCACCCTCTCGCCGAACACCCCCTGGGCGCGCTCGGCGACGCGGCGGTGGAGCCCGCCCAGCCGGTCGCCGGCCGAGGCGAGCGCGCGCCGCACGCCATCCTGAGCCCGCTCGGCCAAACGCCGCGCCGAACGGTCGAGCGCAACCCGCACCCAGCCCCCGCCGAACAGCAGCGAAGCGGGCAACCCCACCGGCCCCAGCGAGCGCGCCAGCCGCCCGCGGACGCGGC
>JANQMB010000131.1 GCA_028280355.1 Verrucomicrobiales bacterium
ACTCGATGGGGGCGTTGATGGTGTTGGACTATTTCGTCGCCGGGGGGGGTGGAGGGTTGGAGTTCGCGTGGTTGAGTTCGGCCTTGGTCAACCCGGCGCATGGCCAGCCGTGGCCGAAGCGGTGCATCGCCGGCCTGCTGGAGCTCTTCGTCCCGCGGCTCACGGTGTCGAGCGGTGTCCGGCCGGCGGACTGCTACGGTTCCGTGGCGGGCGATCCGGATATCGAGGCGGAGCGGGCGGGGGGCGCACACGACCGGATGAGCCTCCGCCTGGGGATGGAGCTGCTGCGTGCGGGCGACCGGGTGGCGGCGGGTGCGGGGCGCCTGTTCGACGGGGTCGCGGTGTTGATGACACACGGCACCGACGACCGGGTGTGCCCGTTGGGCTACGCCTCGTCCCTGTTCGGGTCGATCGCCGCCCGCGACAAAGAGTTCATCGAAGTCGCCGGCGCCCTACATGAACCGTGGCACGATCCGGCGGTCGTCGATTCCGTCGCCCGGTGGATCGGCGCACGTCTCTGAACCGCCGCGACGCAGGCCGGCGGCTCAGGTGTCGAGGTGCAGCCGCATCGGGATCATCTGCGAGAAGCCGAAACCGTGCTTGACGAAGAAGCGCTGCGACTCCTCGCTGATCTTGTCGGTCAGCAGGGTGATGCGTTTGAAATCCTTCTGTCTGGCGAACTCGATGATCGCGTCGAGCAGCTGCGCCCCATAGCCCTGTCCGCGGTGGGCGGGGTGGACGACGAAGTCCTCGAGCAGTAGCACCAGACCACCCTCGGCGGTGCTGATGGTGAACAGCAGGTTGACCATCCCCATCAGGGTGTCGTCGGTGCGCAGCACGAAGATCCGGCCGCGGTTGGGTTGCTCCAAAACCAGACGCAGACCCTGCTCCTGCTTTTCGTAGTTCGGCTCGAAGTCGCCCTCGGTCTCGAACAGGTCCATCAACATCTGCACCAGCTCAGGGAGATCCTCGAGTGTCGCCGGTTCAACCCGAGCCTTCGCTGCCTCTATCATATCGGATGCCATCTACGCCCGCAGTGTAGCAGCATGCACGCCGTGCTGGAAATCGATTTCATCCCCGAACCATCGCCCGCCGAAGTTCCCAAAAGTTCTGCGGCCGCTCTCGCCGAGAAGGGGTGAATTTTGTAATTATTTAAGCTTGCCAAATAGTTAAATCATCCGAGATTTTATGTAAATTACAAAAATTCTTCTAGCTCCGAATTCGTTAGAAATTCCACAAATCCAAAGCCTTACGCATCGTCATGAGTGAGTCCCTGTCAGCCCCGGAATCGTCCACGTCAACCCAAGCAGGGGAACCGCGGGGGAGGATGCCATCGCTGAAGGTGGTGGCCGGCTGTCTCCTGATGGTGGCGTTGGTGATGGCGTTGGGGATGACGGGTGGCCAGGTGCGCCAACTGGCCGACAGGATGACGACGCTCGAGAACGAGCGCGACGGGTTCGAGCGCCGGTTCCTCCGGCTGCGCCAGGACAACCAGAGGTTGCTGGGGCGCCTGCGGGACTATCAGGAGGTGCTCGGGGTCGCCCAGCAGTCCAACATCTCGCTGTCGAAGCGGCTCGTGAACCGCGACATGGCGGTGAACGATCTGCAGGACACGCTCGACTCGATTCTCACCGAGAAGTATGCCACCGAGAAGGCGCTGCGCGGGGAGATCGCCTCGCTCGAGGAACAGCGGGTCGAGCTCAACGCCGAGGTCGCGGCGCTCGGTGCCGCGGTGGCTGCGCAGGGGAAGGAGATCGCGTCCCTCGAGAAATCCTATCATAGCGCCGAGCGCGATCTCGCCGATGCGGCCAGCGACAACAACCGCCTGCTGGCGGAGAACGATCGCTATCTCGGGATGATGTCGGAGATGCAGGACGCGCTCGAGGCCCTGCGCGTCGAGAACCGCGAACTCGCCGACGACTTCGATGAGCTCCGCGCGCAGTCGGGATCGGCGGGCGCTCCGGCGGGTGAGTTGGACGCCTTGCGCGGGGCGGGCGATCTGCCGTTCGGCCGGGATCCAGAGCTTTTCTACAACGTCTCGCCTCCGGAGTCCGACACCCCCCAGGCGGAGGGTGAAGCCGGTGGCGCTGGCGTGGTCGCCGACGCCGGGGCGGCCTCGGCCTAGACTTTGATAAGGTTTGGGGGAGCGGCGGGATCCTCAGGCGCGTAGCCGGGAGTTCGCCCGACGGCGGCGGATCAGGAGGGGCGTACCGCCCGCGGCGAGGAGGGATAGGATGCCGGGCTCCGGCACGGGCACCGGTTTTCCTGGATCTTCGAGGAGATAGGCGTCGCCGATGGGCGGTGCGGGTACTAGTGGGATCAGCCGCAGGGGGGAGGCCCATGCGAACACCGGGTTGTCGCGCAACTTCTTGCCGGGGGTCGGGATAGCGGTCTCCGGTTCGTCGTCGCGGTCGAGCGCGGGCAGGCCGGCGTCGGGTTTGGCCGACCGCCAGGGCGGGAAAGAGGGTTCGTGGTAGGGGTTTCTCTCCACCACACCATCGCGGCGCGGTTCCCCTTCGACGTCGCTGCGCAGGAGCAGCATGGGTACCAACAGCAGGATCAACAGCAGGGGTGCCCATGCCTGGCCGCCTTCCTTCCGGCGCCTGCGGACCTTCTTGACCACCACCCGTTGCTGTTGCGGCTCGGACATGTCGAACTCAGATGCGCCGGTGCGCTACTCGACGTCGTCGATGGCCAGCGATCCCGCCAGCGCCGCGGGGGGGGAGGGGGCGGCGGACGGGTCGGACGGGTCGTCGGGGGCGGTCGTGACTGGTGCGGCCGGGAGCTTCTTCTTGGCGATCGCCCGGCTGGGGGCCCCCTGGTCACCTGGCGAGGTGAGCAGGGTGACGCCGACGACGAAGAAGCAGATGATCGCCACCCCGGCGAGCGCCAGCTTGTTCGCGTGTCGGTCGACGCCCACCGCCCCGTAGTTTTCCGCCGGGCTGGTCTGGTGCCGGCGTCTGGGCCGGCGCGGGGCGACGTCTCGGGTGGCGCCGGGGACCGGCGTGAAAGTCCTTCTCTGCGATCTCGCCACCGCGGCGCTATCGATCGTATCGACCAGGCGCTGCCCGAAGTCCGCGATCGCCGTACAGACGTCGGGTTCCGGCTCCTCGGACGGCCGTTCTTTGAGCACCCGCGGCAGGGGGAGACCTCCGCTCTCCCGGATCGAGTGCAGGAGACGCTCACCACGCCGCCGCCTCGCTACCGCCCCTGGCAACTTCCGGTTGCGGCGAGCACGACCCAACCGGCGCGTCGCTGCGACCAGTTCCTCCAAATCTTTGTCCATTTATAATGAAATTCATAATTACCATAATACATTTCGGGTGATATGCAAGCAAAATGCGTGATGGGGTGCTGCCTGCTGCCTGCTGCCTGCTGCCGGGCGGGGGCGGGGGCGGGGGCGGGGGATGGATGAGCCGATGCTCTGGTGGCCATCCGCAGCCCGCTGGCGACGGTACCCCTCCCATTCCGCGGTCTCAGGGGCGCCGCATGGTCGTCGCGATGCGCTGGGATGTTTTCCAGCGCCCCCAGATCGCACCGGACACTGTTTCGCTGAGAACGACGCCCAGAGATCACCCGGGTCGCTCGCAAGCGAGCCTCCTACAGGGGTGTGGGGTATAGTCGTCGTCGGAAGCTCGCTTGCGAGCGACGGAAGGCTGCTCTGCTCACTAGGGAAAGGCTGCGCTAGTCAGCGGTGGGTCGCACCATCTCCGGGGTGATGAAGGTCGCGAGGGTGGCGTTGTTGCCATGTTCCCACATCCACTCGGAGGAGTGGGCAAAGGGGATCTTCACAGGGACCCTCTGCGCCCTCTTCACTGCCGGTCCGGTGAACTTTGCGAATTCCGCTCTCGTGAACACCCGCTGCTCGGTGCCGTCGGGGACGATCCTCATGTCCTCTGTCCTGAAGCTGACCGTGTACGCCTTGTCGTCGGACTGGAACGCCGTGATGAAGTGTTTGGGGGTGCCGGCGTGGTTGCGCAGCCTGAAGACCACACAGTCGCCGACCCCGAGCTTGGTGGTCGGGGATTGGCCCGTCGCCCGCTGGTGATGGACGCGCTTGCCGTTGACGAAGATCTCCGCCGTATCGTCGACCTGGACATGGAAGCGGCCAGTGAGCTTGCGGTCGCCCCCGATCTCGCGGAGGTGTTCCACCTCCCGCAGCTCGGCTGCGATCTTGTCGATCTCCCCATCGACGGCGCCCGCCTGTTCCAGCTCGCCCGCGCGGGTCAGTTCGCCGCGCAGCACGACGAGCTCCCTGCCGTATCGTTTGAGGAGGTCCAGCAGCCTCGCCTGGCTCTCCTTGGTCCTCGCGCGCAGCTGGCCGAAGTAGAGCTTCTGCGCGGCCGCCAGCTCCACTGGTTGTTCGGCGGGCGCGCCGGGGTCTGGTGCCCCGGCGGCGATCGCCTCGCGGATGGCGACGACTTTGTGGAAGTCGCCCGCGGTGGAAAACTTCCCCTCCAGTTCCCCCAGGCGGTCCAGGTACTGCTGGCGCAGCGTCGAGACCGGCTTCATCGCGGCCTCGCGCGCGACTTCGTATTTGAACTTCAAGGTGTCGAACTTGTCCTCCGCGCGGAGGGCGGGGGTAGCCACGGCGAGGGCTGCCGCGGCGGCGAGGCCGATCGCCCGACGGGGGCGGCGGCGCGGGGGGGGGGCGGCGCCCTTCGCTCCGGTCGGGAAACACATCGCTGTTCGCTTCACCATCGCCGGATGCTAGCGGTCCCGGGAGCGCCCCGTCAAGGCCCCCGCCAAAGCCCGCCCCCCGGCGCGCCTGGGGCAAGAAAGAGAAAAGCATCCCGGTGGATCGCACCGGGATGCTTTTCTAAAGATGAGGTCCCCGCTCGTGCCGACGGCGGTGTGAGGGGCTCACGTTTCCCGGAATATTCCAGGTGGGTGGCCGCCGTGCCGAAATCTGCCTTCCAGCGAAGGCCTGACATCAAACAACAGGCTAAGCCTCCCATGCTTTAAATAACGGGCCGGGCCCATGGTTCCGCAGGACGCGAACACAGTAGGGATTACCTCAAAATCGGAAACTCAAAGAACGTTGCGGCGCCTCTCGCGGGCGCCGCGCTAGCGGAACTCGACGGGCAGCTCGGCCTTCAGCCCCGCTAGGACTTCGGCGTGTGCCGCGTCGACTTCCGACGACTCCAATGTGCGTGTCCGGTCGCGGTAGGTCAACGAATATGCCAGCGACTTTTTGCTTGCATCGAGCTTCTCGCCCCCGTCGTCGACGAACAGGTCGAAGAGCTCGAAGGACTCCAGCAGGTCGGGGGCGACCTTCGACAGCGCGCGTTCGACCTCTGCGTTGGGGAGCGACCGCGGGGCCTCGACCGCGACGTCGCGGGTGACCGCGGGGAACTT
>JANQMB010000092.1 GCA_028280355.1 Verrucomicrobiales bacterium
ATTCATAGGAGGGGCGGCATCTTGCCGCCCGTGGGGTTTGGCTCCGTCGCCATCCCAGGGTGCCAGCTGATCTGTCTCGATCCCTGAGTGAGAACGTCCCAGGGTTCCCGCCCTCAAGACATCGTATCGGGGGGTAGCCACGAGCGTGAGCGAGTGGGGAGCCGGTCCCTGTCGACTCGCTCACGCTCGTCGCTACCCCCCACATCTACCGATGCGTCCCGTCTTTGCGTGAAACACACCCTAGCCCGCCCCCTGATCTGGCGGCGGTGATAGGGCGCGTTGGTTATAGCGGACGGTCACGGTGTCGCCGGTGGCGAGCTTGCGCGAGGGGTCGACGTAGATGGTGAGCGGCAGGGTCGTGTCGCCGGAGCGGTATTCGATGGTCACCTCGTGGAAGTCGCCTCGGAAGGTCGAGTCGATCACTTTACCGACGACGCCGTCGCCGTCGTCCGGGCAGATCTCCATGTCGGCGGGGCGTACCAGGATGTCGGGCGAGTCGTCGGGCGAGTCCTCGTGGAACAGCTGGCAGGGCAGGCGGTTGACCTTCCCGAACAGGCTGGCGGTGTATTCGTTGCTGGAGTGGAAGTAGACGCGCTCCGGCGTCCCGACCTGCTGCAGGTGGCCCTCCTTGAGGACGGCGAGGGTGTCGGCGACGGCGAGGGCGTCGCTGGTGTCGTGGGTGACGATCAGGGCGGCGGTGTCGGTGCTCTTGACGATGCGCCGGACCTCGTCGCGCAGCGAGTCCTTGCGCATCGGGTCGAGGTTGCTGAACGGCTCGTCGAGCAGGATGAGCGGCGGCTTCGGGGCCAGGGCGCGGGCGAGGGCGACGCGCTGTTGCTGGCCGCCGGAGAGCTCGTGCGGGAAACGCGCCTCGAGCCCGTCCAGGCCGGCCAGCTCGACGATCTCCGCGAGGCGCGCCGACCTCTGCCGCCGGTGCATCGGGTGCAGGCCGTAGAGGATGTTTTTGCGCACCGTCAGGTGGGGGAAGAGGGCGTGGTCCTGGAACACGAAGCCGATGTGTCGCCGCTCGGGCGGCACCGGCGGCCGGCCGTCGCCGCAGACGGTCACGCCGCCGATCGAGATCTCGCCGCGGTCGGGCGTCTCGAGGCCGGCGATGATCCGGAGCAGCGTCGTTTTGCCGCTGCCGCTCTCGCCCACCAGCGCGGTGATCCCGCCGTCGCCGAGGTCGAGCGAGACCTCGTTGAGCGCGGGGTGTTCGCCGCGCGGGAAGTGCTTGCAGACGCCTCTGATGTGGAGCGAGTTCGGCATGGGGGTGCGGCCGCTATCTGGGGCGGGTGATCAGGCGGTTGAGGATAACCACGCCCACCAGTCCGGAAAGCACCAATATCACCGCGGGCACGGAACCCTCGGCCAGCCGCTCCTCGGCCTGGACGAGGCCGTATGTCTGGGTGGCGAGGGTTTCGAAGTTGAAGGGGCGCAACACCATGGTCAGCGGCAGCTCCTTGAGGATGTCCACGAAGAGCACGATCAGCGCGCCGAGCACCGGCAGGCGCAACAGGGGCAGGTGGATCCGGAAAAAGCCGCCCCACACCGAGCGGCCGAGCAGCAGCGAGGCCTCGTCCATGCTCTTGCTGATGCGGGTCATCCCGGCCTCCACCGGGGCCAGCGCCGGGGTGAGGAAGCGGATCATGTAGGCCAACATCAGCCCGGCGGGCGTCGTGGTGAAGAGGATTTTCGCCAGGCCGTCGAAACCGAACCATGCGCGCAGCGGCCCCGCCGCGGCGGTGGCGGTGGCGAGGATGGCGACCGCCACCACCGCCCCGGGCACCGCGTACCCGAGCATCGAGACCTTGGTCAGGACGCGCATCGTCGGGGTCGGGAAGATGCGGGCGGCATAGGCGAGGCACAGCGCCGCGGCGAGGATGCACAGGCCGGAGCCGAGGGCGACGAGCAGGCTGTCGCCCACCAGCCCCAGCGTGTCGGCGACCTCGATCTTCGCCAGGCCGATCGTCGCCATCTTCAGCAGCGCGAGGAGGGGCACGACGAAGGCGAGGGCGAAGAGGCCGCCGCAGGCGACCGGCAGGAGCAGGGCGCCGGCCGGCGAACGCGGCGGGCAGGGCTGGATGGCGCGCTCCGCGCGGTGGGCGTGAAACCGGGAGCGCCCGCGCAGCGCGCGTTCGGCGACGATCAGCGCGAGGACGATGAGCATCGCCGTCCCCGCCAACCGCGCCGCCGAGTCGGCGTCTCCCATGTTGGTCCACGCCAGGAAGATGCCGGTGGTGAAGGTGTTGATCCCGAAGTACTGCATGGCGCCGTACTCGTTGAGCACCTCGAGGAGGACCAGGGTCAGGCCGCCGATGATCGCCGGCCGGGCGAGCGGGACGCCGACGTGGAACAGGCTGTACCAGAGGCCGTGCCCGAGCAGCCGCGAGTTCTCGATGTAGGCGGCGGAGATCCCGGAGAAGGCCACCCGTGCAGCGATGTAGACGTAGGGGTAGAGGGCGATCGAGAGCACGAAGATCGCCAGGGCGTGGTTGAAGACCAGGTTGGCGTCCGCCATCGCCCCGGCTCCCCAGCGGTCGCGCAGCGCGATCAGCAGCGGGTCGCGCAGGTCGTCCTTCAGGAAGCCGTATGCGTATGCCGCCACGTAGGTGGGCATGGCCATGGGGAACAGCAGCGCCAGCTCGAAGAAGCGCCTGCCCGGGAAGCGCCAGACCGTGACGGCCCACGCCGAGGGGACACCGATCAGCAGGGTGAGCAGCCCGACGCCGGACAGCATGACCAGCGTGCCGCGCACGTAGTCGCCGAGCAGCAGGTCGGCGACCAGCTCCCAGCCCTCGCCGGGGGGCTTGAGGAGCGTGCCCGCCACCGTCGCCAGCGGGGTGACCACCAACAGGGCGATCAGCACGGCGCCGAGCCAGAGGCTGGCCGGGCCGAGCTTGCCGGGGGGGCGCCGTTGGGTGGACGGGGGCATCGGGAGTCGGTGCCGGCTCCTTCGCACATCCTCAGGCAGTTGGAAAGGGGATCGCGCTGCGGCGGGGCTGGGTCGCCAGTGGCCGGGGCGGGAAAAAACCACTTGAGCGGACGCCGCTCATGCCCGAAGGGGGGCGCCCTTTTCGTCGATGTTCAACCTCTTCACCAAGAAGCGTGGCAACTGGCGGGACGACGTGCTGTCCGGGCTCACCGTCGCCCTCGCGCTGGTGCCTGAGGCGATCGCCTTCGCCTTCATCGCCGGGCTCGAGCCGCTGTACGGCCTCTACGCGGCCTTCTTCATCGGCCTGGTCACGGCCACCGCCGGCGGCCGCCCGGGCATGATCTCCGGCGCCACCGGGGCGGTCGCCGTGGTGCTCAAGGAGATGGGCGAGAAACTCGAACACAGCGGCCTCGAGGTCGATTTCGCCGAGCTGGTTTTCGCCACCGTGGCGCTGGCCGGCGCCATCCAGGTCCTGATCGGCGTCTTCCGGCTCGGCCGCTTCATCCGCCTGGTACCGCACCCGGTGATGATGGGGTTCGTCAACGGCCTGGCTATTGTCATCCTGTTAGGGCAGATCAACCTATTCAAAGTGTGGCGGGGCGGCGAGCCGGGGGACTGGCTGTCCGGCGGCGCCATGGGGACGATGCTCGTCCTGGTGGCGCTCACCATGGCGATCATCTATTTCCTGCCGAAGTTCACCAGGGCGGTGCCCTCGTCGCTGGCGGCGATCGTGGTGGTCAGCGCCGCCGTCGCCTTCGGGCTCGACACGCAGAGGGTCGCGGACCTCTCCTCGGTCGCCGGCGCGTTCCCGCTGCCCCACCTCCCGGACATCCCCCTCAGCTGGGAGCTGTTCGGGTTCGCCTTGCCGTACGCGATCGTCGTCGCCCTAGTGGGCGTGATCGAGTCGCTGATGACCATGCAGCTCATCGACGAGATCACCGAGACCCGCGGCCAGGGCAACCGCGAGTGCATCGCGCAGGGGGCCGCCAACCTGACCTGCGGCTTCTTCAAGGGGATGGGCGGCTGCGCGATGATCGGGCAGAGCCTGATCAACATCAAATCCGGCGGCCGCGGCCGCACCTCGGGGGTCGTCGCCGCGGTCGCGCTGCTGGCCTTCGTGTTGCTTTTGGCGCCGCTCATCGACCAGATCCCCATCGCGGCGCTGGTCGGGGTGATGTTCATGGTGGTGATCGGCACCTTCGAGTGGTCGACCTTCAACACCTTCGGCAAGGTCCCGAAGGCGGACATCGCCGTCATCGCGGTGGTCACCGGGGTCACCGTGTGGAAGGACCTGGCGCTGGCGGTGGTCGTCGGGGTCGTGCTCTCGGCGCTGGTCTTCGCCTGGAAGAGCGCCAGGCACGTGCGCCTGTTCCCCCAGGACCGGCCCGATGGCTCGCGGCTGTTCAGCCTGCAGGGGCTGCTCTATTTCGGGTCGGTGCGCGAGTTCTCCGAACGCCTCGCCCCCGCCGGCCAGCCCGACGAGGTGACCATCGACTTCATGCAGGCGCGCGTCTGCGACCACTCCAGCCTGGAGGCGATCAACGCGCTCGCCCGGCGCTACACCGAGGCGGGCAAGCGCCTGCGCCTGCGCCACCTCTCGCCCGAGTGCCGCCAGATGCTCGACCGGTCGGGCGACCTCTGTGTGATCGAGATCGAGGAGGACGACCCGAAGTACACGGTCGCGCGGCTCTGAGAAAAGTGTTCAGTTTGCTAGTGTTCAGTTTTCAGCAAGAGGGGGGGTGGCCGCGATTCGCGGCAGCGTCTTGCTGAAAACTGAACACTGAAAACTAGCAAACTTCCAACATTGAAACCCACCACCAAAGTCGCCGAGACGACCGCCCCGGACGGGGCGGTGTTCGCGCTGTACGAGCACGACGGGCAGTTCTACCTGTACATGAACACCCGGCAGGTGATGAGCACGACGCTCACCCACTCGGAGCTGATGCTGGCGGACGTCGGCTGCACGCTATCGAAGCCGCCGAAGAAGCAGCGGGTGTTGATCGGCGGGCTGGGGCTCGGATATAGCCTGCGGCGCTCGCTGGAGATCGTCGGGGCCGGGGCGGAGGTGGTGGTGGCCGAACTGCTGCCGGAGGTCGTCCGGTGGAACCACGAGCTGCTCGACGGCCTCAACGACGACATCTTGGCCGACCCGCGGACGGAGATCGCAGACGCCGACGTCTACGACCTGATTCGCTCGGCGGCGGCGGGCCGGGGTGAAGCATACGACTCGATCTTGCTCGACGTCGACGATGGGCCCTCCTCGCTTATCCAGCCACAGAACTCCCAGCTCTACGCGGAGGCCGGGCTCGAGACTTTGAAGGCGGCGCTGCGCCCCGGCGGGCGCCTCGCCATCTGGGCGGCCGAGGCCGAGCCGCGGCTGATGAAGTCGCTCCGCCGCGCCGGCTTCCACGCGGAGGAGACCGCCTGCGCCAAACACCCGCGCGCCAAGCGCAAGGACCACCGCATCTACCTCGCCGAGCGGCGGGGCTGACCTGCCCTGGGCCAGGGCGGCGCCGCTACATCCGCCCCTCCTCGAGGTCGTAGACGTCGAACCAGTAACGCAGCATGTGGCGTCTCTCGGGGGGGACGACCTCGGGGATGTAGTCTTCGAGGAAGAGCTGCAGCTCCTCGGGCATCTCGCTGATGCGCTTGTAGCGCATGGTGTTGTTCCAGACGACGATCTCGGTGCGCGTGTGCGCCTTCGCGGTGCGGCCGATCCAGGCCGCCACGTCCTCGTCGCCGGCGCCGGTGGCGACGAACTCTCTGAAGGCGTCCGCCCCGATCCCGGTGAACTCGAAGAAGAAGTTGTCCAGCGGGCAGTCGAAGTGGTATTCGCCGTTCTTGCCGAGCAGGGCGGAGCGGCATTTGTCCAGGGTGCGGCCGGCGACGACGTAGTCGCCGAGGCGCTCGCGGGGGCTGCGCGGCGGCGTCTTGTCGAGGTCGAGGGTGAGCGGCGTGAGGGCTTCGGTGTTCATTGGCAGCTATTGTAAGGATAAGGGTCCCCTTGGCGTAACTTATTCCAGCCCGGCCAGACGTTTTCTCGGGAGTGAAATCGTCCCGGCTCCGGAAGTAACACAGCGGATGAGACAGCCCAGCCTCAGCTATTGCCTCGCGGCGGTCACCTCGCTGACCGCTATAGCGGCGGCGGGGGAGGGCGGGGGGGCACGTGGCCCCGCCGTGTACCAGAAACACTGCGTCGAGTGCCATGGCGCCGAGGGGCAGGGGAACGAGGCGGAGGAGGTGGACGCCCTCTACGGCGACCGCTCGGTGGGTGCGCTCGCCCGGCTGATCGAGCGCACCATGCCGGAGGAGGACCCGGGGCTGTGCGTCGGCGAGGATGCGCAGGCGGTGGCGCGCTATATCTACGACGCATTCTATTCCCCGGCGGCGCGCGAGCGCCTCGGCCAGCTGGACCTGGCGCGCATCGAGCTGTCGCGGCTCACCGTGCCGCAGTACCGCAACGCGGTGGCGGACCTGCTCGGACACTTCGGCGGTGGGGGCGCGCCGGCGGAGCTCGAGGCCGGTGGCCTGCGGGGTTACTACTTCAACTCCAAGGGCATGAACAAGAAGGAGGGCGAAGGGGTCGAGCGGCTCGACCCGGTGCTCGACTTCGACTTCGGCGAGGGCGGCCCGGTCGAGGGCGTCGGCGCCGAGCAGTTCTCGATCGTCTGGGAGGGCTCGTTCTACGCCCGCGACACCGGCCACTACGAGTTCCGCACGCGGACGCCGAACGGCGCCCGGCTCTACGTGAACACCACCCTGCGCAAGGGCGAGCGGAACTACCGCGACGACAGCAGCGGCGCCAAGACGGCGCTGATCGACGACTGGGTGAGCTCCGGCACGGAGGTGCGCACCTCGGGTGCGAAGGTGTTCCTGCTGGGCGGCAGGCGCTACCCGGTCCGGCTCGACTACTTCAAATACAAAGAGAAGATCGGCAAGGTCGGCCTGGACTGGAAGACGCCGCACGGCTCCTGGAGGGCGATGGGCGGCGACGTCCTCTCCCCGACCATCGTCCCGCGCACCTTCGTCGTCTCGACCCCGTTCCCCGCCGACGACCGCAGCCATGGATACGAGCGGGGCACCTCGGTCTCGGAGGGCTGGCACGCGGCCACCACCGCCGCGGCCGTCGAGACCGCCGAGGCGGTGGTCGACGATATCGACCGGCTGGCCGGCGCCGGCGACGACGACCCCGGGCGGGTGGCCAAGCTGAGGGCCTTCTGTGCCCGCCTCGCCGAGGCGGCCTTCCGGCGGCCCCTGTCGGAGGCGGAGCGGGGGCGATACGTGGATGCGCAATTTGCGACGGCGGGGGATCCGGAGCGCGCCGTGAAGCGCTGCGTGCTGCTGTGTTTGAAGTCCCCGCGCTTCCTCTACCCGGAACTGCCACCGCCCGCGGGCGATGCCCCGGACCCGTATACGGTGGCCTCGCGGCTCTCCTTTGCGCTGTGGGACTCCGCCCCCGACCAGGCGCTCCTCGCGGCGGCCGCCTCCGGCCGGCTGCGGGACGCTGTGGAGGTGGCCGGGCAGGCGCGCAGGATGCTCGGCGACCCGCGGGCGAGGGCGAAGGTGCTGGCCTTCTTCGAGCACTGGCTGGAGATGGACGAGCGCGACCTGGGCAAGGACAAGTCGCTGTTCCCCGGGTTCGACGAGGCGGTGGTCGCCGACCTGCGCGAGTCGCTGCTGCGCTTCGTCGAGGCCGTCGTGTGGGAGGGCGGATCGGACTACCGCGAGCTGCTGCGCGCCGACTACCTCCTGCTCAACGGGCGCCTCGCCGCGCTCTACGGCGGCGGGGTCGAGGGGGAGGGCTTCCGGCGGGCCGCCCCCGAGGGCGGCGGCCGGGCCGGGGTGCTCACCCACCCCTACCTGCTGTCCGCTTTCGCCTATCACAACAACACCTCGCCCATCCACCGCGGCGTGTTCCTGACGCGCAACATCGTCGGCCGGGCGCTGAAGCCGCCGCCGGTGGCGGTCGCCTTCGAGGACGGCGAGTTCGACCCCGGGCTCACCATGCGCGAGAAGGTCACCCGGCTGACCCGCGACGCGGCCTGCATGTCCTGCCACTCGGTGATCAACCCGCTCGGCTTCAGCCTGGAGAACTTCGATGCGGTCGGGCGCTGGCGGACGACGGACAACCAGAAGCCGGTCGACCCGGGGGGCGAGTACACCACGGCGGCGGGCGAGACGGTGTCGCTGTCCGGCGCGCGCGACATCGCCGGGTACGCCGCGGCCAGCCCCGCCGCCCACCGCGCCTTCGTCGCCGCCCTGTTCCACCACCTGGTCAAGCAGCCGGTCGCCGCCTACGGGCCGGGGGCGCTCGGCGACCTGCGCGAGGGGTTTTCGTCGTCGTCTTTCAACATCCGGGAGCTGACGGTCGCGATCGCCACGGCGCACGCCCTCCACGGGTCAGCGCCCGCGCCCGGCCGTCCCTCCAGCACACCCTCGACATCGTCCTCGCCATGAACAACGCCCTCGTCCATACCGCCACCAGCCGCCGCCGCTTCCTGCGCGACCTCGGCCTCTCGGCCGCCGCCCTGCCGTTCGTCGCTGGCCTGCCCAGCCTGCGCGCCGCGGGCGGGCACCCTGGTCCGCGCCAGCGGGTGAT
>JANQMB010000098.1 GCA_028280355.1 Verrucomicrobiales bacterium
CTCGCCAGGCAGCAGGGCGAACTGGAGGCTGCGGCGAGCGACGTCGAGCGCAGCAAGCAGCTCGCCGCCGCCGTCGCCAACACCAGGGCAGCCCTCGACGCCAGACAGGTTGAACTCGCCGCCGCCAACGATGCGCTCCTCCAGGCGACCGCCGGCTCCCAGGCTGCAGGCAAAGCACGCGCCGCGACCGAATCGCGCATCGGCCCGGCATCCGAGGCGCTCGGGGCGGCCAATGCCGACCGCGACGCCAAGGAGAAACTCGAGGCAGAAGCCCGGGCGAAGCTCGCCGCGGCGACCCGGGCGCGAACCGGCGCCGACGACGAACTGAAGTCCTGGCGGGCGGCCGAGGTGAATACGCAGCTGAAGGGCAAGGAGGCCGCACGCCAAGAGATCGCCGGCGAACTCGCGGGGGCGGACGCCGCGCTCGGGGAGGCGAAGCAGGCGGCGGCCGCGGGGGAGGCCGCCGCGAAAACGGGCGCCGACTCCCTGGGGCAACGCAAGGCCGCCCAGGCCGAGGGGCAGCGCGCACTCGACGCGGCGCGACAGCGGATCCCCGACCTGCGCTGGGAACTGCGTCTCGCCCAACTGCTCGCGACCCAGAAAAGGGCGCATCGCGAGGAGATCGCCAAGCAGATGGCCGACGCGCCCGAGTCGGTGAAACCGAAGATCGCTGCAGCCATCGCCGCGGCGGAGCAATCGGTCGCCGAGGCCGAGGCCGCAGCGAGCGCACTGCTGACCCGGATCGACGGGGAGGTGCCCGCCGCGGAGGGGGCGCTGCGCAAAGCGACCGCCGAGGTCGCGGAGGCCGAGCGCCAGCTCGCCGCCACCCGCGCCAAGGCGGGGCAACTGGCGGCGTCCGTGGCCGCGGCAGAGAAAACTCGGGCGGGGGTCGCCAACAAGCTGGCGGCCGCCGATGCGGAGATCGCGACGCTCCGCAAAAGATATCAAGAGGCGCTGCCGAAGCCTCCGCCGGAGCCCCCGAAACCCGGAACTGAAAAGCGCTAGCACGACCCGCCGCACGATGGCAGAGTGGGCGCCATGCGATTCTCCCCCCGCCCCCAGGTAGCCGGCCTGTTCGCGGCAGCGGTCGCGATGTCGGCCGTCGGGTGCAAGACGACCGAGCCCGCCGCCCCCGTGCGCAACTACAGCTGGGCCCAGCTCGACGCCCAGCTCCCGGACGGTTCGCGGGCGACCCCGCAACATAGCCTCCCACACTACGAATACCCCTTCGACGCCAACGGCCAATACGTCTCCTCCTGGGCCGCGGAGGGCGAGCGGCGGGCGGGGCGCAGCGCCTACGCGAAGCCCCGCAGCTCCCGGAGTTCGTCCCGGAGCTCCTCGCGGAGCAAGACCAAATATCGCTACCACAAGGTGAAGGCCGGCGACACCCTATGGGGGCTCTCCCGGCGCTACGGCACCAGCGTCGCCGCCATCAAACGCGTCAACGGCCTCTCCTCCGACCTCATCGTCAACGGCCGCACCCTCAAGATCCCGTAGGGCGTGTTCACGCAAAGGCGGGGTCGCCGAACGCATCGGTAGATGTCAGGGGTAGCGACGAGCGTGAGCGAGTCGACAGCGGCCGGCTCCCCACTCGCTCACGCTCGTGGCCACTCCCGATCCCTGAGACCAGGGTTGGGGATCGCATCCCCATGAAGCCGGCCTGTTTGACCCCCTTGCGTGAGCACGCCCCAAGCGCCACCCCACACACGCCCTCGTCCGGATGCCGGGGCGGCAGGTACTACCCCCGGCGCCTATCAATGTCACCCAATCGGATTTGACACCTCTCCGCCTCGACCCATAGTCTGCATTGGCCAATGCCCCCTTTGTCCCATCTCCGATGTATCCAATGACGAGCGCCACTCGGGGCGGCGGTCGTCGCCCTAAACTAGCCTCTCGGCGATCTGCAGCCGGATCTCGCGCGGCGGCGCTGGCTCGATTCCGCCCGCGCCTGGGGCATGCGCCCCACCTTGTCTCTCATCCCATCGAGGGAGATCCCTATGCCTGAACCTCAGCGATCCCCCGTGCCGTGGGAAAACGTCGGCCCACAGTTCAAGAAACCGTTCAAACAGGCGGCGATCCTCGTCGATCTGCAGCGCTGCACAGGCTGCCACTCCTGCAGCGTCAGCTGCAAGACGGAGCACGAGGTGCCGCTCGGGGACTTCAGGATGCGCGTGCGCTACCTGGAGCGCCCCGCGCCCCAACAGGCGCAGTTGTCCTTCGTGCCGATGCTCTGCATGCACTGCCAGGACGCCCCGTGCATGAAGGCCTGCCCGACCTCGGCGATCGGGCGGCTCGATGACGGGAGGGTCGTCGTAGAGGAGGACAAGTGTTGTGGCAACAAGGCCTGCGTCGCCGCCTGCCCCTATGGCGCGATCTTCATCAACGACGACACCGGCAAGGCGGAGAAGTGCGACCTGTGCACCCACCGCACGGAGGTCGGCCTCGACCCGGCCTGCGTCAGCTCGTGCCCGACCGAGGCGCTGAGGTTCCACGACCTCGCCGACGAATCCGACGAGGTCACCGCGATGGCGAGGCGACAGAACGCCGCGGCCTGGAAGGGGGACGAGGGGACCGCGCCCTCCGTCCTCTACATCGACCACGAGAAGTGGATGGAGGACAAGGTGAACCTGGGCGTGCAGATCTCCGAGCGGGACGGGGACCCGATATACGAACAGGACAACTTCGACCGGAAGAAACGTTAGCGGATGGCCCCGTTCGGACTCCAGATCGTCGCCTACCTCTTCCTCGCCGGCATCGCCGCCGGCGCGGCGCTCTTCGGCAGCCTGGCCCTGACCTCCGGCCACCCGGCGGCTTTCGCGGGCGGCAGGCGCGCGGTCGGGGTGGCCATCCTCGCCGCCCTCGCCGGGTGCGCCTTCCTGATCCTCGACCTCGCCAGCCCCGAGGATTTCCTGCTCGTCCTGACCAACGCCAACACGGGTTCGGCGATCTCCTGGGGCGTGCGCATCCTCGTCATCTTCACCCTCTCCGCCATCTACGTCTGGGTGGCCACCCGGGGCAGCGGCGGGGGGGGCGATAAGACCGCCCCGACCCTCGGGGGGGGCGACACGATCGCCCTCTGGTTGCTGAGGGCCGCGGCGCTGGGGATGGCGATCTACCCGGCCTTCGTCCTCCGCCAGGGGGAGGCCTTCCCTCTCTGGCAGAACCCCTTGCTCGTCCCGCTGGTGGCGGTGTCCGCGTTTCACGCCGGCGTCGCAACCGTGTCGCTCCTCACCCCCTGCCCCGATTACAAGCGCCGCGTGCGCCCCGCCGAAGTCACCCTGGGGATCGTCCAACTGGTGATCCTGGTGGGGTTGCTCTCCGGCGAGGGCGCGTCCCCGCTGGCCTGGGGGGCCATCGTCCTGATCGGCACGCTCGTCCCCCTATGCCTCGCGGTCGCCGGGTCGGGCTCCGGGGCCGCCGCACGCGCCACCCTGGTGCTGCTCGGCGTGCTCTCCCTCCGCTATTGGCTGATCGCAGCCGGACAGACCGCCTGAACACGAGACATGTCTGAGATCAAACGACGCGACCTCCTCAAAATCGGTGCCGGCGCCGCCCTCGCGGCCGGCGCGGGCGCGGCGGCGATCCCGCTCGTCAGGCGCCTCGCCGACAGCGCACCACCGGCGATCGACATCAAGAAGCTGGTCGCCGGCAAGCTCGATTACACCAGGGCCAAGGCCGTCCCCACGATCTGCTTCGGCTGCACCACTCACTGCGGGGTGATCGGCTGGGTACAGGACGGGCGGGTGCGCAAGATCGAGGGCAACCCGCTCGACCCGAACACGCAGGGCAACATCTGCTCCAAGGCGCAGGGGATGATCTCCTACACCTACTACCCGGAGCGGTTGATGCACCCGATCAAACGCGTCGGGAAACGCGGCGAGGGCAAGTGGAAACGGATCAGCTGGGACGAGGCGCTGAGCGAGATCGCCGACAGGATGCGCCCGCTGCGCGAGGGCGGCGTCCCCGAGGAGTTCGTCTTCCACTACGGGCGTGACAAGACCAAGGGCTACACCAAACGCTTCACCAACGCCTTCGGCACCCCGCACCGGCTCAACCGCCGCTCCATCTGCTCGTCCAACCGGCGCGCGCCGCTGATGAGCTTCTACGGGCGCGAGTTCGAGTGGGAGACACAGGACTTCGAGAACACCAAATACATCGTCAACTTCGGCGGCAACCCGATGGAGGCCTACCAGGGCGGCCTCTACATGATGCACCGCATCCAGAAGGCGCGCGTCGACGGCGGCGCGAAAATGGTCACCTTCGAGATCCGCCCCTCCGCCACCGCCAGCGTGTCGGAAGATTACTTCCCGATCATGCCCGGCACCGACGGCGCCGTCGCCTTCGCCATGATCCACGTCATCCTGCGCGAGGGGCTGCAGGACGAGGAGTTCTGGAACCGGTGGTCGAACTTACCGCTCGAGAAGCTCCGCGAGTCGGTCAAAGACTACACCCCGGGATGGGCGGAGGAACAAAGCGGCGTGCCCGCCGCCGATATCGAGCGCATCGCGGTCGAGTTCGCACAGGCCGCGCCTGCCTGCTGCACGATGTCCAACCGCGGCAGCGCCAAACACTACAACGGCGTGCAGGCGGACCGCGCCATCCGCACCCTCGACGTCCTGGTGGGGAACGTCGGCAAGCCCGGAGGGTTCTGCCTCAGCTCGTTGCGCGGCTGGGCCGGCCGCTATGGCCAGGAGGGCCTGCCGAAACTCAGCCAGCCAGGCCCCAAGCCCCCGAACCCCAAACCGTGGGGCATCGGCGAGGGCTACGACGAGGAGGCCTTCAAGAAGCTGCCGGACTTCGTGCAGGAGCGGGTGAACAACTTCCCAGAGAAGTGGAAGAAGAAATACTTCGGCGAGCTCGCCACGCCCAGCGAATATCCGCTCGCCTGGCACTGGTACCAGATGCGCGTCGGGCAGCTGGTCTACCCGTACATCAAGGAGGGCAGGCAGAAGGTCAGCGTCTACATGTCCTTCACCCTCGGCGCCTCCTACGGATACCCGGAGGCGAACGTCGCGCGCGAGGTGCTCCAGGACGAGTCGCTGATCCCGTTCCACGTCGCCATCGACATCGGCTACGGCGAGCAGGCGGCGCTGGCCGACATCGTCCTTCCGGAGGCCACCAGCCTCGAGCGTTGGGACCACCACTCGACCAACAACTACGGGCTCGTCCCCTACACCGGCGTCCGCCAGCCGCTGGTGGAACCGGCCGGCGAGACAAAGAGCGTGCAGGCCATCCTGCAGGATCTCGCCAAGCGGATCGGCGGCGGCATGGAGGAGTACTTCGCCTTCGAGAGCGAGGAGGCGTTCTACAAGGAATGGTACAAAAACCTGCCGGTCAGTTGGGAGGACTTCAAGCGGCGCGGCATCTGGTACGACGAGGGGCGCGAGAAGGACTACGAGCTCTACGAGCGCCCGCTGACCGACGCCGAGCTCGAGGGCACGGCCGTCGAGGGCGACCTGGTGATGAAGGGCGGCAAGGCCGTCGGCATCATGATGGACGGCAAGGCGGTGCGCGGCTTCCCGACGCCGAACCGCGTGATCAACGTCTACGACGAGATCTGGCCGGAGGCGGCGAAAGCCGTCGGCCTGCCGGCCGACGACGTCAACGCCAGCCCGATCGCGGTCTACGACACCGTCCCGGAGCACAGGGACCTCGGCGAGGACGACTACATCTTCTCGACCTTCAAGTGGAACGTCCACACCCAGGGGCGCAGCGGCCACTGGAAATACCACGCCGAGATCGTCCACACCAACCCCGTCTTCATGCACCCCGAGACGGGCGAGACGCTGGGGGTCCAGGAGGGCGACAGCGTGCGGGTCAGCGTCTACCGGCCGAAGGGGCACACCTACCGGGGCGGCGAAGATGGGATCATGGGCAGCTTCGAAAACCACGTGCGCTTCCTCTCCGGCATGCACCCCAAAGTGGTCGCCTGCTCCCACCACGTCGGCCATTGGGAACACGGCGCGGTCGGCGCCAGCAAGAACGAGGCGACGGGCCCCGCCGAGGGCACCGGGCCCGGGGCCGGGAACGCCGACCCCCAGGCCGCCCCCGAGAAGATCTGGTGGAGCAAGGGGCGCGGGGGCATCGGCGGGGGCGTCGCCATCAACGACGCCCTCCCCATCAACCCCTGCCCGCTGACCGGTGGCCAGAACTGGTACGACAACGTCTGCAAGATCGAGAAGCTCTAGCGGACCGCCGATGCCAGACGCCGAGGCCTCCCTCTACGCCCTGCTCGGGCGCTTCTTCGCCGCGGAGATCGACCGCGACCTGTTCGAGACGCTGCAGGTGCCCGACATCCGGGAGACTTTCGAGAAGATCGAACCCGGCTGCACGGCCTGCTTCGACGAGGAGGCGGCCGCCGCCGAGTTCTGTCGGCTCTTTGTGCTGCCAAAGGGCACGCCCGCCGTCGCGGGAGCGTGGCTCAAGGGGACTGGCTCCCCCAACTCGACCGCGATCGTCGGCCTCGTGCTGAACCTCCGATCCGCGCTCGACCTGGATCTCCCCGACCACCTGCCGCCGGACCATGCCGGCGTCCTCCTCCCCCTCATGGCCTGGCTGCTGGACCACCAGCCCGATGCCGCCGCCGACTTTCGAGAACAGGCGCTCGCCCCCTGGGTCGCCCCCTTCGCGGCAGCCCTCCAGGAGAAGGCGGAACTCCCCCTCTACCGCGTCGTCGCGAAGATCCTCCCGGCGCTAATCCCCCCTGTTGGCACCTCTTAGAGCCCCTACGATTGACCTTCTCCCGCAGACTCTCATCGCCGGTGGGCTAGTTCGGGTAACTGGCCACGTGTTTTCAGACGCCCTGACGATGACCCTCGATCTATCGGCGGCGCCCCCTGAGAAGCGAGGCGCCCAGCCCGAGCAAAAGAAGGGAAGCGGAGCCTGGCTCTGGGATGATGACCTGGTATTGGCCGAGCAGCTTCGGGGGATTGCTGCTGCCGCCGGGGAGGAGGGCATCGTCTGAGTCCGCCGCAAAGTAGATGTCACCGCTGGCGGAAGCGCCCGATATGACTGCGTATCGACTGCTGCTTAGAGACCACGTCGCCTGGCCGACAAATGCCCGTTGGCCAGCCGTAAAGGTGAGTCGGAGGAGGGTGCTGAAGTCGAAGATATTCAGTCCCAGATCGGATGCCTCATCGCGATAGAGACCGGGGATGGCGAGGTTACCCGGGGTCTGAGCGCTGGTGAGACTCGAACTATCGGCCCCCCAAGGTGCCCCCTACTAGTGCCCGGGGCTCTGAAAAAGTTCTGCAGATAGATGCCGGCATTGGTAAAGCCCGTCTGCGACTCTGCCGATGCCCCGCTGGTGGCCGAGACGGTGACTCTGTTCGCCACAGAGAGATCGACGGTCAGGAGGACGGCGGCTGTTGCGGAGCCGGCGAAGAGGAAAGAGGTGGCCATGAGACTGGCCAGAAATCTTGAGGTCATTGAGAGAATGTGTCGGGGAACGCGGACGAGTAGATGATGCCAATGCCCATCCAATAAGCGTCGTTTTTCGAGTTCGGGGACCACGCACCCGATCACAGAAACTTTTTGCCCCCGATGTCCCCAGGCGCCTGTCGCGCGATTCTGTAGAAGCCCCTCTGGGGCGGGGCAGTCGACCAGCTTCGCTGGTTCGAATCCAGTCGTCCGCTCCCATCTCCCGAAAGGAGATGGTCGGGATGACTGGATTCGAACCAGCGACCTCCTCGTCCCGAACGAGGCGCGCTACCAAACTGCGCTACATCCCGTTGATTGTCAGCGTTTTATGCGAGGAATCGCCTTGCTCTAGCCGACCGCGATCGAAAGGAATCGGGAGCGGGATTTTCGCCCCTCCGGCAGAAGTTTCAACAAAAAGCTGCCACCCGACCAGACTCCAGCCAATCGATGCTTGCTTTCTGGTTGTAATTTTAAAAAAAATCCCTCCTGCCGCCTCAAACCAAGCTCTCTGAAGCGAATGAACGTAAACCACACGACTCGACAGTTTGGCAATGCCACAACAGCCATCCGGGTTGTACCGTCGAATCGAAAGCCGGTTTCGCCGCGGGGTTGAGCAGCATCGCCCCCCCCTTTCCATGCATGCCGCCCTCTGACCTCACCGACCACCTCCGACGATGATCGCCCGATGGTCTCCGCCCCCTATCTGCGGGTTGGCGATTGGCATCGGACTTCATGTGGCGATCGCCTCTGAGCAGCCGGTGGGGTTGGACGCGCCCGAACCGATCGGACCATTTCTCAACGGCGCTTTTCCGGCACAGACACCGCAGAGCGGCGGCGCCTGGCAACTGGTGGACGCCTTCCCCAACCTGACCTTCGAGGAACCGATGTTTCTCCAGCCGGTCCCGGGAACCTCGCTGCTCCTGCTGGCGGAGAAGGACGGCGAGCTAGTGGTGTTCGAGGACGACGCGGCCACGACCAGTTCCACCGAACTCATCGACTTCTCGCACCAGGTCGAGAGGGGGGGCGACAGCGGCTTCTTCAGTTTCGCCTTCCACCCGGAGTTCGGACAGGCGGGATCCCCGAACGCCCACTTCCTCTACATCTACTACCGCTACACCCCGGACACCGACGAGGGGGACAAGGCGTACTGTAGGCTGTCTCGCCTGACCTGGGACCCGGCGGAGGACAGCATCGACCCGGCGAGCGAGTTCGTCCTCATCCAACAGTACGACCGGCAGGGCTGGCACAACGGCGGCGGGCTCTTCTTCGGAGACGACGGCTTCCTGTATCTGACCATCGGCGACGAAGGGGGCGCCAACGACCTCTTCGGTTCCACCCAGAAGATGGACCTCGGCCTCCACTCGGGGGTGTTCCGCATCGACGTCGACCGGCAGGGAGAGGACGTGAGCCACCCGATCCGGCGCCAGCCGCAGAGCCCGGATACGCCGCCACCCGGCTGGCCCGGCACCTTCTCGCAGGGTTACTACATCCCCAACGACAACCCCTGGCAGGACCCGGGTGGCTCGGTTCTGGAAGAGTACTGGGCGCTGGGGACCCGCAGCCCGCACCGCATGACGCTCGACCGCCCGACCGGTGACATCTACCTGGCCGACGTCGGCCAGTGGGCGCGGGAGGAAGTCTCCCTGGTCACCGCCGGGGCCAACCTGCAGTGGCCTTACCGCGAGGGTAGCATCGGCGGCCCCAAACCGAAGCCAGACCCGCTGATCGGCACCGACCTGCCACCGCTGTTCGACTACGACGGGAACGACGGCGACTGCGTCATCGGCGGGTACGTGTACCGCGGCCAGATGCACGCGCCGGCCCTCACCGGCAAATACATCTACGGCGACTACACCACCGCCGGCATCTGGGCCGCCACCCGGAGCGGTGCGACAGTGACCCGGGAACTGCTACTCAGTGGCCCCTTCGGTCCCCAAGGGCTCACCGGGTTCGGCCTCGACGCCGAAGGCGAGATCTACGCCCTCAGCCAAGACAACGCGACCCAGGGTACCGGCAAGATCCACAAACTGGTCACGATGGGACCGGCCACCCCGGAGCCACCCCCCACCCTGAGCGGGACCGGGGCTTTCGATGACCTCGCCTCCCTGACGCCGACGGGCGGGCTGATCCCCTACCGGGTGAACTCGCCCCTCTGGTCGGACGGTGCCGAGAAACAGCGGTGGATCGCCACCCCCAACGACGGGGCGCCCGACACCGCAGGCGAACAGATCGCCTACTCGGAGAGTGGTAACTGGGAGTTCCCACCGGGGACGGTGATCGTGAAGCAGTTCACGCTGGAGGGACGCCGGCTGGAGACGCGGTTTCTCGTCCGCGGGAGCGACGGCGCGTGGTACGCGGTCACCTACCGGTGGCGGGAGGACGGGAGCGACGCCGATCTCCTGCTGGGTGGCGAGGAGGACACCATCGACATCGGCGGGCGCTCCCATCGCTGGAGCTTCCCCTCGAGGGCGGACTGTTTCCAATGCCACACCTCCAGCCAGGGGCGCGTGTTGGGGCTGCGCACCCATCAGCTGAACGGCGACCACCTCTATCCGGTGACCGGCCGGACCGCGAACCAGCTGCGGACCTTGAACGGGCTCGGCCTCCTCTCCCCTCCCCTGGACGAGTCCGGTATCCCGGGCCTGCTGAGCTCGGCGGCGCTCGACGACGACACGGCGAGCGTCGGGCGGCGGGCGCGGTCGTACCTCGACTCCAACTGTGCCCACTGCCACAACCCGGACGAGGGCATCCGGGATTTCGACTTCCGGCTGACCACGCCACTCGAGCTCGCCGGCGTCCTGAACGCACCGGTGCAGAGCGACTTCGGGATCGAGGGTGCGAGGGAGGTCGCACCGGGTGACGCCTGGCGGTCCCTCGCCTGGATCCGGCAGAACACCAACGACCTCGGCCAGAGGATGCCGCCGCTCGGCCGCCACGGGATCGACACAGAAGCGGTGAACATCCTGTACCAGTGGATCGAAAGTCTACCGGCCCCCACCGCCCCCACCCTCCCGGCTGGCCTCGCCGCCTACCTCCCCTTCGAGGAGGGCTCGGGCGCCACGGCGGGCGACGCGTCCGGGGGCGGCAACGATGGGGAGTTCGTCGGCGGGGCCAGCTGGGTCGTGGGGAGGACGGGTCCGGGCGCCGCGACCGACGGGGGGACAGGGCTCGTCCGGGTGGGGCACTCGCCGGGCATCCATCTCGGCGCGGGCGACGCGGACTTTACCGTCGCTTTCTGGGTGAACCTCCAGGAGGACTCCACCGGGTCCTGGCGCGGGCTGGCCGGCAAGGGCACCACCTACAACCAGCGCGCGATCGGCATCTACCTCAGGCCAGATAGCAACCGGATGGAAATATCGATATCCACGGCGGCGCACTACAACGAGGGCATCTCGTCGAGCCACCGGCTGTCCGCGGGCGCCTGGACGCACCTCGCCGTGACCAAGGAGGGCCCGGCGTTGCGGCTCTACGTCGACGGGGAGCTGGACCGGGAGGGGACCCTCTCCGGACCGGCGGTGGGCACCGTCGAGGACTTCCACCTGGGGCGCGCGGCCGGCGGGGCGGCGAACACCGACGCCCTCTACGACAGCCTCCACCTCTACGGCCGGGCCCTGGACGCCACCGAGATCCAGGGGCTCGCCGCGGCCGACGATACCTCGGGCACCCCCCCGGACCCGCGGCCGCTCTTCGACGATGCGGCGGCCGCCGCCGGCCTGGCCGGCGACGACGCCCTGCCGGGCGCCTCGCCCTTCGGGGACGGGTTGGCGAACATCGTCAAATATGCCTTCAACCTCGACCTGTCCAGACCGGACTCCCACTGGATGGTGTCCGGCGGGAGCTCCGGCCTCCCGGTGGCCTCCCTCGCCGGTGGCGGGCAGGTGTGGCGGATGGAATACGTCCGCCGCAGGGGCAGCGGGCTGGTCTATTCGCCCATGAAATCCACCCGGCTGGAGGGCGACACCTTCGTGCCGATGACCGGAACCGAGACGGTAACGGCGATCGACCCGGACTGGGAGCGGGTGGTGATCGAAGAACCCCTCGTCGAGGCCCGCCTCTTCGCGAAGGTCGATGTCGCCCTCCCTTAGGGGGCTACGCCAGGATCTCCTTCACCACCCTGGCCTCCTCGACGCCGGTGAGGCGCTGGTCGAGCCCCTGGTAGCGGAAGGTCAGCTTCTCGTGGTCGATGCCGAGCTGGTGCAAGATGGTGGCGTTCAGGTCGCGGATGTGGACCGGGTCCTTGACGATGTTGTAGCAGTGGCTGTCGGTCTCGCCGAACTCGAACCCGCGCTTCACCCCCGCACCGGCGAGCCAGGTGGTGAAGCAGCGGCCGTGGTGGTCGCGGCCGTGGTTGTCCGCGGTCAGCTTGCCCTGCGAATAGATCGTGCGGCCGAACTCGCCGCCGCAGATCACCAGGGTGTCATCGAGCATCCCCCGCTCCTTCAAGTCCTTCACCAGCCCCGCGCACGCCTGGTCGACGTCCTTGCACTGGGCCCTGAGCTTCGAGGGCAAGCTGCCGTGCTGGTCCCAGCCGCGGTGGAAGAGCTGCAGGAAACGCACCCCCTTCTCCGCCATACGCCGCGCCAGCAGGCAGTTGCGCGCAAAGGAGCCCGGTTTCTCGACGTCGGGCCCGTAAAGGTCTTTGACGTGCTGTGGCTCCTTGGAGATATCCATCAGCTCCGGCACCTCGCTCTGCATCCGGAAGGCCATCTCGTACTGGGCGATGCGCGACTGGGTCTCGGGGTCGTTGAACTTCTCGTATGTCGCCGTGTTGAGCTGGCCGAGCCCGTCGAGCATGCCGCGGCGCATCTCGCGGTCGATCCCCGGCGGGTTGTTCAGGTAGAGCACCGGCTCCCCGGCGCTGCGCAGCTTGACGCCCTGGTGCTGGGAGGGCAAGAACCCGCTCCCCCAGAGCCGGTCGTAGAGCGCCTGCAGCTGCCCGTTCCCGCGCGAGATCATCACCACGTAAGCCGGCATGTTCTCGTTCTCGCTCCCCAGCCCATAGCTGAGCCAGGAGCCCATGCTCGGCTTGCCCTGCTGCTGCACGCCGGTGTTGATGTAGGTGATCGCCGGGTCGTGGTTCACGGCCTCGGTGTTCATCGACTTGATGATGGTGATGTCGTCGACGATGCCGGCGGTGTGGGGCAGGATGTCCTTGTTGACCCAGGTGCCGTGCTTGCCGAAGCGCTCGAACTCGAACATCGGCGCCACGCAGGGGAAGGACTTCTGGCCGCTGGTCATCCCGGTGAGGCGCTGCCCCTGGCGGATCGATTCGGGCAGTTCCTGGCCGTGGATGTCCTTCAGCCCGGGCTTGTAGTCGAAGGTGTCGATGTGGGACGGCCCCCCCGAAAAGAAGAGGTAGATCGCCCGCTTCGCCTTGGGGGCGAAGTTCGGGAAGCCCCCGGGGCCGGAGGCGGCGGCCGACCCGACCAGCCCGGGCGTCCACAGCGAACTGAGGGCCGCGGCGCCCATGCCGTGGCCGGTGTGGAGGAGGAAGCGGCGGCGGTTCGTTTCGTTCATATCGGCGTATTGCGGGAAAGTTGGGTCAGAAGGCGGTCAGCCCCTGGTGAGGGCCTCGTCCATGTTGAGGACGATCTGGAGAAGCACGGTCCAGGCGGCGTGTTCGGCGGGGTCGATCGACTCGTCGCGCGCCGACTCACCGACCGCGAGGAGCTGCCCGGCCTTCTCAGGTTGCGCCTTGAAGACCCCCAGCACCCGCTCGAGCTCGCCGGCCAGGATAGCGCTCTCGCGCTCCGTCGGCGGCCGGGACAGGGCGAGGTGGAACGCCCGCTCGATCCGCGCCCCGGCGTCAGCGCCCGCCTCGCGGATGACCCGCTGCGCGAACGCGCGCGCCGCCTCGACGAACTGCGGGTCGTTGAGGACGACGAGCGCCTGCAGGGGCGTATTGGTGCGCGGGCGGTTGATGAGACACTTCTCCCGTGTCGGCGCGTCGAAGATCAACATGTTCGGCATCGGCGCCGAGCGTTTCCAGTAGGTGTACATCGAGCGCCGGTAGAGGTCCTCGCCCTCGCCCTGCTGGTAGCGGAGGCCGCCGTTGAGCGAGACCTCGTTCCAGATGTTCGGCGGCTGGTAGGGTTTCACGCTCGGCCCGCCGACCCTCTCGACCAACAGCCCGGAGACCGCCAGGGCGCTGTCGCGGATGAACTCGCCCTGCAGGCGGAAGCGCGGCGAACGCCCGAGCAGGACGTTCTCGGGGTCCCCCTCCACCGCACCCGGCGCGATGTTCGAGCGCTGCCGGTAGGTCGCCGAGGTGACCATCTGCCGCAGGGCACGTTTGACGTCCCAGCCGCTCTCGACGAAATCGACCGCCAGCCAGTCCAGCAGCTCCGGGTGGCTGGGCGGCGAGCTCTGGTTGCCGAAGTCGCCGACAGTCTTGACCAGGCCCTGGCCGAACAGCATCGCCCAATAGCGGTTGACCGCGACACGGGCGGTGAGCGGGTGCTCGTCTGCGACCAGCCACTGCGCCAGCCCCAGCCGGTTCGCCGGCGCGCCCTCGGGGAGCGGCATCAGCATCTCCGGGACGCCCGGCGGCACCACGGCGTCCGCCCCCTCTTTGATCGGCTGGTCATACTGCCCGCGGTCGAGGATATAGGTGACGCGCGTCTTCCCGGCCGGGTTGTCCTGCATGACCATCGAGGTCACTTTCTTCCTCGACTCGATCTCGGTCTTCCTCTTCGCCAGGTCGGCGCGCGCGGCGACCAGCCCCTGGTAGACGCCGTCCTGAGTAGCCAGGTAGTGGTCGAACAGCGCCTGCCCCTGCTCGGGGCTGCGCCGCTCGGCGGGGGTGGCAAGGATCCCACGGATCGGGTCGCCGCCGATGGCGCCCACCTCCTCGGCCGAGAGGGCGCGGCCGTAGATGCGGAGGTCGTCGACCTCGCCGTTGAAATGCGCGCTCCGTGACCGGCTGCCGATCTTGAACGGGGTCGATGTCGCGATGGTGGCGCTCAAGCTGTTCTGTTCGACCTTGGTCGCCACCGGCTGGCCGTCGATATAGATCTTCACCCCCTCCTGTTTCGACGAGCCGTCGTAGGTGACGGCGACATGTTGCCACTTGTCCTCCTCCAGCGGGCGGTCGCTGACGACCTTGAGCGCGTTGCCCGGCCAGGTGTTGATGATGTGCGTGCCGACCGCGCGACCCTGCACCCAGAGGTCGTAGCCCCGGTAGTTCATCCCCTCGTCCATGCGCGCGAAGACCGCCCCCGCCC
The DNA here is from genome assembly GCA_028280355.1 of Verrucomicrobiales bacterium. Taxonomy (GTDB): domain Bacteria; phylum Verrucomicrobiota; class Verrucomicrobiia; order Verrucomicrobiales; family DEV007; genus JANQMB01. Next base: position 14,643 of record JANQMB010000098.1, read on the forward strand.
CCCCTCCCGAGAGCTTCAACCAGGCGGCGAAGGTGAAGGGCTGGTCGCGTTCCCGCGCCGGCCATTCGCCAAAGACGAAATCGGACTTCGCGTCGAACTTCAGTCCGCGCCCCGCCCCGCGAGCGACGCTCTGCAAGGTGCCCGACAGCTTCCCGACACCGCCGCCGACCTGCGCACTGATGGTATCGCCCTCCTGCTCGTCTAGCGGGAAATAATGGGTCAGCCCGGGAACTTCAGGCTTCGCTTCCCCCACCCCATTCTCGGCGTTCCGCAACCACCCCCCAAACGCCGGGCGCGCGCGCCCCTTGTGGGCGGCGATCTCGGCGTCCTTGGCGGCGATCGCCCCGGCGACCTCCGCCAGCGCCGCCTCGGTCTCCTTGTTGGGCACCTCGACGACCGGCGCCTGGTTGCCGTTGCGGGTCTGCATGCCGGGGTCGGTGGTGTTGTTGAAATAGGCGAACATCTGATAGTATTCGCGCTGCGAGATCGGATCGTATTTGTGGTCGTGGCACTGCCCGCACTCCATGGTCAACGCCATCCAAACGTTGGAGGTGGTCTGGACCCGGTCGACGACATACTCGACGCGCAGCTCCTCGGCGAAGGCGCCGCCCTCGTCGGAGGTGGCGTGGTTGCGGTTGAAGCCCGAGGCGACGCGCTGGTCCACCGTGGCGTCGGGCAGGAGGTCGCCGGCGAGCTGTTCGACGGTGAACTGGTCGAAGGGCATGTTGGCGTTGTAGGCGCGGATCACCCAATCGCGCCACGGCCACATGTCGCGCGGGCCGTCGGCGTGCATCACCGACGAGTCGCCATAGCGCGCCGCGTCCATCCAGGCGAGGGTCATGCGCTCGCCGTAGCGAGGCGAGGCGAGCAGGCGGTCGACGACCTTCTCGTAGGCGTCGGGGGACCCGTCGGCCAGGAAGGCCTCGACCTCGGCCGGGGTCGGCGGCAGGCCGGTGAGGTCATAGCTGACCCGCCTGATCAGCGTCGCCCTGTCGGCCTCCGGGGAAAACTGCATGCCGGCAGCGGCCAGCCGCCGGCCGACGAAATGGTCGATCGGGTTGCGCCCGGGGGCGGGGATCGCCTCGGGGACACCCGGCCTCGACGGCGGGAGGAAGGCCCAGTGCTCCTCGTATGCCGCCCCCGATAGCACCCAGCTCTTCAACAGGGCGCGCTGCTCGGCGGAGAGCACCTTGTGCGACTTCGGCGGGGGCATGAGCTCGCTGTCGTCGTCCGTCTCGACGCGGGCGATGAACTCGCTGGCGGCGAGCGCCCCCGGATCGATCGCCCGCACCCCGTCGCGCTCCTCGATCGCCCCCTCGTAGGTGTCGAGACGCAGGCCGGCCTTGCGCTCGTGGGAGTCGGGGCCGTGGCAGGCGAAGCAGTTGTCGGACAGGATCGGGCGGATGTCCCGGTTGAAATCGATCTCGGCGCCGGCAGCCCCAGCCATGGCGAGGGCAAAGGTGTACAGCGAGGCGGCTAGGGGCGCGGTTGGGCGACAGCGTTCCATTGCCCAGACACTACCACGCCGCCGCGATTTGCCCTCCAAAACCGCGCAATCTGCCCCCGGCCTTACCCCAACCCCCTTCCGGGCGCCTGGCAATGGGGCGCGCAGAAAAGAATGCGTGCCAGGCGCTAACGTTCGACGTCGCCCCCGGGACCGGACGACCGCTCTCCACCCGTGCTCAAACTGTGATGCCACCCCACCCCCAACACGTCCTCCACCACCGCCAGGCACCGCACCGTGCCCTCCACGGGCGCCAACCTGAGGATCACGGCGGCCTCGTCTCCAGATCCCCCCCAGATCCCCTCCAGGAGCATCTCCGCCTCCCCCCCCCTCTCGACGTAGGCGTAGACGGGCTGCTGGACTTCAGGGTGCCTGATGCGCAAGGACTGCCAGCGCTGCCGGTCGTCAAACGAGTCGATGTAGAAATCGTCGCGCACCGCGAACACCCGGTAGACCCCCGGCTCCGGCGTTGCGTCCGGCGCATCCGAGGAGAACGCCTCGAACGGGTTCTCGCAGTAGGCGACATGCGCCTCCCATAGGATCTCGGGCGGTAGGGTGTTGGTGAAATAGAGTCGGTGCTTGCGAAAGTCCTGATCCTCGACCTCGAGCAGGTGGATCGGCACCCCCGAGCGGTCGGTCGAAGAGACCATCTTGCCGATGTCGCGCAGGGCGACCGCCGCCTTCGGCCGCCGCTCCTGGAGACGTTTCAACTGTGGCCCGATCTGCCCGCCCCCACGAACATAGGGCGAGACCTCCGACCAGTCACCCGCCGCGAGATATTGGCGCGCCCGCTCCCCCGCCTCGCGCTCGAGCTGCGCGCGGTCGATCACCTCCCCCTCCATTTCCAACTCCGCCGCCGCCTCGTCACCACCCGCCGCCGGGGCTGCGGCGACCTCTGGTGAAGCGAGCGCCTCCCCCAAGCGACCACGTCCGCCGAGCCCGAGGATCGCCACGAACGCCACACAGACGGCGGCCGCCAAAAACCCGATACCGAGGGCGCGCACGCGCTTCGCCGCCAACGGCAACACGCCCGAAAACAACTCGTCGCGAGAACCCCCGCCGCTGTCCCAGGAGGGGTCCACCTTCCCCGATCTCCCATCCGCTTTGAGCCTGGAGATCAGGGCGGTGGCGGCATCGGGACAATACGTCTTCTCGGCCTTCCAGTCCGAGCGCCGGACCCGGGGCGAGGGGGCTGCGTCGAGGTCGGGGCTGCGGACTTCCGGCAAACGGCACTTCATCGGATCCCGGGGAGCAAACACCACCCCAGGCTGGTCCTGTGAGGAAAACCGGATGACGATGCCGCGAGCTAGCTGGCACCCCCGTCACCTAGGTGACGACATCGAGACGCCGCGGCGCCGATGCCGGGCCACAACTGTGCCACACTCGGGAAACCCCCAAACCGGCGGCCACGAAATCCGCTCGCCAAGCCGCGCTGGACTGCCCATCTTAGCGATGATGAAGGCCTCGATCCTCCTCGCCATCCTCTATCTGCCCCTGGCGACATCCGCGCCGGCAGCAAAACCCAACGTCCTGTTTATCTTCGCCGACGACCAGTGCTACAAGACCATCGGCGCGCTGAACAACGACGAGATCCATACCCCCCACCTCGACCGGCTCGTCGCCCGCGGCACCACCTTCACCCACGCCTACAACATGGGCGGCTACCACGGAGCGATCTGCGTCGCCAGCCGCACCATGCTGGTCACCGGCAAGCACGTCTGGCACGCGCGGCAGTCCGAGAAACAGCTCAGGAAGGGGCTCGACGGCCAGCTCTGGCCACAGCTGATGGCGGACGCCGGATACGACACCTACTTCACCGGCAAGTGGCACGTCGACGCGGACGCCAAGCACGTTTTCAAGGTGGCGCGCAACGTGCGCGGCGGGATGCCGAAACAGACCCGAAAGGGGTACAACCGCCCGCTCGCCGACGGCAGCGACCCCTGGGACCCCAGCGACCCGAAGTTCGGCGGTTTCTGGGAGGGCGGGAAACACTGGAGCGAAGTGGTGGCCGACGACGCCACCGATTTCCTCGATATGGCAAAGGGGGACGAGAACCCGTTCTTCATGTACATCGCCTTCAACGCCCCCCACGACCCCCGCCAGGCGCCGAAGGAGTACGTCGACAGATACCCGGCCGAGGAGATCGCCCTGCCACCGAGCTTCCTGCCCGAGTACCCATGGAAGGACTCGATCGGCTGCGACAAGGGGCTGCGGGACGAGCAGCTCGCCCCCTTCCCGCGCACCGAGCACGCGGTGCAGGTCAACCGGCGCGAGTACTACGCGATCATCAGCCACATGGACGCCCAGATCGGACGCATCCTCGACCACCTCGAATCGACCGGCCAGACGGAGAACACCTACATTTTCTTCACCGCCGACCACGGCCTCTCTGTGGGCCACCACGGCCTGATCGGGAAGCAGAGCTTGTTCGACCACAGCGTGCGGGTGCCGTTCATGGTCGTCGGGCCGGGGGTGGCCCCCGGCGCCAAAAACCCCTCCCCCATCTATCTCCAGGACGTCATGGCGACGGCCCTCGATCTCGCCGGCGCCCGGCGCCCGGCCCACGTGCAGTTCGAGAGCCTGATGCCGATGCTGAAGGGGCAGCCGGGCGGCCTCGACGCGGTCTACGGGACCTACGTCGACTTCCAGCGCATGGTGGTCGCGGACGGACACAAGCTGCTGCTTTTCCCGAAGATCAAGAAGGCTCAGCTGTTCGACATGGCGGCCGACCCGGAAGAGATGAAGGACATCTCCGGGGAGCCCGGTGCGGCGGCGAAGATGAAGTCCCTGTTCGGCAAGCTGCTGGATCTCCAAAAGGAGGCGGGCGACCGCCTCGACCTGAAGGCCGTCTACCCCGAACTGCTCTGACCCCCGCCCGCCAGACCGCTCATGCCATCGCTATTGCTCACCGCCATCGGTCCCGACCGCCCCGGCCTCGTCGAGGAGCTCTCCGCGACCGTCGCCCGGCACGGGGGCAACTGGCTCGAAGCCCGCATGGCCCACCTCGACGGCGAGTTCGCCGGGATCGTCCGGGTCGAGATCGACACCGGCGCGGCCGACGCCCTGAAAACGGCGCTCTCGGAGCTCGACGGCCTGTCCGTCGGCGTCCGGGAGGGCAACCCCGCCGGCGCCAGCCCCCCGGCGAAAACCGCCGACCTCGAACTGCTGGGTTCCGACCGCACCGGGATCGTCAGCGAGATCACCGGCGCCCTCGCCGCCCACGGGGTGAACGTCGAGAACCTCGACACCGAGCGCCTCAGCGCACCGATGAGCGGGGAATACCTGTTCAAGGCCAGCGCCCGGCTCGGCCTGCCCGCCGGGCTCGAGATCGCCGCGCTCCAAGCCTCCCTCGAACAGATCGCCGCCGACCTGATGGTCGACCTCACCCTCACCGAAGCAACGGGCTAGGGCGTGTCGGCGCGAAGGCGGAGCTCACCAAACGCGTCGGTGTCTGGCAAGTGGCGCCACCCCTTGTCTCAATCCTGGGGGAGGTGCGCAAACGACGAGTGCCCTGATGGCCGGATCGGAGCATACCCGATGCCCCCATACCCTCTCACGCGACCCCGCCCCGGGGAACCCACCGCCCCCACCAGATCACCGGGCGGGTAGCGACGAGCGTGAGCGAGTCGACCGGAACCGACGTCCCACTCGCTCACGCTCGTGGCTACCCCTCGATATGATGTCTGGAGGGCGAATGCCAACCACTCAGCCGAAGAAGGAGCCGACCGTCTCGATCACCGTCTCGATGTCCCCGGCGTCGACGTCGAGGTGGGTGACGAAGCGCATCGGCTCGCCGTCGAGCACTTGGATCTCGCAGTTGCGGAGATGGGCGCACAGCCCGGCGCGACTCCCCGCGGGGAAACTCGCGAAGACCATGTTGGTCTGCACCGGCTCGACCTCCGCCCAGGCCGCCAGGCCCTCCGCGAGGCGTATCGCGTTGGCGTGGTCGACCGCCAGGCGGTCGATGTTGTTCTCCAGCGCATAGATCCCCGCCGCCGCCA
>JANQMB010000147.1 GCA_028280355.1 Verrucomicrobiales bacterium
CTCCAGCAACGCCCGCCCAACACCGTTGCGGCGGGCAGATGGCTCGTCTTCAATCTGAGAGATATGCCCAAAGCGCTGCGGGTGCTTGGACAGGCTCGCGGGGCTCGTCTCGGTCCGGCCCGTGTGGGTGCTCGGTGTCGTCCGGGGGGAGGTCGACGTGATCTGCTTTGATCTCGGCGGCCGTAGGTTGGGGGATAGATGGGGGATTGGGGGGCGGGTTCTCGCCCCCGCCAGAGGAGGCGCCGGGCTGGGGGTGTTGCACCTGCCCGCCCCTGTCCGCGAGAGACAGGAGGCAGAGCAGACAGGTGGTGGAGACGAGCAGGGCGGGGGCGACTTTGGGCGACTTCACGGGAGGGCACAGCTGAATCGCTCCAAAAGGTAACACCTGGCTGTTACCTTTCTGTGACGTAGCGCAGTTTTCGCCGAAATCTGCCCCGCCTCCCGACGTCTGCTCTGCCGGGCGGCATCGGCGCCCCTGGGAGAGGCCGGTGTGGGGCGCTCAATCGCCGCGCGGGAGCAACCAGATGTTGCGAAAGGCGACCGGGTTGCCGTGCCCTTGGAAGATGATCGGTCCCTGTGCGACCTCCTTGCGGCCGCCGCCGGCACCGGTGCCCTTCGGCAGCTCGACATCGTCGTGGATCTTCACCCCGTTGTGCAACACGGTGATGCGGGCGTTGGCGACCTTCTTGTCACCGTCGAACTTCGGGGCGGTGAACTCGATGTCGTAGGTCTGCCAGCGCAGCGGCGGCAGGCACATCGGGGTGTCGGCGGTCTTGAACTTGTAGAAGCAGCCGCACCACTGTTTGGGGTCCGATTTCAGGGGCACCTTGACCTGCTCCCTGTCGTAGACCAGGCCGAAGCTATCCAGGATCTGCGTCTCGTAGCGGTTCTGCAGATAGATGCCGCTGTTGCCGCGGTCCTGGCTGGTCAGGTCGACATCCGGTTTGTAGGGCAGGCGGAACTCGAGGTGCAGTTTGAAGTCGCCGTATTCACCTGTGGTCTGCGCCCCGGCCCAGAGCAGGCCATCCTCCACCTTGCCCTTGATCAGCCCGTTCGCCTCCCCGGCGAACAACACCATCGCACCTTCGGGCGGGGCCGCGCCGAGGGTAGGGCTCTCGCGCTCTGTCCTCTCGAGCTTCCCGATCCTCTCTTCGAGCTCCTTGCCGGCGAGCGTCTCGACCTCCGGCGCCGACCCGTCCCAGCCCGCCCCGGGCAAGCCGCCTTTGAACGTGGACAGATAGAACTTCCCTCCCCCCATCGCGGCGGCCTGCACGCCGATGCCCCCGCCGACATATTCCCCCTGCAGCGAGAAGTCGGGATCCTCGGCCGCCGCCTTGGCGGGATCCGTCCACGTGGCCTTGCCCTTGTCCCCGGCCGTGGCGGAAGGGGGGGAGACAAGGATGAGCAACAGGGGGGCGGCGAGGGTTCGGAGAGGTGCTCTGGGAAACCGGGACATGGGGCTGACCTTGGCACAGCCCGCCAGGCCATTGCAACCACAGGTCATCCCCCCAACCGATCGGCACCTTGAGAACCGGCGTCGCGCGTGCGAAAGTAGCCACATGTCCAGCCGGTTGTTTCTCATCGTCCGGGTCTCGATCATGATGGCGGTGATCGCCCTCGCCGTGATCGGCACGATCTACGTGCTCGAACTCTTCAAGGATGCGGAAATTCAGAAGGCGCTCGGCAAGGTGATGGCCCTGCTGGGGATCTACACTGGCTGCGCGCTCGTGTTGACCTTGATCGCCGGTGGCGCCCGGGCCGGTGCGGCCGCCCCGGGTGGCGACTGATCACAGGGCGCGCCCGGGAATTCCTATCAGAATCCTCAAAAAGGATCTCCACAGATCCTTAGTCTCCGCCCCGGTCCCGCCTGGGCCCCCGTCCGGTTCGCTGTCCTATCCGCCTGTGACCGCCGGCTCCGGGCCACCCTCCCCAGGTTTTGACCCCCAGCCGCTGCCCCGGTCAGCTGGCCATCGACAGGGCGCCCTCGTGTTCGAGGAGCTGGCGCTTGATGTCCAGCCCGCCACCGAAACCGGTGAGCGAACCGTCGGAGCCGATCACGCGATGGCAGGGGACGATGACCGAGATCGGGTTGGCGCCGTTGGCCATCCCCACCGCGCGCACCGCCGCCGGTTTGCCGATGCGCTCGGCGATGTCGCGGTAGCTGGCCGTCTGCCCGAAGGGGATGCGCCGCAGCTGTCGCCAGACCGAGACCTGGAAATCGGTGCCGGCGGGGTCGAGGGCGAGTTCGAAATGTTGGCGCCGTCCGGCGAAGTACTCCGCGAGTTGGGACTCCGCCGCGTCGAGGATCGGGTGGGAGCGGTCGTCCGCCGGCAGCTGGTTACGGTCGATGCGATGGCCGAAATAGAGGCCGCTGAGACCCCGTTCCGAGGCGAGCACCACGAGGTCGCCGACCGGGCTGGCGACCACACGCTTGGCGGAATAGTCTGGGATGTAGCTGTTCATATGAACTATGATTGCTCATCCCCCTGCGATGGGCAAGCGGAAGTGACATGCCGGGCGGTTTTTTGTAGCGACGAGCGTGAGCGAGTCGACCGGGAGCCGGCACCGCTCTCTCCCACTCGCTCACGCTTGTGGCTACACGGCATCTACCCGACCAGCTCGCGGGCCTTCTCCAGCAGGACGCCGATCCCCGAGGGGTCGTCGCCGGCGCCGCGGGCCATCTCCGGCTTGCCGCCACCCTTGCCACCGACCAGCGGGGCGAGTTCGGCGAGCAGCGCGCCGGCCTGGAAGCGGTCGGTGAGCGCCTTCGCGACGGCGACGCCGAGGTGCACCTTTTGGCCGTCGTCGACGGTCACCACCCCGACCCCGGCGAACTGTTTCTTCTTCATGCCGTTGAGCAGCTCCTGTAGTAGTGCGGGGGATCCCTCGAAGGCCTCGGCGATCAGGGGCACCTCGCCGTCTGCGGCGGCGATCAGCCCGGCCAGCTTGGCGTCCGCCTCTGCGGCGGCGCCGGCGGCCTGTTTCTTCTTGAGCGCCTTGTCTGCCTCGGCGGCGGCGGCTTTGACCGCGTCGCGGTAGGCGGTCCAGGAGGCGAGCCCGTCGCCCTCCGGTGCCGCCGGTGCGGCCAGGGCCGCGTCATCCAGCTCGGTGTTGGCCTTGGCGAACTTGGCGGCGAAGTTCTCCGCCTCCTCCTTCAACGCCGCGATCCGCCCGTCGATGTATTCCTCTGCCGCCTCCCCGCAGGCGGCCTCGATACGGCGGGTGCCGGCGGCGATGGCGCCCTCGGACTTGATGATGAAGCGACCGATCTCCGAGGTGCTGCGCACGTGGGTACCGCCGCAGAGCTCCATCGAGTATCCGTCGAGCGCGCCCCCAGAGCCGCCGATCTGCACGACGCGCACGAGCTCCCCGTACTTGTCGCCGAAGAACTGCATGATGTCGGCGCGGTCCTTGATGTCCGCGTGTGGCACCTCCTGCCATGACACGGCGCCATCTTCCGCGACCTTGGCGTTCACCGCGTCCTCGACCGCGGCGAGCTGCTCCGCGTTCAGGGCGTCGCTGTTGAAGTCGAAACGCAACCTGTCCGGGGCGACCAGCGAACCCTGCTGGGAGACCTCGTCGCCGACGTGCTGATGCAGCGCCCAGTGTAGCAGGTGGGTGGCGCTGTGATGTGCCTCGATCGGGCGGCGGCGGGCGGCGTCGACCTTCACGGTGACCTTCTCGGACGTCGGCGTCGCGTCGAGGTGGAGCACCAGCGCGTCGCCGACGCTGCTGGTGGCGGTGATGGCGATCTCGGTCCCGTCCTCGCAGACCAGCGTCCCCGTGTCGCCGAGCTGGCCGCCCCTCTCGACGTAGAGCGGCGAGCGGTCGACGATCACGGCGTCGCCGTGGGTCTCGAGGATGGTCGCCTCGCACTCGTCCTGATCGAAACCGACGAACTCGGAGACGGCCTCCGTCTGGATGTCCACCGCGGCGACCACCTCGCTGCTCTGCCCCGCCTTGCCAGTGTCCTTGTGTTCCTGGATCAGCCGCGCGGTCTCCGCCTCGTCGAGCTTCAGGCCGCGCTCGTCGATGAGGATCTTGGTGAGGTCGACCGGGAAACCGTATGTCTCCCAGAGCTTGACGACGTCGGTCGGCGGGAAGGCGCCGGACTCGCCGACCTTGGCAGCGGAGTCGTCGAACAGCTTCAGGCCCCGGTCGAGCCGGTCGTTGAAGGAGCGCTCCTCCCCCCTCAGCACCTCGGCGATCTTCTCCTGCCGCGCCGCCAGCTCCGGGAAGGCCTCGCCCATCTGAGCTACCAGGACCGGCAGCAGGTCGGCCATGAAGGTGTCGTCCTCGCCGAAGCCGAGCACCCGCCCGTATCGCACGGCGCGGCGCAGGATGGAGCGCAGCACGTAGTTGCGCTTGCCGTTGCCGGGCAGGATGCCGTCGGCGATGGCGAAGGACAGCGTGCGGATGTGGTCGCCGACCACGCGGAAGGCGACGTCGACCTTCTCCTGCTCGCCCGCCGGCTGCCGGTCGGGGCCGGTGGGGAGGGTGGAGGTGTAGCGTTTTCCCGTCTTCTCCTCGAGGTGGGCGAACAGCGGGCGGAAGACGTCGGTGTCGTAGTTCGAGGCGAGCGTGGAGAAGTCGGTGAACCCCTTCGTCCCCTGCATGATGGCGCACACCCGCTCGAAGCCCATGCCGGTGTCGACGTGCTGCGCGGGCAGCGGCCGGAAGCTCCCGTCGGCCTCGGCGTTGTATTGGATGAACACCAGGTTCCAGATCTCGATGCACTCGGCGCTGTCCCTGTTGACCAGCGCGCCCCCCGTGTCGCCCGCCGGGGTGAGGTCGATGTGCAGCTCGGAGCACGGCCCGCAGGGGCCGGTGTCGCCCATCATCCAGAAGTTGTCCTTCTTGTCGCCGTCGACGACGTGCACGGCGGGGTCGAGCCCGGCCTTCTCGAAGATGGCCGACCAGTGGTCGTGCGCCTCCGCGTCGAACTCTGCCGGGTCGCCCTCGCCCGGCCGGTAGACGGTGGCGTAGAGGCGCTCCGCCGGCACGCCCCAGCGCTCCGTCAGCAGCTCCCAGGCCCAGCCGATGGCCTCCTTCTTGAAGTAGTCGCCGAAGGACCAGTTGCCGAGCATCTCGAAGAAGGTGTGGTGGTAGGTGTCGTACCCGACGTCCTCGAGGTCGTTGTGCTTGCCGCCGGCGCGGATGCACTTCTGCGTGTCGGCGGCGCGCGGGGGGTCGTATGGCGCGTTTTCGGTGCCGAGGAAATACGGGATGAACTGGTTCATGCCCGCGTTGGTGAACAGCAGGTTCGGGGAGGTTGGCATCAGCGAGGCCGAGGGCACGACGCTGTGCCCTTTCTCCTGGAAGAAATCGAGAAAGGACTGGCGGATCTCTTTGGAGGTCATCGGTTTGCGAAGGTCGGCATCGGGTTCCCCCCCGGTGGGAGAGTGGGGAAAGGAACGCATGTTGGTGCGTTTGGCAATGGCGGGTTGGGGGCTTATCGGCTGGCCTCGTCCCCGTGTTTCGGCCTAAGTTGGGCGGCGCCATGACCGAGCACCCCTTCGTCCACCTGCCGGCGACCCTACAGGGCGTCCCCTTTCTCTCGGGGCTCGGGGGGCAGGTCTTGGACGAGGTGGTCAAAGGCAGCGTCCTGCACGAGTACGAGCCCGGCGACGAGGTGGTGACCGAAGGCGCGGAGGGGGAGGCTTTCTACGTCCTGCTGCGCGGCAGGATGGACGTGATGAGAGGTGGGGTGAAGGTCGGGGAGATCGGCGGGCGCGGGGAGACGATCGGCGAGCTCAACCTGTTCGACCACGCCCCGCGCGCGGCGACGGTGGTGGCGACCGAGCGTTCGTTCTGCCTGCGGGTGGGGCGGGAGGCGCTCGACGGTCTGGACGGGGAGCAGAGGGCGGCCTACCAGGCGGCGCTCTATGCCTACATGGTCGAGCTTCTGGTCGAACGCCTGCGCGCGACCAATGAGCGCGTCGCCGAACTCGAGCGGCAGCTCCGTGGCTAGGCTGGGGGAGGCTGACCCGGGGAGGTGGAGGCTGGTGTCGTCGGCTTGTCCTTGAGGCTAGCCGTTAGCCGGGGGGGCGTCCCTTGCCGGGAAAAACCCTCGGCCCATCATGCTGGAGTAATCTTGCGTCGCTATACTCTGTCCAAGATACGGAGAACGCCGCCCGCGGGTGGCGGTCGAACTTAAACCGGACAGACGACGAATGAACACAGGACAGACGACGATGCGGTGCGGCATATGGCCGTGGCTTGCGATATTCTCCGCGGTGGCTGCCACCGCCAGCTTCGGCCAAGGGGAGGGCCCCTCGCGCGGAGGCGACCGGCCGGCGGGCAGCTCGCTGTTGGCGATGTTCGATCGAGACGGCGACGGGGTGATCAAGGCCGACGAGATCGACATGGCCGTTGCCGTGCTGCGGCGCATGGACCGGGATGGCGACGGCGAGCTGAGCGGTGACGAGCTGGCTCCCCCGCGGCCAACGAAACCGGGCGCCAGGGGGGGTGACAAGCCGTCCCGGCAGCGTGGCGCCCAGATGTTGGCGCGCCTCGATAAGGACGGCGACGGCAAGATCAGCAAGGAGGAGGCCCCGGAGCGGATGCGGGGGCGCTTCGACCGGCTCGACAAGGACGGCGACGGGTTCCTCGACAAGGAGGAACAGGCCGCCATGCTGGAGATGTTCCGCCGCCGCCTGCGCGACGCGGGGGGCGACCGCAAGCGGCTCGAGCGGGACGCCGGTGGCGGCGCCCCGGAAAAACCGAAACGCCCGCCGGTCGAGGGATAGCCCGCGACCGCACCCCGACCGATTCCACCATGAAGCTGCCAGCCGCCATCGCCGTCGCCGGCGGGCTTGCCCTCTCGGTGTCCCCGGCGGCCGAAGGGCCGAGCGCCGAGGGCGTGAAGCTGTTCGAGTCGAAGATCCGGCCGGCGCTCGTCGAATACTGTTACAAATGCCACTCGGCCGACGAGAAGATCAAGGGCGGCCTGAGGTTGGACAGCCGCGAGGGCACCCGGCACGGGGGGGACACCGGGCCGGCGGTCGTGCCCGGGAACCTCGGCGAGAGCCTGCTCTGGGCGGCGATCAACTGGACGGACGAGGACTACGAGATGCCGCCGAAACAGAAGCTGCCGGCGGAGGTGATCGCGGACTTCGGGAGGTGGATCGAGATGGGCGCGCCCGACCCCCGCGTCGCCGAGGCGGCGGTGGTCGACACCGAGATCGACATCGAGGCGGGCAGGGCGTTCTGGTCGTTCCAGAGGCCGGTGGGAACGCCGCCGCCCGCCGTGCGGGACACCGGCTGGCCGGCGTCCGACATCGACCGTTTCGTGCTCGCGAAGCTCGAGGCGGAGGGCCTCCGGCCGACCGCCGACGCGCGCCCGGACGCCCTGCTGCGCCGGCTCTACTTCGACCTGATCGGCCTGCCGCCGTCCCCGGAGGAGATCGGGCGCTACGCCCAGGCCTGGAAAGCCGACCCCGAAGGCGCCTACCGCGCCAAGGCCGACGAACTGTTAGCCAGCAGGCACTTCGGCGAGCGCTGGGGGCGCCACTGGCTGGACGTCGCCCGCTACGCGGAGTCGACCGGCAAGGAGGTCAACCTCACCCTCCCGTACGCCTGGAGGTACAGGGACTACGTCATCGACTCGTTCAACGCCGACAAGCCCTACGACCGCTTTGTCGAGGAGCAGGTCGCGGGTGACCTGCTGAAGATCGAGGACGACGCCGACTGGCAAGAGAATTTGATCGCCACTGGTTTTCTAGCGATCGGCACCAAGAGCGTCAACGAGAGGGACCCTCGCCAGTTCGCGCTCGACCTCGCCGACGAGCAGGTCGACGCCACCACGCAGGCCTTCCTGGGGCTCACCGTCTCCTGCGCCAGGTGCCACGACCACAAGAGCGACCCGATCCCGACGGCGGACTACTACGCGCTCTCCGGGATCTTCCAGAGCACCAGGACCTACTTCGGCACGGTCAACGCCAACGGCAACCGCCGCGGCACCAGGCTGCTCGAGCTGCCGGTGCCCGACCCCGGCCCCGCCGACAGGATCTCGCCCTCCGAGATGCAGGCGATGCGGGAGCGGCTGGCCGAGGCCGAGGGGCGGCTGGCCGAGCTGCAGGCCGAGAACCGGCGCAAGCGCCAGCGCGGCGAGGCGAACAACATCAGGAACGTCATCCGCCTGCGGGCGAGCATCGCCCAGCTGCGGGCGCGCCTCGGCGGGTATGGCGAAGACGGGGTCGCCAGGTCGGTCGCCATGGGCGTCCAGGACCGCGACCGGCCGGTGCGGCCGGTGGTGCTGGTCCGCGGCGAGCTGGACAAGCCCGCCCAGCGCGTCGCGCGGGGGTTCCCGCAGGTGCTGCACCACCCCGCGACGCCGGCGGTCCCCGAGGGGTCGAGCGGGCGCCTGCAGCTCGCCCGGTGGATCGCCTCCGAAGAGAACCCGCTCACCGCGCGGGTGATGGTCAACCGGGTCTGGGCGACCCTGTTCGGGCGCGGCATCGTCGCCTCCCCAAACAACTTCGGCGCGACCGGCGCGGCGCCGACCCACCCGGCGCTCCTCGACCACCTCGCGGTGGGCTTCGTCGAGGGCGGCTGGTCGGTGAAGGCGCTGGTCCGCGACATCGTCAACTCTCGCAGCTACCGTATGGGTGCGACCTTCGACCCCTCCGCGTTCAGCAAGGACCCGGACAACGCGCTGCTGTGGCGCATGTCGCCGCGCCGGCTCGACGCCGAGGCGCTGCGCGACGCCATGTTGGCGGCGAGCGGCAAGCTGGACACCGGGCGGCCGAGGGGGTCGATCATCTCCGCGATCGGGGACTCCGCGGTCGGCAGGCGGGTGGGCGACGTCCAGCTCAACCGGCCGGTCGAATACCGCTCGGTCTACCTGCCCGTCGCCCGCGACTCCTTGCCCGAGGCGCTGGCGCTGTTCGACGCCGCCGACCCGAACATGGTCACCGGCGTGCGGGAGGAGACCAACGTCCCCGGCCAGGCGCTCTACCTGATGAACAACCCCTTCGTGATCTCCCAGGCCGAGGCGATGGCGGAGCGCCTGCTCGCCGAGGTGGAGGACCCGCGCGAGCGGCCGTCGAAGGCCTTCCAGCTCTGTTACGGCAGGCCGGCGACGCGGGCGGAGACGGAGGCCTCGCTGGCCTTCCTGCGCCGCTTCGAGATCGCGGCCGACGCGGCCAGGGAGGATCGCGACCGGGTGCGCTCGCTCGCCTTCACCACCTTCTGCCAGTCCCTCTTCGCGTCCGCAGAGTTCCGATACCTCGATTGAGAGGGCGGGGGACCGCCCCGCCCGCCCCGTAGAAAACCTGACCCAGACCGCCATGCAACGCCGCACCGCCCTCAAGTCCATCTCCTCCGGGTTCGGCTACCTCGCCTTCGCCGCGATGGCGCACGAGAAGGCGCGCGCCGACAGGACGGCAACGGGGGGGGCGACCAACCCGCTCGCCCCGAGGCCGCCGCACTTCCCCGCGCGTGCCAAACGTGTGATCTTCCTGTCGATGCGCGGCGCGCCCTCGCACGTCGACACCTTCGACTACAAGCCGCAGCTGGCGAAGGACGACGGCAAGCCCGGCAAGTACGGCCGGCAGCGCGGTGGCAAGCTGCTCGGCTCGCCGTGGGAGTTCAAGAGGAGCGGCCGTAGCGGGCTGTGGATCTCCGAGCTCCTGCCGCACATCGCCGGGCACGCCGACGACCTGTGCCTGCTCAACGGCATGCACACCGACCTCCCGAACCACCCGCAGGCGCAGGTGCAGATGCACACCGGGAACTTCCAGTTCGTACGCCCCTCGCTCGGCGCCTGGACGCTCTACGGGCTCGGCACCGAAAACGCCGACCTGCCCGGCTTCGTCGCCCTGGGGGCCGGGGCCGGCAACGCCCAGCATTTCGGCAGCGCCTTCCTGCCCGCGGTCTATCAGGGGGCGCGCTTCGGGGGCGGGGGTCGCCGCCCCGCGCGCCGCCGCGGCGGCGACCGGGCGCCGGCGATCCCCAACATCGCCAACCCGCAGCTCGACCGAGAGCTGCAGCGGGTGCAGCTCGATTTCGTCCAGGGCCTGAACCGCTCGAAGCTCGGCCGCGACACCCACCAGCCCGGCGTGGAGGGCGTCATCGAGTCTTTCGAGCTCGCCTTCCGCATGCAGGACACCCTGCCGGAGCTGATGGACATCGGCGGCGAGCAGAAGGAGACGCTGGCGCTCTACGGCATCGACGGTTCGGCGACCGACCGCTTCGGCCGCCAGTGCCTGCTCGCCCGCCGCTTCGCCGAGGCGGGGGTGCGCTTCATCGAGCTCACCCACTCCAACTGGGATCACCACCGCAACCTCGGCGAGGCCCTCCCGGCCCGCTGCGGCGAGATCGACAAGCCGATCGCCGGCCTGCTTGCCGACCTCAAACGCCGCGACCTGCTGGACGACACGCTGGTGATCTGGGCCGGCGAGTTCGGGCGCACCCCACACGGCCAGGGCGGCGACGGCCGCGACCACAACGCCAAGGGCTACACCACCTGGATGGCCGGCGGCGGCGTCAAGGGGGGCTTTCGATACGGCGCCACCGACGAACACGGCTACGAGGCGGTGACCGGCCGCATGCACATCCACGACTGGCACGCGACGATTTTGCACCTGCTAGGGCTAGACCACGAGCGCCTCACCTACCGCCACGCCGGTCGCGACTTCCGCCTCACCGACGTGCACGGCAACGTGGCCAAGGAGATCCTGGCGTAGCGGGGGACCAGGACGAGCTCCCGGGGGGCGTTTTACTGCGGCAGGGTGGATTCGGTGTCGACCACTTTGTAGAAGAGGCGTGCGCCGCTCGCGGTGCTGTGGACGAAGGATCCGCTAGAGGAGCCGGCGGTGATCGCCTCGGCCCCGGGGAGGACGGTCCAGTTGGTCAGGTCGGTCGAGAACATCACCTGGTAGATCCGCCCGCTCACCGCGTCCCAGCCGATGGTCACCGCGCCGGTGTCCGGGTCGCGCAGCACCGTGCCGGAGTCGGCCAGCTCGGCGATCGCGTCGTCGTCGAGGAGGTTGACCGGGGTCGCGACCGGCTGGACGACCCCGTTGGTCGGCGAGCCGAGCGCCAGCAGCCTCGATTTGTTCACCTCCGGGATCGCGTCGTCGATGATGTTGATAGTCAAGAATTTCTGGGTCTCCCCCGGGGCGAAGGTCACCGAGGCGGGGATGGATGAGACGTCCGTGCCGACGACCAAGTTGCCGACGCTCTGGATCACGTTGGCGCTGACGAACTTGCCGCTCTCGGCGGACAGGGTCACCGGGATCTGGAAGGCGCCGGCGTTTTCGTAAGCGGTGGCGCTGGCCGCCATGGAGATGGTCGGCGGCGGGTCGTCGTCGATGATGGTGCCGACCGCGTCGCTGTCGGAGAGCGAGGCGCCCTGCGGGTTGGAGAAGTCGACCCGGAAGGTCTCGTCGCTCTCGTCGAGGCTGTCCTGGGAGATGCTCACCGCCAGCGGCTCCTGCAGGTTCCCGGCGGGGATGGTCACCGTCCCTGCCGCGACGCTGAAGTCGGCGCCGGCGGAGGCGGTGACGGCGACGACTTGATAGTTGACGGTCACCGGCGAGGCGGCGGCGCTGGAGAGGCGGACGTCGAAGGACACGTTGCCATCCACCTCAGAGGCGCTGTTGTCGGCGACGCTGATCTGTGGGCTCGTCGAACCGCCGCCGCTGCTGACGGTGACAGCGCCCAAGGTCATCGACGGGCCGCTGATCGAACCGATCAGGGTCTCCGAGGGTTCGGAGCTGCCCACCGACCACGCCCGCGCATTGGCCGGTTCGTCGTGGACCGGGAGCCGCCAGGTCGCCGAGTTGGTGATGAGGATCCACTGGCCCGCGCCCGCGGTGTCGCGGTTGTCGAAGCCCCAGATATAGGTTTGGGTATTGGCTGCGAAAGCTCCGGTATTGTGGGTGAGGACGGCCTCCGAGAGGAACCCGTCGAAGGGACCGAATACGGAAGTGATGGTGGTGAAGCCGGTCGAACTCCCGGCGACCGGCACTCCGGACGGGTCGGCGATCGGCCGCCAGTTGGCCAACCAGTCATCTGTGTTGGCCGCGGTCGGGGTGAACCCTGCGACAAAGACGCCGAGCTCGAAGGTGTAGCCGCTATCGGCCGGGATCGGTGTGCTGCCGTCGCTCTGATATTGGACGGGCGGTGGGAAACCGAATTCGCCGCCGCTGAATGCGAGGCTCGCACCCGCTCTCACCTCCCGAACCGCGCCGAGAGAGCCGGCGAGGGAGGCGAGAAGCGGCAGAAATACGATCCGAGAACGGGATCCGATTTGGGCTGTCTGGTTCCGCATGAGCACCTGCAGATCGGGAAATCACCCCCGACATCGCGTGAAAGAGAGACCAATATAGCCCACCATTATATAATTTCTATAATTTTTATAATAAAACGGCCTGTGGAGACGTCTGGGGCTCGATTTGGGTGGATTCGGCTCGTCATACAACTGGCGGCTGAGTATTCACGCTGACCGCCATGAGAGCTTTGCGATCGATCCCCTCCGTCCTCGTTTTGACCCTCGCGGCGACCGATTTCGGCCTCTCGTCTGCCGCAGAGCTTCCGGGCAGCCGGCCGAACATCGTCTTCATGATGGCCGACGACATGGGCTGGAACCAGCCGGGCTTCAACGGGGGCAAGAAGGGGCTGACGCCGAACATCGACAAGCTGGCGGGCGAAGGACTGAAGCTGACGCAGTACTACACCCACTCGGTCTGCGCGCCGACCCGTGCCGCCTTCCTCACTGGTCGCTACGCCTTCCGCACCTGGTCGGACTGGCGCTCCGAGGACTTCGGCAAGCCCAGCTACCTCAAAGCCCTGGGGCTCACCCTGGCGCACAACGAGCGCGGCGAACCGACGCGGCGCATCCACGCGCTGGCCGGCGAGGAGCGCACCGTCGCCGAGGCCCTTAGGGACGCGGGGTACTTCACCGCCCTGGTCGGCAAATGGCACTGTGGCGAATGGTTGCCCGAACACCTGCCGATGGGGCAGGGCTTCATGCACCAGTATGGCCACTACGCCTGGGGCATCGACTATTTCACCAAGACCATCGTGCATAACGCCCCGGCTCGCTTCGCCGTCTACGACTGGCACCGCAACCAGAAGCCGTTGCGGGAGGAGGGGTACGCCACCGACCTGTTCGGCGCCGAGGCGGAGCGGGTGATCGCCGCGCGCGCGAAAGAGAAGGACAAGCCCTTCTTCCTCTACCTGCCCTTCAACGCCGTGCACGGCCCGCTCAACCCGCCGCCCGGCTTCGAGGGCGACAAGGGCGACCCGCTGGCGATCCGCGACGCGATGTTGAAGTCGCTCGACGACGCGGTCGGCAGGGTGGTCGCGGCGATCGACAGACACGGTTTCCGCGACGACACCCTGGTGGTCTTCACCAACGACAACGGGCCGGTGCTGGAGGAGATGAGCAAACCCTACCGGGGCACCAAGAACACCACCTTCGAGGGCGGCGTGCGCGTGCCCTGCCTGGTGCGCTGGCCGGGCCACACGGAGCCGGGGTCGGCGAACGACGAGATGATCTTCGTCGCCGACTGGTTCACCACCTTCATCACCCTGGCCGGCGGCGAGCACGGGGGGGAGGCGCCGGTCGACGCCCTCGACATGACGGCGACGATCTTCGGCGACAAGGCGAGCCCGCGCGAGGAGATCGTCTTCGAGGTGGAGGGCAGCGTCCGGCTTCCGACCCTGCGCCGCGGCGACTACAAGCTGATGGGCGATATGCTGTTCAACGTCAAAGCCGACCCCGCCGAGGGGAAAGACATCGCGAAGGAGAACCCGGAGCTGGTGGAGAAGCTGGCCGCCCGCCTCGCCGAAGTCGGCGCCGAGCGCCCACCGCTGGGCGACAAGCCGCTGTTGATGGATCCGCCGCTGCCCTACATCTACGGCATCGAGGAGAACAAGGATGTCCCCGATTGGCTGAAGGAGCACGTCGATGCGGTGCGCGCCAAGCAGCCCAAAGAGTGGGCCCCCGGCACCACCCCCTGGCCGCAGGCACCGAAGGGGGCGCACGCGGCGAAGCAGTGATCGGCTCCCGCCGTCGTCCGCGGCGCTGACCCACCGGGCGTATCCTGTCTTCGATGGTGCTTCCCGCCGGATCGGATCGCGCCCCTCATCAAATATCGTGGCATCTTGCCAAAAATTAGTTAAGAAACCAATAATTTTAATAAAAATTTATTGATTTTCGGTAGGCTCTCGTCGACAGGTTGGCCTGCTATGTCAGACGTTGAAGGACATCGGGTTGTGTCCAAAATCGGGTTCTCCAGTCTCATCTCGACCCTGGTGTTTCTCCTTATATCGGGGGTTTCGGCGCAGCAGCAGACCGGATCGACCGGCGGTGGGGCGGCGCATGAGAACGCGCAGCCCTACCTTGGCCTCTCCCCCCTGATTCGCCTGAGCGGCTCCAGTGCGGGGGAGATCCGTTACTTCGCCGGCGCCTTTGAGCCAACCGGCTGGGCTTTTGCGGATGGCCGGTTCATGGATTTGAACGACCCGACGAACGCCGACCTGTTCGGTGTGATCGGCACCACCTACGGCGCCCAGCCGGACATGTTCGCCCTGCCGGATCTGCGTGGCCGCACTGGGGCGCACGTCGGCACCGGCACCGGCCTGAGTACCCGTTCGCTCGGCGAGGCCTTCGGTGCGCGCACGGTGAGCCTCGGCGAGAACAACCTCCCGGGCCATACCCATACCCTCTCCGGCGGCAACACTTTCCCTACCGGTGGCGGCGTGGCACACGAGAACACCAGCCCGTCCCTCGGTCTCAATTTCGGCGTCGTGACGACGGGCGGGCTGAACGTCTTGGGCAGGGTCGGGGTCACCGCCGGCTCGACACTGCCGGCGGGGCAGATGGCCGCGGACGGGACCTTGCTGGACAAGACGACCTTCTCGGCCCTCCACAGCGTCGTCGGCGACGTCTACGGCAGCACCGCCACCGAGTTCGCCTTGCCGGACCTCCGTTCGCGCGGGGCGTTGGGCAAGGGGCAGGGGGGCGGCCTGAGCAGCCGCCAGCGCGGCGACAGTTTTGGGCTCGAGGCGATCTCCCTCACCGAGGGCCAGATCCCCTCACACTCCCACACCCTCCCAGGTGGTGGCGATTCCGGCTCCACGGGCGGCGGGGGTAGCCACGGCAACATGGGGCCCTCGCTCACCATGACCTACGCCATTTCTGAGACGGGGACCGTCCCGATCAGTGGGGCCCCCGGCGATATCGACGGCGATTTTTTTGGGCAGGTCAGCCTGTTCTCGGGCTCGGCCGCGCCGGCCGGCTGGTTGGAGGCGAACGGCGATCTGCTCAATATCGTCGATCATACCGCCCTGTTCTCCCTTTTCGGGACGATCTACGGGGGCGACGGCCTGAACACCTTCGGCCTCCCCGACCTGCGGGGTCGGGTCCCTGTGGGTTTCGGGACCGGCCCGGGGCTGCAGGCGATCACCCTCGGCGAGAGCGGCGGCGTCGAAGAGGTCACGCTGGGCGTATCCGAACTCGCCGCCCACACGCACACCGTCCCCGAACCGTCCGGCGGCCTCCTGGCGATCCTCGGTGGTATCCTGCTGGCGGCGGCTCGCCGCCGGCGCTAGGAATTGCCCGCCTGGTGCGGGATCCGCGGCGGTGCCGAAATCCCTTGCCGCCCAGGTGCCTCCGGGGCATTTCTAGGGCGATGGCGACACTCACCTTCTGCGGCGCCGCCGGGACCGTCACCGGCTCCTGCTCCCTCCTCGAGAGCGACCGGGCGGACTTCCTCGTCGACTGCGGCCTGTTCCAGGGCAACAAGACGACGCGCGCGCTCAACTACGCGCCCTTCCCCTTCGACCCGCCGGCCGTCGACTTCCTGATCCTGACCCACGCCCACATCGACCATTCCGGCCTGCTGCCCAAGCTGGTCAAGGCGGGCTTCCGCGGGCCGATCTATGCGACGCCGGCGACGGTCGACCTGCTCGAGTTCATGCTGCTCGACGGTGCGTCGATCCAGCAGTCGAACGCCGAGCGCACCAACCGCAAGCGCCAGCGGCGCGGGCAGCCGCTGGTCGAGCCGCTCTACACGGCGGTGGACGCAGAGGAGACCCTGAAGCTGCTGCGCCCCTTCGAGTATGAAAAGTGGTTCGAACCGGAGCCCGGGGTCTCGGTGCGCTTCTGGAACGCCGGGCACATCCTCGGCTCGGCCTCGGCGGAGGTGAAGCTGGACGAGGGCGCCTCCGGCAACACCCTGCGCCTCCTGTTCTCCGGCGACCTCGGCCCCGACGAGAAGGTGTTCCACCCCGAGCCCGACGCGCCCGAGGGTTTCGACTACATCATCTGCGAGAGCACCTACGGCAACCGGGAGCGCGACGACTACTCGCTGGAGACCCGCCGTGCCGCGCTGCGCGAGGAGCTCGTCGGCGGGCTCGCCCGCGGCGGCAACGTCGTCATCCCCTCTTTCGCCGTCGAGCGGAGCCAGGAGCTGCTCCACGACATCGGCGTGCTGCTGGCGGACGGCGAGATCCCGGACGCCGACGTCTACCTCGACTCGCCGCTGGCCAGCAAGGTCACCAAGGTGTTCATCAAGCACGCGCCCGCCCTCGAGGACATCGCCGTCGACGAGTCCGCGCTGTTCCGCGACGGGCGCTTCCGGCTGGTGCAGAGCGTCGACGAGAGCAAGGCGGTCAACCGGATCGACAAGGGGGCGATCATCATCTCGGCCAGCGGCATGTGCGACGCCGGCCGCATCCAGCACCACATCAAGGCGAACATCTGGCGGCCGGAGTGCACCCTGCTTTTCGTCGGGTACCAGTCGCCGGGGACGCTGGGCCACATCATCACCGGCGGCGCCCGCGACGTGCGCATCCACGGCAAGGAGTTCAAGGTCCGCGCCAACATCCGGCGCATCGGCAACTACTCGGCGCACGCCGACCGCGGCGAGCTGGCGGACTGGATCCTGGAGCGCGCCCCTGTGGTCGGCGGGCTGTTCCTCAACCACGGCGAGGACAAGTCGCGCGCCGAGTTCCGCGAGCACCTCGCCGGGCGGGGGATCGACCGCGACAAGATCCACCGGCCCGCCTTCGACGAGAGCTTCGAGCTCGTCGCCGGCAGCGCCACCTCCAAGGGCCGCGTGCGCCAGGTGGCGGCGGCCGAAGAGGGGGCCTTCGAGCGCGACTGGTACAACGACTACGCCGCCTTCAACCTGGAGCTGGCCAACCGGCTCGAGCGCGCCAAGGACGGCGCCGAGCGGCGCCGGCTGATCGAGAAGCTGGCGGCGGCGATGGAGGAGTGAGCCGGAATCCGGTACGCGATCCGGCCAGATGGCCGCTCCGCCCCCGGACTGCCCCGCCCGCTATGTTTACGCACCCGGTTGGATGACCTTCCAGGCCACCGCTTCCGCGACGCGGGCGGGGGTGAATACGAACTCGCAAACCGCCGCGATGTGGAAATGGTGTTCGCCTGCGAGCCAGGGGATCCCGAAATCTCCCGATCTCACGCTGTGAAGGTACCTGATTCTCTCATCGACGGTCTCGTACGTGCGCCGGTGGATGAGGTAATGGGTGGATCGGGCGGCGATGTATGACAGCGAGTAGATCGCGACGATGATGACGATCGCCCTCCGCTTCGGCCATCGTGGTAAGTTCATCTCCTCTATCCCGATGGTCGCGGTAGCTCGACCCGCCGGCTGGTGCTGCCCCTGCCCGAAGGGGCCGTGATGGGCGATCTAGGGGCTGCCCGCATCCTTTTGTCCGGCCTTTTTTTCGAAGTCGGATCGCAACTTCTGAAACTCTGTCCATTTGAGGTCGTTGTAGAACTTGATCTCGATCGGGTAGGCCGAGTGCCCCTTAAATGCCGCGTTGAGCCGCTTCATAAACTGATCCTGATCGCGGATATAGTAGATGAGTTCTTTGAGGTTCGCGCCGGTGCGGATGATGACGTGGTCGCCAAAGCCCTCGGCCACGACGTTCTCGCCGAGAGCATCCTCCAGTTCGACCATACGTTCGTTCACCCGCTTTTGGGGCATCCCGTTGCTTTCGGCTCCGTCGTATCTCCACGAGATCACCGTCAGCCATGGTAGCTTCGCTCGCTTGGCTGCTGCTGGCTCTTCGTCGACGAACTTATAGATCACAGGAAATCCGTCTTCGATCGCCTTTCCTACGATCCCCTTGGGTTCCTTCCCCTCGGCTGGGGGCGCTGCTGCAGCGCTGGCGAGCGGGAGGAGGGCACATGCGATGTAGGTTAGAAGTTCCATTTTTTCAGAGGCGAGGGTTGGGGATCAGCCGCCCGGGGCGTGACGTCCTTAAGTTTTCGGAGTCTAGTTAGCATTCCGCGGAGCCGCCAAACCTCGCAGCCCGGGCGGATCGAGGGTCAGTTTGAATGCTTCTGTTTGCCTTTCGTCTTGTCTTCGGCGTTTCCGCCTGAGAGGGCATATGCCTTGGCAAGTTCGCTGAGCGCACTCCGTGCGTTGTCGATCGAATGAAATCTCAGGGCCCATTTGCAGCCTCGATCGTGAATCTCGCTCGCCCTGACGTAGAATTGCTCCCTGCCCTCCTCTGCATGGTCGAAGTGAGTGTAGTGGTCTCCGGGGTCGAGGAGCCTTTGCATGTGTAGTTCCAACCAGACAATCGACCTGTCCTCGGTGTCGAATCGGAGGATCGCGTGGGTTACCGCGGCAGGGGCGACGGGAACCCGGATAACCAACTCAGTGCCCTCTACGCCTGCTGTGGCACGGTCGCCGATCGCCCCGATGTAGAGTTTGCCATCAGCGAAGCTGGTAGCGAGCGAGGCAGCGCTCGCCAATGCGACTGCAGAGTGTTTCATCGGGCAAACGTTAAGGTTAGCTCGCGGCTGACCAAGGAACGGGTATCTGGTTGTGCGAGGAACATAGCGTCTGGCGGGCGCGCTGCGCAAGTAGGGCGCCTGTCAGATGCGATCTGACCAGGCAAGCTCATCCCGTTCCGTGGTAGATCAGGCGTCGGGTTCATCTGATTGTCTACCTTGATCCCAGGAGCAGATGTCATCCGACAATCTGTCGACCCTCTTCCCCAACGAGTAGATGAGCGCTGTCGTGCGGATACGGTTTCCCGTACGGGGATCTAAAGCCTCGGTATCGTAATCTGTATCCATCACGATTATGAATGGGCGCCCCTCGCCATCGCGAAGCTCGCTATAGGGCTCGCCGGGCGGCGTATGGAGGCCGCGCTTTCCGTCCCGCGCGCGCTTTGCCTCAAAGAACACCTTCTTTCTTGGGTTCAAGTTCGAAACGTTCTCTCCGAGCAAGAGGGCGAGGAGTTCGCCGCGAGCTTGGACGATAGTGTCACCACGAGTAGTCCCTTGTGCCGGCAGCTTCCCATATTCCAGGTAGTATGTATTGATTGCCTGCCTAAGGTTCAATACTTCGCTGCGTTCAAACTGGTGGGGGTGGTGTGTTCCCGCAGTTCCTCCGGTATAGAGTGCCCAAATGGTCAGGGCTGCGGCGGCGACGATGATGATGATCGGGATGGCCTTCATTCTGCGTAGTCCCACTAGAGCCTGAGTTTCATCTTACCAGGGACAAACGTCCGCCATCAACCATCCTGTGGCTCACGACGATCCCTAGGGCTCCCCCGGATGGTCGGCGGCGCCATCTCCGGACTCGGCCGATCGCTCTCGCCACAACTTATCGAGCGGGGCGTGGACCTTCCGGAAACGGTGCAGGATCGCGGCGGACACGGCCTTGTGGCCCGAGGCGAGCTCTGTGGTGAAGCCCTTCTCGATGAACTCGCTGTATCCATCGGGGCGGTCCCTATCAGGGCGATCCAGATCGGCGAACGCCATGGTCCAGCCCTCGAACTTCCTCTCCGATATGGGGCCCTTGGCGGCCACCTCGATCAGACCGTGCCTGGGGTCGTTAGATATCTTCTCGGCGAACAACTCGGTCACCGCCTGCTCGGAACCCTCCAGCACCTGCATGAACGACCCCGCCAGGTGGACCAGCATCCCGGTGATGCCGGCGGCTGAGTTTCTCGTCCGCGATTGTTCGAGGAGCGCATCGAGCTCGCCCTCCGAAAACGACCGGATGGCGCGGCTGGTATAGACGAGCGTGTAGAGTTTCGATTCGGACATATCTTCTTTGACCAGCATCCGGGACCTACCACCTGCTACCGGCAACGATGCTTCGAATCCAAAGCTGATGCCCAATCCGCGACATCGTTCCTCAGCCCGCAGCGGGTAGCCCGTCGGCGGCATCCGCTTGTTCGGCATCGTGGGAATCCAAGCGTCGGAAATTGGCCATCGCGACGAGCGCCACGATGCAGGCTATGCTCCCGACCCAAATGGCTGTTAGGACGACAAGGGTCGTTTTGGTAATCTGTTTCATCGCGAGCTTCCTTCGTTGGATATTTCCCTGCCGAACAGTTTCGTCACATGACGGTCCCGCGTAACATATTATCAAGAACCGTCGTGTAACAAGCGTCAAACTGGACAGCTTTAGAGACCCCAAAACGCTCCGGTCCCATGGGAGATGGGATCCCCAACCCGGCCACAAGGGCCAAGACAGGTCGATCGGCACCCTGGGACGATGGCGATGCCTGCCCCATGGGCGGGAAGATGCCGCCCCCCTGGAAGCCTCCTGGCCACCGGAGGGGCGGCATCTTGCCGCCCACACCCCGCCCTTTCTCCCGCGCCGGCAAGCTCGACGCTATCTGTGGGTGAACACGCCCTAGCCACCCGGCGCGCCTTCGTGGACCCTGGCGGGTTTGCCATCGCTCATCAGCTCCATGCGCTCGGCGACCACCTTGATCTTCTTGCGCGTCTGCCCGGTGTGCTTGTCCTGCCAGGAGTCCTCTTGCAGTCGCCCCTCCAGCAGCACCTTGCGGCCTTTCGTAAGGAATTTCTCGGTCAGCTCGGCGAGCCGGTCCCAGAGGACGATGTCGATGTAGGTGGTCTCCTCCCGGCGTTCGCCAGAGGCCTGGGCAGTGTAGCTGCGGTTGAGCGCGAGGGAGAAGCCGGCCACCGGCTTGCCGCTCTTGGTCTGGCGGATCTCCGGGTCCCCGGTCAGGTTCCCCATCAGCATGACTTTGTTAAACGTGTTCATGGCGGCACGTTACCATGAAAGTGTTCATATGAACAGTATTAATTGGGGGGCTGCTGATATTTGTAGGCGCGGTCGTTGATGCCCCCATCGCGATGGGGCGGGGTGGACTCGGCGGTGCGGTTGGCCGCCCCTCCTGCTCGCCCCTAGGCGACGAGGCCGCTGCGGACGAACAGGGCCTCGGCGTCGGGGTCGCGGCCCATGAAGTCGCGGAACAGTTTCGCGGGGTCCTCGGAGTTGCCCTTGCTGAGGATCCGGTCGCGGAACTGGCGGCCGACCCCGGCGTCCAACACGCCGGCCTCCGCGAAACGGGTGAAGGCGTCGGCGTCGAGCACCTCCGCCCATTTGTAGGAGTAGTAGCCGGCGGCGTACCCGGTGGGGCTGGCGAAGAGGTGGCCGAAGCGGCGCGCCATGGTGGGCGGCTTGGTGGCGGTCGGGACCACGTACCCCTCCAACAATTTTTCGGCAACCTCGTCCAAGGTGCGCCCCCCGGCGCCCCCGCGGGCGATGTTGATGTGCAGTTCGAGGTCGAGCTTGCCGAGGCTCAGCTGGCGCATCATGGCGGTGGCGGAGCGGTAGTTGCGGGCGGCGAGCATCTTGGCGAAGAGCGCCTCCGGGATCGGCTCCCCGGTCTCGTGGTGCCTGGCGAAGCGGTCGAGCGAAACGCGCGCCCAGCAGAAGTTCTCCATGATCTGCGAGGGCAGCTCGACGAAGTCCCAGGCGACGTTGACCCCGTTGAGCGACTTCACTTCGACCTCGCCGAGCAGGTGGTGCAGCAGGTGGCCGAACTCGTGGAACACGGTCTCGACCTCGTCGTGCTTGAGCAGGGCGGTCGCGTCGCCCACCGGTGGGGTCATGTTGCCACAGATGAGGCCGAGGTGCGGGCTGCGCCCGCCGCCCGGCTGGGGCTCGCCGGTGCGCAGGTAGTTCATCCAGGCGCCGCTGCGCTTGCTCTCGCGGGGGAACCAGTCGGCGTAGAAGGAGCCCAGGTGGGCGCCGCTCCCGCCGTCGCGGATCTCGTAGAACTTCACCGTCTCGTGCCAGACCTCGGCGGCGCCGGGCTTCTCTTCGATATCGATCCCGAACACCTCGGCGGCGATCTCGAACATGCCGCCGATCACCCCGTCGATCGGGAAGTAGGGCCGCAGCTCCTCGTCGTCGAAGTCGTACTGGGCCTTGCGCTTCTTCTCCGCCCAGTAGGCGACCTCCCAGGGCTCCAGCGGCGTGCCCTCGCCGCCGGCCCCGTCCGCCTTGTAATCCTGCAGCTCCGCGGTCTCGCGGTCGAAGTGTGGCTTGGTGCGCGCGTAGAGGTCCTCGACGAAACCGAGCGCGGTGGCGCCGTCCTTGGCCATGCGGCGCTGCAGCGCGTGGTCGGCGAACTGCGCCTTGCCGAGCAGCCCGGCCTTCTCCTGGCGCAGCGCCAGGATCTCCCAGACCAGGTCGGTGTTGTCGTGTGCCCCGCCCAGGCCGATGCCGCAGGTGCCCTCCCAGACCTCCTTGCGCAGGGTCTCGTCGTCGGCGTGCTCGAGCACCGGCAGGAAGGAGGGGGCCTGCAGGGTGAAGCGCCACTTCGGTGCCCCGTCGCTGGCGAGGCCCTTCGACTTGGCGCTCTCCAGGGCGGCCGCCTTGGCGGAGTCCGGCATGCCGGCGAGCCGAGCCGCGTCCTCGACCACCAGCTCCCAGGCGTTGGTCGAGTCCAGCACGTTCTCCGAATACTTCTGGGTCTTCTGCGCCAGCTCCGACTCGACCTCCATGAGCCGCGCCTTCTCGGCGTCGGGGAGGTCGGCGCCGCTGGCCTCGAAGTCGGCGACCGTCTCCTCCAGGTATCGCCGCCGCGCCCCGGTCAGGTTTTTTGCTTCCTCAGTTTCGCTATACGCCTTGACCCGCGCCCACAGGCCGGCGTCGAGCGGGATCTTCGAGAAGAACTCGGACACCGCGGGGAGCATCTCGTTGTGCGCCTCGCGCAGGGCGTCCGAGTTGCAGACCGAGTCGAGGTGGGAGACCAGCCCCCAGGGGCGCGACAGGGTCTCGGTGGCGGACTCGAGGGCGAGTAGGGTGTTCTCGAAGGTGAGCCCCCCGGCGGGGTCGGGGTCGGAGGCGAGGGCGTCGATCTGGTTCTGTGCCGCGGCCAGCGCTGCGGTGATATCGGGCACGACCTCGCCGGGGTCGAGCTGGGACCAGCGGATGTGGAAGGCGTCGTCGAGGAAGGGGTGGGACATGGCGGAAACCCATGCCGGAGAAAGGCCCCCACTTCCAGCGGAATATGCTCGCGCGCGCCGCCCTCCCGCTGGAAGATCCCGCCGAACAGCCCCCGCACCGAGCACCCATGAACACCGAATCTGCCGTCCGAGACCGCTACGCCGCCGGCGCCAAGGCCCAGGAGCCGGCGCTCTGTTGTCCCGTCGAATACGACCGCCGCTACCTCGAGGCCATCCCCGCCGAGGTGGTCGAGAGGGACTACGGCTGCGGCGACCCGAGCCAGCACCTGCGCCCCGGGGAGACGGTGCTCGACCTCGGCAGCGGCACTGGCAAGATCTGCTTCATCGCCAGCCAGGTGGTCGGGCCGGAGGGGCGGGTGATCGGGGTCGACATGACCGACGACATGTTGGAGGTGGCGCGGCGCAACGCGCCGCTGGTGGCGGAGAGGGTCGGCTACGCCAACGTCGAGTTTCGCAAAGGGCGCATCCAGGATCTGGCGCTCGACCTCGAGCGCTTCGGCGAGCGATTGGCGGAGCGGCCGGCGGCCGACGCCGAGAGCTACCTGGCCGCCGAGGAGGCCGCCGCCGGGCTGCGGCCCGATGAGCCGATGGTCGCCGACGGCGAGGTCGACGTGGTGGTGTCCAACTGTGTGCTCAACCTGGTCGACGGTGCCTCGAAGCGGCAGCTGTTCGGCGAGATCCACCGGGTCCTCAAGGAGGGTGGCCGCGCGGTGATCTCCGACATCGTCTGCGACGAGCCCGTGCCCGAGTCGATGCGCGACGACCCGGAGCTGTGGAGCGGCTGCATCTCCGGGGCTTTCCTGGAGGACGAGTTCCTCGCCGCCTTCGAGGCGGCCGGCTTCTACGGCGTGCGGGTGCTCGAATACGGGCGCGAGCCCTGGCGGACGGTGGGCGGCATCGAGTTCCGCAGCATGACCGTCGAGGCCTTCAAGGGCGAGGCGGGCGTCTGCCTCGAGCGCAACCAGGCGGTGATCTACAAGGGGCCCTTCAAGAAGGTGCTCGACGACGACGGCAACGCGATGGAGCGCGGCAAGCGCTACGCGGTGTGCGACAAGTTCTACCGCATCTACGGCAAGCCCCCCTATCGCGACAGTTTCGAATTCGTCGACCCGCGCCAGGAGGTGCCGCTCGCCGAGGCGGCGGAGTTCGACTGCTCGGTCACCCGCCTGCGCGACCCGCGCGAGACCAAGGGCGCCGGGTACGCCGCCACGGGCGGGGGGGGCGGTTGCTGCGATGGCGGTGGGTCGGAGGGGGAGGGGTGTTG
>JANQMB010000243.1 GCA_028280355.1 Verrucomicrobiales bacterium
GGCGAAATAGCGCGCGGCCGCCAGCGAGGCGATGAAGTTCAACAGCGCGTACGCGAGCGCGAAATCGACGAACATCCCGACGTTCTCGAACAGCGCCCCGATGACGATCAGCAGCACCGCGGTCTTGGTGCCGATGATGTTCGCCGCGACGATGCGGTCGATGGCGGTCGGCCCGACGACGATCCGGTAGAGCACCGGCAGCATCATCAGGAAGAGCGCGATGCCCGCGGCGAGCAGGAAGTATCTCTCGAAGTCCCCCATGCTCAGTCGATATCGAACAGCCGGCGCACCCGCTCGGCCATCGGCCCCTTCAGCCCCTCCGCCGCCTCCCTGCTGATGGCGTGCACCAGGAACTCGTCGCCCTCGATCGCCATGGTGACCGTGCCCGGCGTCAGCGTGATGCACTGGGCGAGGACGAACTTCTCGAAATCGGTCTTCAGCCCGCTCCGGAACCGGACCAGCTGCGGTTCGACCTCGTCGACCAGCCGGGGCGAGAGCGCCAGCCGGAGGACGTGGAGGTTGGCGAGCATGATCTGGCCCGTCAGCCAGGCCAGGTAACCCGGCACCCGGGCGGCCTGGCGGAACCGCCCGCCCATGCTGATGGAGCGGTCGGCGAACAGCAGGTCGGACGACCACCAGGTCACCAGCGCGCAGGACACCAGCCCGAGGGGGATGTGGAAGGCGTCGAACAGCCCGGACAGCACCAGCCAGATGGCGAAAAGGATGGCGAATATGAAGGCGCGGTACATGGGTCGGATCGCGCTTCAACCGCTACCGAACGGACCACCCAATGCAAGGGGAATCGGGTGCGGCGCCCCCGGGGTGGCGGCCGCCGCCACTCCCCCGGACCGCCGCTACTCGCCCGTCCCGCCCTGCCAGCCGTCGGTCTTGAACGGGCCCGCCGGGAGCCCGGCCTTGTTGGCCAGGTTCGGGTTCACCATGTGGTGCCAGCCGAAGCGCACGTGCTTGGGCGCCGCCACCCCCGCGGCGCGGACGACGACGTCCCCGCCCTCGATGGCCGCCTCGGCGGGCACGAACTTGCCGTCCTCGCCGGCGATGGTGAAATCGGACAGGGGCTTCCCGTCGCGCGAGACCAGGCCCCCGCCGACATGGGCGAACTTGAGCCGGACCCTGTCACCCTCGACCGCCATCGATTTGTAGAGCGGTCCGGAATAGACGGTGGAGGTCTTCCCGTAGTCCTTCGCCAGCGCCCACAGCGCCAGGCGCTCCCCGACGCCCCGCTTGTTGCGGGGGTGGATGTCCCTGACGTTGCCGATGTCGGTGATCACCGCCATGCCGGTGCCCGGCACCTTGAGCGTCGCCGCCTGCGCCTCCCAGATGTAGGGCAGCGTGTTCTCGCCGTTGCGGTAGCTGAAGGGGGCGAGCTGGACGAAGTGGAAGGCCAGCTCCGGCTTGCGGAACACCTTCCGCCAGCCGGCGATCAGGGCCTTCATCTTCTCGTGGTAGAGCATGCCCTCGCCGTTGTTCGACTCGCCCTGGTACCAGATCGCACCGCGCAGCGCATAGGGGACCACCGGGTTGATCATGCCGTTGTAGAGGCCGGTCGGGCTGGTGTGGTTGAGGGGGGTGGGCATCTGCGGCGCCGGCGGCAGCGGCCTCCCGGCCGCGGCAGCCCCCTTCAGGTCCGCCACCCACTTGTCGGCGGCGGCGATGAACCCGGCGGTGTCGTCACGCCTGGCCAGGATCTCCTTCGCCCCGTCGCCGATCCCCTTCACTTTCTCGACCGCCTCGAAGCCGGCGATCGGGGTCCACGGCTCGATGCGCGTGCCGCCCCAGGCGGATCCGATCAGGCCGATCGGGACCCCGTCGAGCTCCTTGTGCAAGTGGAGGCCGAAGTGGTAGCCGACGGCCGAAAAGTGCGTCGCCGGCCCCGGGGCGCACTCGGCCCAGGCCGCCCTCACGTCGTCCTGCGGGGTGCTGGCCGCCGCCTTGGGGATGTGGAAGAGGCGGATGTTCGGGTGCTGGGCAGCCTTGATCTCCTCCTCCGGGTTGGCCGAGGCGCGCAGCGACCACTCCATGTTCGACTGGCCGGAACACAGCCAGACCTCGCCGACGAGCACGTTGTCGAGGACGATCTTCTCGCCGCCCGAGGCGATCCCGATCTGGTGTGGCCCCCCGGCCGGGAGCGGGTCGAGCCGCACCTCCCACCTGCCGTCGGCCCCGGCCTTCGCGGTCTTCGCCTGCGCCCCGATGGAGACGGTGACCTCCCCCCCGGCCTTCGCCCATCCCCAGACGGGCGCGGCGGTGTCGCGCTGCAACACCATGTTGCTGCCGATGACGGAGGGGAGCCGCAGGTCGGCGGCGAGGGCGCCCCCACAGAGGGCGGCGGTTGCGGTCAGGCAGAGGAGGGAGGGTTTGGTCATGGTGTGTCTGTCGGTGAATCGGTTGATGATCCGGCGGCTCCGAGAAAAGGGAGGCCGCCGGACCGGGAGATACTTCAGATTGCCGGAACCGGGCGATTCTCAACCCTACGGCCGCCCGCGGGCGGCCCACGCCCCCCCGGCGCGCGTAGGCCCCTGAGCCCCAGCACCTGGCGAAGGCGGGCGCTAGATTTCCTGCCCAGATCCCGTAGACTATCTATCCCCCACCCTCCCCCACGCACGATGAAATCCGATTCTGCCGAGTTCGTCCGCCTCCTGACCGACGCCCAGGGGCCGGTCTACGGATATATCTTGACCCTGATCCCCGACCGCAGCAGGGCGCGGGACCTCCTCCAGGAGACCAACATCACCCTCTGGAAGAAGGCGGCGACCTTCGAGGAGGGCACCAACTTCAACGCCTGGGCCTGCAAGGTGGCCTACTTCCACGTGCTCGCCTTCCGCCGCAAGATGGCCCGCGAGAAGCTGGTCTTCGACGACGACATCCTCGACTACCTCGCCGAGCGCAACGACGAGCGGGTGGACGAAGACGCCGCCGACGCCCGCACCCGGGCCCTCCAGCGCTGCCTGCAGAAGCTGCCCGAGCACCACCGCAAGCTGGTCGAGGCCCGCTACCAGCCGGGCGCCTCCGTACAGGGCATCGCCGCCGAGCAGGAGCGCACGGTCGGGTCCATCTCCCAGACCCTCTACCGCATCCGGCACAACCTGATGGCCT
Organism: Verrucomicrobiales bacterium; assembly: GCA_028280355.1. GTDB lineage: Bacteria > Verrucomicrobiota > Verrucomicrobiia > Verrucomicrobiales > DEV007 > JANQMB01. Next base: position 3,115 of record JANQMB010000243.1, read on the forward strand.
GCATCGAAAAAACCCTCAGCGCCGAGCAGGCGGGTTGAGATCCCGGCGGAGCCGGCCATAAGGGTATGGATACGAATCACATGGGCGAACGGCAGGACACTTTCGTGGAGCTTGAACGGCTCCTCTCTAGATTGCACGACGGGCTCGCAGAGCGCGCCGAGATCGAACGTATCGAGACCCTTCTCGACGGCGACCCGGAGGCTTGCGAGTTCTACCTCGACTACACCCAGATGTGCGCGGCGACCGAGCTGGAGCTCGGTGCGAAGCAGCCGGTGGAGATCACCGCCGGCGACGGGGTGCGGCGGGCGATCGCGCAATCGACGGCCCTGTTCTTCGAGGGGCAGAACACCAAGCGGATCCTGAGCCCGAGCTGGCGGCCGCTGCCGTGGGTCGCCGCCGCCGCGGCCGTGGCGATCTGTGCGGGGGCGCTGGTGTTCCTCGCCGGCAAGTGGACCCCCTTCGGCTCGACCGAGGCGGTGGCCTCGGACGAGCCGGTGGCGATCGACAACGGCGTCGCCATCCTGATGGGGACGGTCGGCGCCCGCT
>JANQMB010000245.1 GCA_028280355.1 Verrucomicrobiales bacterium
GGCGGGCGCCCATGACACCGAAGTCCTCGGTGGTCTCGACGAGGCCGCGGCCGAAGAAATAGTACCAGATCCGGTTGACCGTAACCCGCGCCGTGAGGGGGTTGTCCGGGGAGACGAGCCATTCGGCCAGATCCCGTCTGCTCTGTCTCCCGTCACGTTTCGCGCCAGCCCCATTTCGGAAAAGGGCGGGGATGTCCGCGAAGACTTTCTCCTTCTCCGCACGGTAGTCACCGCGCCCGAGGACGTGGGCGAAGGCATCCCCCCCTTTCTCCCCCATGACCAAGGTGGCGGCGCCGCGGCTGCGGAGCCTCTCGCGTTCCGCGACGAGGGCGTCCTTGCGGGCCTGGAGTTCGCGGGAGGGCGGGTCGACCGCCGTCAGGTAATACTGGTAGATCGCCTCCCGCTCCCCTTCGCTCCGCCGGTCAGCGGGGAGGTCTTCCCCGGCCGCAAACCACGAGCGGAAGTCCCCCCTGGCGCCCTCACGGCGGAGGGCCATCGCCGCGTCGATCTCCTCGACCTCCCCGCCGATGGCGGCCAGGCGCCCGCGGTCCTCTATACGGGTGGCGAATACGGTCGGGGCGACCACCGCCGTCCTACCGTCGACGGCGGGCGTCGTAGCGTTCCGGAAATAGGCGGCGAGAGAATAGAAGTCCCTCTGGGAGATGGGGTCGAACTTGTGGTCATGGCAGCCAGCACATCCGGCGGTGAGGCCGAGCCACGCCGCGGTGGTGGTCTCGACCCGGTCTCTGGCATGGATGGCTTCGTATTCCTTGGGGATGATCCCGCCCTCGCTAGAGGTCGGGAGGCAGCGGTGGAAACCGGTGGCAATGGTCTGCTCGAGGGTGGCATCCGGTAGCAGGTCGCCGGCGATCTGTTCGATCGTAAACTGGTCGAAGGGTTGGTTTCGCCGGATCGAGTCGATGACCCAGTCGCGGTATGGCCAGATCGAACGGTAGTTGTCGAAATGCAGCCCCTGGGTGTCGGCGTAGCGGGCGACATCGAGCCAGTGGCGCGCGAAATGTTCGGCATAGGCATCCGTTCCGATCAGCCTGGAGACGGCCATCTCCACCGCCGAGGCGAAATCGTGCGCGGCCGCATTCTCGAAGATCGCGACTTCGCCAGGGCTCGGCGGGAGGCCGGTCAGATCGAGGGCGAGGCGGCGGATGAGCCGGTGTGCCGGTGCCGGCCCGTTCGGCCGCAACCCCTGTGCGCGATGTCCGGCGGCGATGTAGGAATCGATGGGGTTGTTCCCCCAGTCCGACTCCGGGACCCGCGGGCGCAGAGGTTTGACGAATGCCCAGTGTTCCTCGTACGGGGCGCCTTGCTCGATCCACTTCTCGATGATCGCGACCTCCCCGGGAGAGAGCGGGTTCCTGTGGGACTCCGGCGGGGGCATGACGCCGTCCGGATCGGCGGTGGTGATGCGCCTGACGAGCTCCGACGCGGCGGCATCGCCCCTGACGATGGCCGGCCTCCCATCGGGGCGAACCCGAAACGCGTACTCCTCACGATCGATCCGCAGGGGGGCCTTTTTCGGCTCGCGTGTCGAGGGGTCCGGTCCGTGGCAATGGTAGCAGTTCTCCGAGAGGATCGGCTGGACATGGTCGTTGAAATCGACAACCTCCGGCAGCGCGGCGGAAAGGCCGGCGGTGAAAAACGGGGCTACGATCCAGCGGGCGATCATAGGTGTCGATGGGGCCAGGCCGACCCTCGCACCAGGCCAGCGACCGTCCCCTCGTAGCGCAGCGCCGACCCCGACCGCCCCCATGGCCAGCCTGTTCGACAAGCCATGGGGGATCGGGGGGGTGGCGACGGAGAAGCCGGGGCTACTAGCGGCGCCTCCTCACCAGGAGACCGGCGATCCCGAACAATGCGAGCACTGCCCCAGAAGGCTCCGGGATCTCGGCGATGGTCAATCCAGGCAGGCGGAGGGCGCCATTGAAACCGTTGGTGATACCGTTATTAACATCGGACGCCGTGATCTGAATCTCCCCAGAGCCATTTGCTGTGTATGTCGTGAAGTCGCTAAACTGAAAATTGTCCGTCAGGGTGGTGTCGGGCGTATAGACGATCGGCGACGGCGACCCGGCGGTGCCAGCGGTGACCCCCAAGGTCACCGTGTGCTCGGCCCCGGTGTCGGCCGACTCGTCATAGGCCCAGATCCTGATATCATAGCTGGTGTTCGGGGCGATGGCGGGACCGCCGAGGGTGATGGTCGACGTCCCTGTGCTGTTGAGGAAAAACCAATCGTTGTAGAGATTGTTATAGGAGAAACCACCGGAGCCCGACACCGGGAGACCACCAGCACCCGCGCGATCGAAGAAGCCGTTGCCGTTGGTAAAAGTGATCGTTAGGTCGCCATTGGGGGTTCCAACCGTGGTCGTTGCCAGCGAGCTGATCGGGGTGAATCCCGCCTGGGTTGACCCGTTGCCAAAATCGAGGCTGGCCAGGGTGGCGGCCTGAACCTGCGGAGCTAGACCGAGCGCCAGAAGCAATAGCCCCGAAGTCGCCGTCAGTTTCTTGAGTGATTTCAGTCGTTTCATCGTGTTGTGGTGGTGTGTTGCGTCCGGAGTCCCGAACAGGGTGACATCAGGGGGAATGATGGATCTGCGCAGAGATCGACGACCTCGTGGAGATGCCTGGAGTCGCTGCACATGTTTCCGCTAGGCAACGATCCGGGCGGAATAAACGTCCCAGAAAGTTTCGAAAAGTGCCCACGGGCGAGATCGCGCCGTCGCACGCGGAGAACAGAGGGCCGCCCGCGGCCGGTCGATATCCGGGCTACCGATCCCCGCGGTCACCCAGCTGGAGCCGCAACCACTCGTTCGCGTCGACCTCGCCGTAGAGGCGGATACGCTCGAGGTAGCCGAGCACCGTCCCCTCGTCGGAGGTGGTCATCACGGTCTCGAAGTCCCCGATCCCCTCTATCCCCTCGACCATCCTCTTCCTGTCGGCCTCGATCTGTGCGAGCAGGACGCCCGGGGTGTCCGCGAAGTAGGGGTACTGGCCGTCGGGGTCGAGGCTCTCTAGGAACCTCTGCTCGATGGACATCCCGATCGCCTGGTTGATCACCAACCGGTTGCCCGAACCCTGGCTGAGGTCGTTGCCGATCGCCGCACCGATCGCCGCGAGCTTGGCGGCCTCTTCCGGTCGGCCCGCCTCCCCCTGGACCCGCTCCAGCTGCGCGATGGTCTCGCGGAACTGCTTCAGGTAGGGCATCTCGAGCCCGAAGGTGCTGCGCAGCTTCGCGTCGAGCTGTCGGTGGCCAAGATCCAGAGCCGCCGACTCCATGGCCTCCATGGCCTCGCCCGCGAAATCTCGGAAACTGTCGAGCCCCGCCCCCCTGCGGAGCTCCGCCAGAGCTGCCGCGGTGTCCCCCGATTTGAAATGCTCCCCCGCCATGAAGTAGGCAGCCAGCGAGTTGTCGGGCTGGGCCGCCTTGAAACGCTCGACCCACTCGCGCTGGCGATCGGGGAAGAGCCCCCTGCTGATCGCCAGGAACTGCAGTTGCGGATCGTCGGGGAACCGCTCCGCCGCCTCGCGGAGGAGGTCGTCGTCACCCGCTAGCAGCCCGACCGCGACCAGCGCCTCCCGCGACCGGCCCCGCTTCTCCAGGTAGTCTTGCAGCTCGGCGTCGCTCGCCACCGGGCCGGCGAGGAGCTCGGCGTAGTCGAGCGGCCGACGGCCATCGACGAGCGCGGACAGGGTCGATGGCCTCAGCCGGTCTGCCGAGGGCGACGGTCCCGCATCGCCAGCAGTGGAGGATGTCGCCTCCGCTCCGCGTGGCCGCGAGAGCCCATCTGGCCAAACTAGGGCGATGCCGACAGCGACGAGGATCCCCAGTCCGACCCAGACGATCGGTTTGTATTTCATCTGGCGGCCAACATGTCACAGCCGGCGCGTTTCTCAAACTGTCCCGGGGCGGTCAACCCCCGTACGCTGGCGCCATGGCGTGCACCGTGTTGTAGATCGCGCCGATGACCTCGTCGCCGTCGGCGGTCTCGAGGTCGTACCCGACGCCCATCTGCATCACCGGTTTCATGTCGGGGATCTCGAGGAAGACCTCCCTGTCGCCCCTCAGCAGCTTCGCCGACTTCACGACGACCTTGTCGCGCCCCTGCTTCTCGGGGTCGGCGACCGACCACTCTTTCGAACCGTATGCCCCTGCCCAGCGGTAGTTCCAGCGTTCGACCCTCCAGCTGTCGAGGTCCTCGGCGAGCTCGCTGTCGATCCGCTCGGTGAAGGCGACCCGCAACCCGTTCTCGTGCACGTGGAGGGCGGCGGGCATGCGCACCGCCCCGCCGGTGTAGCGCACCCGTTGGAAACAGCCGTCCTTGGCGCCGCTGGTCTGCCAGCCCTTCAGGCCGCTCACGTAGAGTTGGCCGTCGCGCGGGTTGAAGCGGGCGCGCATGGCGCCCGACTCGAACTGCACCCCCGGGAAGCGCACCACCCCGGCCTGATCGACACCCCCGACCTGCTCCTGGAGCACCAGGAACAGCTGGCACTTCCCGTACGAGGTATGCACCATCATGCCCTCGAACGGCCCCCACCGGTCGCCCTCCACCCAGCCCTGCCCGCCGCAGGAGTTGTCGACCCCGTGCGGGATCCAGCACAGCGGCCCGTCGTAAGTCTGCGGCGCCACCTCGCGGTGGTGCGTGCCCATGAAGCCGTAGAACCCGCCCTCCCGGAGCAGGTCGATGCGCGACGACGGCACCCAGTTGCCCTGCTGGTCGGCCACCGTCATCTGCCCCGCGGGCCCGACCCCCGACCCGTTCGGCCAGCGGAAGCCGGTGGCCACCACCGCGATGTCCCGGCCGTCCGGGGACACCTTCAAGAAGGTGCCGGCGTGCCGGTTGCGGCCGCCGTGCCCCTTGACGAAATAGAAGTTGCCCGCCGGGTCGGTGTCGAGGCCGGTGGTGAACTCGTGCACGTGGTCGCCGATCTTGCAGCCGTTGTTGAAACACTCGTAGAAGTCCGCCTCGCCGTCGCCGTTCAGGTCGTGCAGGCGGGTGATCTGGTCTCGGCCTAACACATACACTTTACCGTCGACGACCCGCAGGCCGAGCGGCTGGAACAGGCCGGTGGCGAAGCGCCGCCAGGAGAGCTTCTCGAGCTTGTCGTCGATGCCGGAGACGACCCACACGTCGCCGTCCATGGTGCACACCGCGGCGTCGCCGCCCGGGAGGAAATCGTGGCCGCCGAAGCGGAACAGGACCTTGCCCGGGTTGTCGAAGGGCGGGGTGATGGTGTCGACCGCGTAGGCGCCGCCGCCGCCGCCGAGCACGCCTTTGGTGACCAGCGGCTCCGGGTAGCGCGCCGGCCCGCCCTTGATGAAGGTCCGGAGGTCGTGCACCGGGCGCCGCCCAGAGCCGGTCTCCCCGTAGGCGACCTGGACGCGGGCGATCCCCTTCTGCGGCGCGACCCGGAGCACCTGGCGCCCCTCGGCCTCGACGACCTGCGCCTTGCCCGCCACCGAAACCAGGGAGATCTTGTCCGAGGCCGCCCCCAGGGACAGCGACAGCTCCGCCGAGGGGGCGCCGATCTCGATCTGGCGCAGCAGCCCCGCACCAGCAAGTTCCACCAGGTCCAGCACCGGCGTATCGCCGACCGTGTAGCGCAGCACCACCTTGTCGCCATGGCGGTAGAGCCCCCGGTACTGCGCGTGCGCGCGGGGCAGCGGGCCGGATTTGTCGTCGCGGGTATCGGCGAACGTGCCGCCCATCGCGCAGCCCGGCCCCGGCGGGTTGTTGAACAGGTAGGGCGCCCCCACCCAATGGCCGGACCCGCCGAGCCCGTCACGGTAGGTGTTGAACATGACACCGTGCTCGGGCACCGCAGTGACCAGGTTCAGCATCTCGGTATCGAAAATCGCCGTCGCCCGCCGGCCGCCCTCGTGCAGGCTGATGGCGATGGCCTTGAACACCTTGTCCGGCCGGGCACCGCGCAGGCTGATCGTACCGCTGAACACGCCGCCGAGATCCGAACCCGCCCAACGTGGCTGGGCGGCCTCCCACCAAACCTTCTCCTCCTTCGCCCCGGCTGCGGGGACAAACATGAGGCTGACGAAAAAGAGAGAGACGGTGGAGAAGAGTCGGGGAGTAGCCATATCGCGTGGGGAGATGCTAGGCGGCACCACCCAGAGGACGCAATTCTCCGAACGGATCTCAACCCCGAGCCCCGAAAACGGATCCCCCAGGGTTCTTCCGATGGACAAGGCATCACATGGTTGATTATTTTAAATAATCAACTAAAGTTAACTGAATTTATTGGAAATTCTTCGGTTTGGGGATCATGAAGGTGTGTATTTCTTTGGCAGCGGCGGGTCTGATGTTGCCGGGGGTGGCCTGGGCGCAGACGCCCGACAACAACCCGAGCTACGGGGCGTCGCAGTCCGATGCCGCCTGGACCCCGTTGGGCGGCGGGGTGTACCAGGTGGCGACGGCGGCCGAGAACTACAGTGCGGAACTCTGGGAGCGCCCCATCGAGGACGGCAAGTGGACGACGTCGGGGAGCCTGCACACCACGACGGGCAAGTACTATGCCTACGGGGACATCGCCACCGTCACCTACACCTTCGACGCCAACTTCTTCTACCTGTCCGTCACCGTCGTGGGGGACTACTCGGACGACGGCGGTAGCATCTCGACCGCCGGTCTCAAGGGGCACTACTACTACTACTTCGGGAAGGGGGCCGAGCGGTATGCGCTCAACGTCGACGACGGGAGCGCGCTCGGCTCCTCGTGGGGCGGCGGCTCGATCAAACTCTACGAGGATGGCAACGGCGACCTTCTCGGCAGCGGGATCGGCGTCACCTACGACGACACGGGCGGCAACGAGGGCAACATCTCAGACGGATACGACAACGAGATCTCCGGGACCGTTTTCGCCCGCGCCGACACCGGCACGCACACCGTCGAGATGGCGCTGGGGCTCGGCTCGATCGGCTGGACGGAACAAGATTTCTACGACGCCGAGTTCTCGATGGTCGGCGTCGCCGTCTCCAACCCGTCCTCGGTCTCCGACCTATTCGCCAACGACGAGTTCCCCTTCGCCTCCGGGAACGGGGTGGAATACGACACGGTCGAGGTGTCGCTGTCGCCGGCCGCGGTACCTGAGCCTGGACCTGCGGCGTTCCTGTTCGCAGCCGGCGCCCTCCTCGGCGCCCTCCTCGGCGCGCGCCGGCGCCGCCCACGACGCACCGGGTAGCCCCGGGACCTGCCAGACCCAGAGCGTCCGCCGGGACCCGGGGGGGATGGTGCGCGATGTTGGATTTGAACCAACGACCCCATGCGTGTGAAGCATGTGCTCTACCCCTGAGCTAATCGCGCTTCCCGGGGGCGGTGACCGTAACCGCTCGGCGGCAGTTTGTAAAACGCTTCGAAGCGGGGGCGCCCGGCCTAGACCCGGGGTCACCCGGCTTAGATCTTCGCCGGGTCGACGGCCTTGTATTTCCCTTTGAAACGCCGCGCGATATCCTTCAGCACCTCTTCGCCTATGCCCTTCACGCTGATGCAGTTGACCGTGGGTTTCCTGGAGTTGCCATAGATCCGCTTGGCCTCGTTCTCGATGAGGTCGACGATCTCCTTCTTGCTCATCGGCTGGTTGCCCCGCGCCGTGCCCGGTTCGCCATCGGCGATGAGAAACACGGCGGTGGGCTTCTGGCCAAAGGCGGCGACCAGCGCCAGATCCATGCGTGAACCGCCGCTGGTCCCCTTCAGCGAACCGACCGAGTCCGGCGGGATGGCGACGTAGCGGATGCCCTTGCCATCGGTCCCCTTCGCCCCCCACTTCGAGGTGCGCGTGCGTGTGAAATCGACGTTGATGAAATAGTCCTGCATCCACTTCTTCGCGTCCGCCTTGGCGGTCGCGGAGGCCGCGATGGGCTTCTGGGCGAACCCGTCCGCGTCATTGCCGAAACAGATGATGTTGAACCTCGTGTCCGGGGAGAGCGCGGCGATGGTGCGGTCGATCTCGCGCCGCAGCGCCTCGATCCCGGCCGGGCCGCAGTTGCCGTTCATGCTGGTCGAGGTGTCGATGACGAGGATGATACGGTTGCCGCCGCCCGAGGTGCCGAAGAAGCTCGCCCCGCCGCGGCCGTCGCCGAAGCCGCCCATCCCGAAACCGTCTCCGAAATCGGACCCGAGGGCGGGCAGGTCGTTGATCTCCTCCACCTCGGGCATCACCACCGGCGAGACGGCGCTGGCCGCGCTGATGGTGTTCGTCGCCATCCGCGAGGGCGGGGACGGTTTCTCGTTGGTGACCCGCTTGGCGAAGCTCTTCTTCTCGACGTCGGCGCGGGTGTTGGAGGTGGACGCCTCCACCACCAGCTCGACCTCCTCGGGCTTGAGGTGGCTGATGACCATCCAGGCGAGGAGGACGAACAGGATGCCGTGTACCAGGGCGGCGACCATCAGGGCGACGATGCGCGACTTGTTGCGATCGACCTCGGAGGCTGAATGCATCGCCTCGTCGGCGAGCTCGGCGACCTCGAACGCCCGCGGGGGGGCGGCTTGGGGGGCTGGGGATAGGGGGTTGACGTTGCCGGCGTCCATCAGAACAGGGAGTGCGGAAGGTGGGGAATCTGGAAAAAAGGGGTCTACAACGATACTACAATAACGCCGCCCCTGTCACGCTATTAGATCGCCGCCCCCAGAATAGCAGGTGTTTCCGGGTGGGGCGGGGGCGCTAGAACCAGTTCCAGGGCATCGCCCGCGCCAGCGTCCCGGACTCCTCAGCCCCATCCCGATCGGGGGCCGGGTCCTCGCGGCCCGGGCCGTCGAGCACCAGCGGGCCGCGGTCCCTTCCCACCCCGGAGAGGGGCTCGCGCTTGTGCAGCCCACCGCAGGCGGGCAGCACCAGGGCGAGGGAGAGGAGAGCGTAGCGCGCTTTCATCGCGGGTAATCTAGGGGATCTGGTCGGCCGCGAAAGCAAATTATCCGCCACCTGGCGCGGCCGGCCGGAAGGTCAGCGACACGGCGCGGAACGCCTTCCTACGGGGGTCTTTGAGGTGCTTGCAGGCGCAGCGGCCGTCCTCTAGCGGTTCGGTGGAATCCTCCGGCCCGACCTCGTACATCACCGAACCGTCGTCGCTGAACAGCTGCAGGCGGTCCTCCCCCGGCAGCGGCGCGAGCGCCTCGGGGTTCAGGTCCGCGAAACGTCTCAGGACGCGGGGCGCGCCAGCGCCGGGACCACCCCAGGCATAGAGCGCGGTGCCGCGGGCGCCGTCGTGGGAGCCGGCGGCCAGGAAGTAGAACCGGTGCCGCGGCGAGTATTCGATGGAGCGGATGCCGCGCCCGGCGAGGTCCAGATAGAGCGGCTCGCCAAACCGCGGCGCGGCGCGCTCCTCCACCACCGCCGCCGGGTTGAGCAGCGGGACCAGCACCGCCCGGCCGCCGGGGCGCGGGTTGCGCAGCCCGAGGTAGAGATAGGAGCCGTCGGCGCTGGCGGCCAGGCCCTCGATGTTCAGCCCCCCCCGTTTCGGGGCCAGCGCCGGGGGCGCGTCGGCGCCGGCGGCACCGGTGGCACGCGCGATCTCCTCACCGAGCACGGGGATCTCCAGGAGCGCCGGAAGCAGGCCGCGCGACGGCCTGCCCTCGGGCACCAGACGGTGCCCCCCGTCGCGCACGACGACCTTGGTGGCGAAGAACAGGTGGCGGCTGCGGCGCCACTTGCCCTTCTTGCTGCGGCCGTGGGAGGTGACCCAGTAGATGCGGTCCCCCACCCGGGTGCAGGCCTCGATGTCGGCCTCGGGGTGCGGGTCGGTGTTGGTCTTCAGGAAACGCCCCATCGGGAACTGCGCCTCCGGCATGCCGGGGCGTTCGAGCGAGTAGACCCTCAGGATGTTGTCCTCGTCGTCGGCGATCACGAAGGTCTGCCCGTCGAGCGCCGCCGCGGCCGAGGCGTCACAGGCCCCGTTCAGGGTGACCTCGCCCACCGGCGCCGCGACACCGCGGGCGCAGACCACGAAGAGGGCGAGGGGGAGGGCGGGGCGCATCGCGGCCACGATACACCCGTCCGCCCCCTGCGACCAACCGGCAATCGATCCGGCGGGACGCGCCCCCCTTGCTAGCTGGACGCGAGCCGCGCCAGCTCCTCGCGATAGGCCCCCTTCAACACCTCCTCACCAGACCTCGGCAAGGTGAGGCGGGCGGGCGGGGCGGGGCGCACATAGGTCAGGTGCGAGACCGTCTGGCGGGTCAGCACCCACCCGCCGGCGGCCAACCAGGCGGCGGCCTCGCCCGCGGTCGCCGGGACACCCCCCGGGGGCGGCGGGGCGGGGGCAGCGGGGGCGGGGGCGGGGGCGCGCAACCACGAGCGGTGGGCGTCGCGCAGGCGCTCGAGCACCTCGGTGTAGCTCTCGGCCTGGGTCATGCAACCGGGGAGGCCATCCACCGTGGCCCAGAAACCGCCCTCGGCGGCGGGGTGGACGGTGACCTGGAACTCTTCGCCTGGCATAGTTGCAGCGGGCTCTTCTAGCAAAACCGAAGCGACTTTGCAGCATCGAATTTCCCCGCGGGGGGTCGTGCGCCCCCGGGCCCTGGCTCACCCGAGGAACAGCGGCCGGATGCGATCCGCCAACAGCTTGTCCCAGGAGTAGTTCCGCACCACCTCCTTGCGCGCGCGGTAACCGGTGTCGTTCCCCAGGGTCCGCACCACCCGCGCCGCGACGTCGGCGGGCTCGTCGGCGAGCCCGAACAGGTTGACGTTGTGTTTGAGGATCGACTGCATCGGTTCCACGCGCGGGCAGAACACCGGCATGCGAAACACCCCGGCCTCGAGCAGCGGCAGCCCGAACCCCTCCTGCCGGCTGGGCAGGAACAGCAGGTCCGAGGCGTTGTAGAGCCCGACCAGGTCGTCGTCGGTCACATCGAAGGTCTCGCTCACGAAATGGAACTCGCGCTCGACGCCGAGCTCGACGACCAGCGCCTTCAGCTCCTGGCCGTAGTCCCGGGTCGCGGGGTTGTGCGGGTCGGGGGCGCCGGTGACGAGGTAGAGGGCCCGGTGCCCGGCGCGCTTCAGTTCGGCGAGGACGCGGATGCCGAACTCGATGTTCTTGCGCCGCAGGATCCGCGTCGGCTGCAACATGACGATGTCCTGGTAGAGGATCCCGTGGCGACGGCACAGCTTGCGGACGTTGTCGGTGAGCCGGAGCAGGCGGATATGGCGGACCCCGTTCGGGACGACCGGGCAGGCGTCGGGGCCGACCCCCATCAGCTCACAGAACTGCGCCTGGCGCGCGGCCGATATGATCGCGTGGTCGAAGTTCTCCGGCGGGCGGGCGATGAGATCCCACGGGGGATGCGGGAGCCTCTCGGCCAGGCCGTAGCCCGGGTCGACCGCCGCCAGGTCGTGGACCCAGCTGACGAACCTCGTATCCCGGGACCCCGCCGCGGCGAGCGCGGCGAGGGCGGCGGTCGCCGCCAGGTTGAAGTGCATCGTCATCATGTTGTGGACGAACACCACGTCGCAGCCGTCGAGCGCGGCGGCGAGCTTCGCCTCGAGCTCCGCCTTCAGCGCATCGAACGCCGGCCCCGGCCCGACCCCCTCCAGCTCCGACTGCACCGCGGCGTTACGCGGGTGGCCCGGGAGCAGCTCCGGCACCTCCTCGACCACCACCCCCGGGCGCCCGGCCTCGCCGCGGCCGGCGACGACCTTCACCCCGTACCCGTGGCGGGCGAACAGGGCGGCGTGTTGCTCCATGACAAACTCCACCCCGCCGACGACAGGCGGGTAGGCATAGTGGACAAGCGCGATCTTCATCACCGGCAAGTGCAAAACAAAACGGGCCGCGGTGGCCAGGCAAAAACTACCCCGACGCCGCCCCGGGGGACCGGAGAAAATGAACGCAACATGAACAGCGCCAACGCATTTTGACGATCTTTGTGCTTTTTTGCCAAAGCCGGGAACGGTATATATATACCCGACGGGCGCCGTCCCGGCCTGCAGGGGGCTACCGCTGCGGGGGAGGCTGGGGCGCACTCGGCCTAACTAAACCCCAAAAACCCCAACCCCCCGTGT
>JANQMB010000251.1 GCA_028280355.1 Verrucomicrobiales bacterium
GCTGTCCCCCTGCAATGATACCGCCGGTGCCATGAGATCCCCCGCCCTGCCAAACGTCGCCGCCCTGCTCCTGGCCGGCTGCACGGCGCTGACCCTCGAGCGGCCGGGCGGCGTCCCCGAACTCGAGCTCCCGGAGGTCTGGAAGAACGCCGGGCGGGGCAACGAGGGGGAGATCTCCACCGGGTGGCTGGAGACCTTCAACGACCGCGACATGGAGCGCCTGGTGGCCGAGGCGATGGAGAACAACTTCGACCTCGGCGAGGCCGCCGCCCGGCTGCGGGCGGCGAAGCAGGGCGCGATCGTCGGCCGCGCCGCGCGCTTCCCCACGGTCGGGCTCTCCGCGTCCGGCGCCCGCACCCGCACCGGCAACGGCCCGCTCGAGGACGTCTTGCTGGCGTCGGACTACGGCCTGACCCTGGACGCGTCCTGGGAGATGGACCTGTGGGGCCGGCTGCGCGACCTCGACCACGCCGCCTACCAGGACTACCTCTCCGCGGCCGCCGACTTCCGCGGCGCCCGTCTGTCGCTGGCCGCCAACACCGCCAAGGCCTGGTTCGACCTGATCACCGCCCAACAGCAGGTGCGGCTGGCGGAGGCCACCCGGGACAGCTTCGCCCGCAACTACCGCATCACCGAGCGCAACTACAAGGCGGGCGACGAGTCGGCGAGCCCGCTCGACGTGCAGTTCGGGCGCAACAACGTCGCCTCGGCCGACCGCGCCCTGGTCAACACCAAGCTCCTCCGCGAGGACGCGGCGCGGGTGTTGGAAGTTTTGTTAGGCCGATACCCCGGCGGCGACCTCACCTCGCGTGAGGAACTGCCTGCCCCCGAGGCGGAGATCCCCGCCGGGCTGCCCTCCGACCTCCTCTGGCGCCGCCCCGACCTGGTCTCAGCCGCGGCGGTGCTGGCCGCCAGCGCGGACCGCGCCGACGCCGCCCGCAAGGACCTGCTCCCCTCGCTGAACCTGACCGGGTCCGGCTCGAACACCGCCGCCGGCCTCAGCAGGGTCCTCGTCGACCCGGAGTACCTCGTGTGGAACGCGGCCGCCTCGCTCGCCCAGACCGTCTACGCGGGCGGCGCGCCGAGCGCCACCGCGCGCCGGGCGCTGGCCGACAACGAGGCGGAGGTGCGCCGCTTCGCCGCGGTGGCGCTCGAGGCGTTCCGCGAGGTCGAGTCGGCGCTGGCCACCGAACGCTCGCTGGCCGAGCAGGAGGGCTACCTGGAGGTCGAGCTGAAACAGGCCGCGCTGGCGGAGCGGCAGGCCGCGCGCGACTACTCGGAGGGGCTGGTGGGCATCCTGGAGATCCTCGAGGCCCAGCGCCGCGCCGTCGACGCCCGCAGCTCGATGATCCAGCTGCGCAACCAGCGCCTGCAGAACCGCGTCGATCTGCATCTTGCCCTCGGCGGAGATTTCGCGACCTTGCCGTCTACGGGGTCGCCGGACTGATCCCGCGGGCGAGAACGCTCGACGAGATGGAACCCGAGACGCAGACGCCGACCCCACCTCCGACGCCGGGCAGCCCGGTGGGGGTCGCCGCGCGCATCCTCGCGCCGCTCGGCATCCTCTTCCTCGGCTGGCTGGCCTTCGAGCTGCTGTCGGTGGAGAAGGAGAGCGAGAAACACCCGCCCCCGCAGGGCCGCGTGCTCAAGACGAAGGTGCTCGAGCTGCGCCGCGGGGACTTCCAGACCACCATCCGCACGCAGGGGGTCGTCCGCCCCCACAACGAGGCCTCGCTCACCCCACAAGTGTCCGGCAAGGTGAAGTCGGTCGGCGGGGGCCTGCACGACGGGGCGTTCTTCGAAGAGGGCGAGGTCCTGCTGGAGCTGGATGACGAGGACTTCGAGGCCGAGGTGACCTCCGCCGAGGCGGCGCTGGCGCGCGCGGTCGCGCTGCACGCGCAGGAGCAGGCCAAGGCCAACCAGGCGCGCCTCAACTGGGTGGAGCTGGGCTACGAGGAGGAGCCCAACGAGCTGGTGCTCCGCCTCCCCCAGCTGCGGGAGGCCGAGGCGAACGTCAAGGCCGCGACCGCCTCCCTCGAACGCGCCAGGCGCGACCTCGGGCGCACGGTGATCCGCGCCCCCTTCGCGGGGCGCGTGCTCGACCGCGCGGTGTCGGTGGGCCAGTCGGTCTCGCCGAGCACGGTGTTGGCGACGGTGTTCAACACCGCCTTCGTCGAGGTCAGGCTGCCGGTCGCCGCCCGCGAACTCGCCTTCCTTTCCCTGCCCGAGGGCGCCGGGGAGCCCGCGGTGACGGTGGAGCTCAGCGACGCGCTCGACGAGGGGTCGGGCGCGCGCTGGACCGGGAAGATCATCGGCACCGAGGGCGCGCTCGACCAGGACTCGCGCGAGCTGTTCGCGATCGCCCGCGTCGATGACCCCTTCTCCCGCACGCTCCCAGCCGCCGACCGCAAGGCCCCGCTGCGCGTCGGCCAGCCGGTGCGCGCGGCGATCCCCGGCAAGGTCCTGCAGGACGTCTACACGGTGCCGCGCGACGCCGTCCGCCAGCTCAGGCTGATCTATCTCGTCGACCGCGAGGAGCTGACCCTCGAGCGGCGGGAGATCGAGGAGGTCTGGTCCGACGCCGAGCACGTCATCATCCACGCCCCGGACATCCCCGACGGTTCATGGCTCGCCACCAGCCGCCTCGTCTACGCCCCCAACGTGTCGAAGGTGGAGATCTTGGAAGACGCGGCCGACCCCGGGGGGGAGGCCGAGGACCTCGCGGGCTCCGAGCCCGACCCCCCCGCCGGATAGGCGGGCAGCACCATGATCCGCTGGTTCGCACGCAACGACATCGCCGCGAATTTCCTGCTGGTCGGGATCCTGTTCGCCGGCGTGCTCACCGCGATGTACAAGATCCCGCTCGAGGTCCGCCCGGCCTGGGTGTTCGACGACGTGCTGGTCACCATGGACTACCGCGGTGGGACCGCGGAGGACGTCGAGCGCGCCATCGTCGTCCCCATCGAGGAGGCGCTCTCCGACCTCTCCGCCATCAGCTCGATCCGCTCCACCGCCTCCCGCGGCCGCGGCCGGCTGTGGATCGAGATCAAGCGCGGCGAAAACATGCGCGACGCGCTCGACGAGATCAAAAACCGCGTCGACCGCATCACCACCTTCCCGGACGAGACCGAGCGCCCGGAGATCCGCATCCCGGACTCCAACGCCTGGCGCGAGGTGCTCACGGTGGCGGTGACCGGCGACCTCGAGGAGGACGAGCTGCGCCGCGCCGCGGCCCGCGTGCGCGACGACCTGATCGAGCTCGACGGCATCAGCCAGGCCAAGCTGGAGGGCGACCGCCCCTTCGAGATCGCGGTCGAGGCCCGGCAGGACCGGCTGCGCTCCTACGGCATCGGCTTCGCCGAACTCAGCGAGGCCATCCGCCGCCACTCGCTCGACATGCCCGCGGGGGCGATCGAGAGCCCGAGCGGCAAACTGGTCGTCCGCACCAAAGGCCAGGCCTACACCCGCGAGGACTTCGAGCGCATCCCCGTGCGCGCCGCGAACGGCGCCGAGGTGCGGCTGGGCGAGGTGGCGACCGTGACCGACGGCTTCGAGGAGGAACGCCAGCTGGTGCGCTTCAACGGCGAGCCGGCGCTGATGGTCGAGGTGATGCGCCACGACGACGAGAGCGCGATCGAGATCTCGAAGCTGGTGCGCGGGTACATCGCCGAGGCGCCGGCCCGCTTCCCGGCCGGGATCAAACTGCAGGCGTGGGACGACGAGTCGATCTCGATCAGCGGCAGGCTGCGCACGCTGGGCTGGTCGCTCGCCCAGGGCTGCGTCCTGGTGTTCCTCCTGCTCGGCCTGTTCCTGCGCCCCGCGCTCGCGTTCTGGGTGGTGGTGGGCATCCCCGTGAGCTTCGCCGGCGGCGTCCTGCTGATGCCCTACTTCGGGCTCACCGCCAACATGATGAGCGTCTTCGGCTTCATCATCGTGCTCGGCCTGGTGGTGGACGACGCGATCGTCACCGGCGAGAACATCTTCTCCAAGCTCAAGGCGGGGGTCGCCCCGCTGGAGGCCTCGGTGCTCGGCGCCAAGGAGGTCGCCGTGCCGGTCACCTTCGGCATCCTCACCACCATGGTCGCCTTCTTGCCGCTGCTCTACTTCCCCGGCCACTGGGGGGTCTACGCCCGGCAGATCCCCCCGGTGGTGGCGCCGGTGCTGCTGTTCTCGCTCATCGAGTCCAAGCTCATCCTGCCCTCCCACCTCAAACACCTGAAGACGGGCAGGACGAGGTTCAACCCGGTGAGCCGGCTTCAGAAGAGGGTCGGCGACGGCCTCGAGCTGTTCGTCGAGAGGGTCTACACGCCCTCGCTGAAGTTCGCGGTGCGCCACCGCTACAGCGTGGTCGCGTCCTTCGCCGCCATTGCCATGGCCATGTATGGCTACACCAGGAGCGGCAAGCTCGGCTTCGTCTCCCTGCCCAGCGTCGACAGCCTGCGGATCACCGCATACATCGACCTCCCCCACGACACCCCGCTGGAGAAGACCGACCAGTACGTCCAGCGCATGGCGGACGCCGTCGAGGTCCTGCGCGGGGAGTTCACCGACGGCGAGGGCGGCCCCTCGCTGATCCGCAACGTCTACACCGAGGCCGGCGACGACGGCTGGGGGACCTCGCCGATCGACCCCACCGAGGGGCGGGTCTCGGTGGAGATCATGCCGCCCAGCACGCGCTCCGAACCAGGGCCGAAGAACAGCGTCATCGCCATGCGCTGGAAGGAGCTGATCGGCGAGGTCCCCGAGGCCTACTCGCTGCGCGTGCGCGGCGAGCAACGCCGGTATGGCATGAACCGCACCCAGGAGCCGATCGAGGTGGAGCTGCGCGGCGAGGGCTCGGAGAGGCGGGACGAGATCGCCCAGGGGATCGTCGCGCTGCTCGAGTCCTACGAGGGCATCAGCGACGCGTGGACGGAGGTCGAGGGCGGCGAGGACGAGCTGGAGATCACCATGAGACCCCGCGCCGCCGAGCTCGGCCTGACCCAGCAGTCGCTCGGCCAACAGATCCGCCAGGCCTTCTTCGGGCAGGAGGCGCAGCGCGTGCAGCGCGGCCGCGACGACATCCGCGTCATGGTCCGCCTGACCCGGGGCGAGCGGCGCTCGCTGCACACGCTGAACACCCTCAGGGTCCGCACGCCGAACGGCGGCGCCGTCTCGCTGCACTCGATCGCCGACGTGCGGATGGTCAAGGCGCCGGGGACCATCGAGCGCGTCGACGGCGCGGAGGCGGTGAACGTCCGCGCCGTCCCGGAGAGCGACGACGTCGATATCATCGCCGTCGCCAAGGCGGCGGCGCCCGAGATCCAGGAGCTGGTCAACACCGGCGATGACCTGTCCTACCGCTACACCGGATACATCGCCGACAACGAGAAGTCGAAGCGCCGGACGCTGGTCGGCGCGGTCGCCCTGATGTTCGCGCTCTACGCGCTGCTGGCGATCCCGTTCAAGTCGCTGGTCCAGCCGGTGTTCGTCCTGCTTGCGGTACCGTTCGGGGTGGTCGGCGCCCTGCTCGGCCACATCATCATGGGCATCGTGCCGTCCTACCTGTCGGTGTTCGGCATGTTGGCCCTGGCCGGGGTGGTGGTGAACGACTCGCTGGTGATGGTCGACTTCATCAACCGGCGGGTGGCCGCCGGGACGCCGCTGCGCGAGGCCATACTCGACGCCGGGGCCAAACGCTTCCGCCCCATCCTGCTGACCTCGATCACCACCTTCGCCGGCCTGATGCCGCTGATCTTCGACCGCTCGATCCAGGCGCAGTTCCTCATCCCGATGGCGGTCTCGCTCGGCTTCGGCATCCTCTTCGCCACCACGATCACCCTCTACCTGATCCCCAGCGCCTACCAGATCAGCACCGACCTCCGCGGCCTGGTGCGACGCGCCAGGGACTGGTACCTGTCCCCGTTCGCCGCGAGGGCAGCCGTGGCGGTGGGGGAGACGGACCTGCGCGATCTGGCGGAGGAACCCGACGGGAAATAATCAGCATTTGACGGGAAATAACCTGGAACATTATCGCCGGTTCGGGAGTCTCCTAGGGTGAGCTCTCCAAATCGACTCCTCCCCGCCCTCGTGGCGACACTCCTCACCCCGGCCGGGCTGGCACAGGCTGCCGAGGAAGCGCCAGACTTCGCCCGTGAGGTGCTGCCGATCCTCTCCAACAAGTGTTTCGCCTGCCACGGGCCGGACGCCACGAAGGAGAACGACTTACGCCTCGACTCCTACGCGGCGGCCACCGCCGACCGCGAAGGCGTCCGCGCGATCGACCCCGACGACCTCGCGAAGAGCGAAATCCTGTTCCGGATCCACGACAAAGAGGACCCGATGCCGCCCGAGAAGGCGGAGAAGCACCTCACCTCTGCCGAGCGCGACCTCCTGAGCCGCTGGGTGAAGAGCGGCGGCAGATACGCCGACCACTGGGCCTTCGTGCCGCCGCGCAAGCACGCGACGAAGGGGGAGATCGACGCCTTCGTCGGGGCGCGGCTGGAGCGGGAGGGGCTGGGCTTCGCCCCCGAGGCCAACCGCGCCACGCAGGCGCGCCGGGTCGCCCTCGTGCTCACCGGCCTGCCGCCGGAACCGGAGCAGCTCTCCGCCTTCCTGGCCGACAAGTCCCCGGAAGCTTACGGGCGCCTCGTCGACGCGCTGCTGGCCAGCCCCAGATACGGCGAACACCAGGCGCGCTACTGGCTCGACGCCGTCCGCTACGGCGACACCCACGGCCTCCACCTCGACAACCGCCGCGGCATCTACCCCTACCGGGACTGGGTGGTCAAGGCGCTCAACGACAACCTCCCGCTCGACGACTTCATCACCTGGCAGCTGGCCGGCGACCTGCTACCCGAACCGACGCTCGAGCAGCAGGTGGCCACCGGCTTCGTGCGCATGAACCCGACCACCGCCGAGGGCGGCGCCATCCCCGACGAGTTCCAGGCCAAGAACAACTTCGATCGCACCGAGACCTTCGGCACCGCCCTGCTGGGGATGACGCTGACCTGCGCCCGCTGCCACACGCACAAATACGACCCCATCCGACAGCGGGAGTACTACGAGCTGTTCGCTTTCTTCAACAGCACCGCCGAACACTCGATGGACGGCAACAGGTACGACTACGCCCCCGCGATCAAGGCGCCGGCGTCCGGGGCGGCCTGGTCCGAGTGGGCGAAGCTGGAGGCCGAGCGCGCCAAACACGCCGGCGACCCCGGCCAGGCCAAACGCATCGCCGAGGCGATGAAGAAGCTCGAGGGCAGCTACACCACCACCCTCGTCGCCCGCGAACTGCCGAAACCCCGGGTCACCAAGATGCTGCGCCGCGGCGAGTACAACCTGCCCTTCGGCGAACCGCTCCAACCCGGCACCTTCGAGGTCATGGGGCCGTTCCCGGAGGGTGCGCCGCGCAACCGGCTCGGGCTGGCCCGCTGGCTCACCTCCCGCGACCACCCGCTGGTCGCCCGCGTCCTGGTCAACCGCATCTGGCAGCGCACCTTCGGCGACGGCCTGGTGCGCACCCCTGAGGACTTCGGCCTGCAGGGCGAGCAGCCCACCCACCCGGAGCTGCTCGACTGGCTGGCGGTCGAGCTGCAGGACTCCGGCTGGGACCTCAAGCACATGCTGCGCCTGATGGTGAACAGCAGGACCTTCAGGCAGGACTCCAGGTGGCGCGACGGCGTCGAGGACCCGGAGAACCGCCTGCTGGCGCGCGGGCAGAGCTACCGCCTCGACGCCGAGGTGCTGCGCGACACCGCCCTGTGGGCGAGCGGGCTGATGGACGAGACGATGGGCGGCGAGGGCGTCAAACCCTACCAGCCGGCCGGCATGTGGGCCGCCCTGATGCACCCGTCGAGCAACACCAAGCGCTACGTCGCGGACAAGGGGGAGCGCCTCTACCGCCGCAGCCTCTACGTGTACTGGAAGCGCACCAGCCCACATCCGATGATGACCTTGTTCGACGCGCCCGACCGCGAGTCGAGCTGCGTCAAACGCTCGCGCAGCACCACCTCGCTGCAGTCGCTCGGCCTGTTCAACGAGACCCAGCGCATCGAGACCTCGCGCAAGCTCGCCGAGCGCCTGGTGCGCCTCGAGGGCGACGACGGGCGCCGGATCGACTACCTGTTCGGCCTGCTCACCTGCCGC
Organism: Verrucomicrobiales bacterium; assembly: GCA_028280355.1. GTDB lineage: Bacteria > Verrucomicrobiota > Verrucomicrobiia > Verrucomicrobiales > DEV007 > JANQMB01. The sequence continues at coordinate 8,128 of JANQMB010000251.1, forward strand.
AAACCCGACGAAGTCGAGCGCGGCGCCTGCACGAGCCTGCTGCGGACCCTGCGCGCGCGCTACCGCGACGACGAGGCGGCCGCCCTCGCGCTCCTCGGCACCCGCGAGGCGCCGCGCGACGGGAGCCTCCCCGCCGCGGAGGTCGCCGCCTGGTCGCAGCTGGCGACCACCGTGCTGGCCAGCGACGCGGCGATATTGATGTACTAGGAATGACTAAGGCCTAATGACGAATGACTAAGGAATGCCCAAACCCGAAGCCCCAAGGTGTTGCGTTACTCGCGCAGGATAGCGGCGAAAATCAGGTGCAGTTCCTTGGCCTCTTGCCAGAGGGGGCGCTGGCGCGAATGACTAAGGCCTAATGACTAATGTCTAAGGAATACCCAAGTCCGAAGCCCCAAGGCGCCGCGCTACTCGCGCAGGATGGCAGCGAAGATCAGGTGCAGTTCTTTCGCTTCTTGCCAGAGGGGTTTTGCGGCTTCGTTCATCGTAGGTTCGGCTTTGGCGATCATGCGCAGCCAATGTTTGGTCTCCCTCGCTTCTTTGCGGCAGTAGCCGATTTTCTGACGGAACTCTTTTTTCGACGAGGCGTCGTCCGCCTCGCAGTAGTTCGCGCCCACACTTGTACCCGACCGGACGAGCTGATCGATCAACGACCGCGTCACCTGGTTCACCGGAATACTCTTGGAAAACGCGATCACCCCCTCCCCAAACCGCGCCGTCCTCTCCTCTAGATCAAACTTCCTCTCGCCCATATCGCCTTTCTCACCCTAGACCTCCCTAGGTCGTTCGTCATTCGTCATTCGAAATTGGTCATTCCCTAGTCATTAGACCTTAGTCATTAGTCATTTCTCAGCCATGCACACCGACCCGCTTTCCGACTACCGCCTAAACCTCACCCGCCGCCAGCTCTTCGGCCGCTCGGCGCTCGGCCTCGGCACCGCCGCGATGGCGCAGATGTTCGGGTCCGAGCTGCTCGGCGCGGGCGCCCCGGGCGGCGGCCTGCACCACGCGCCGAAGGCCAAACGCGTCATCTACCTGTTCATGAGCGGCGGCCCCAGCCACCACGACCTCTGGGACTACAAGCCCAAGATGCAGGAGCAGTTCGGCAAAGACCTCCCGGAGGAGGTCCGCGACGGTCAGCGCATCACCGGCATGACCTCGGGCCAGAAGACCCTGCCGGTCTGCCCCAGCAAATACAAGTTCACCAGATACGACAACAACGACCGCGGCGTCTACATCAGCGAACTGCTGCCACACACCGCGACGGTGGCCAAGGAGCTGTGCGTGGTGCACTCGACCTTCACCGAGGCGATCAACCACGACCCCGCGATCACCTACATCCAGACCGGCAGCCAGATCCCCGGCCGCCCGAGCCTCGGCGCCTGGCTGAGCTATGGCCTCGGCAGCATGAACGAGGACCTGCCCGGCTACGTGGTGATGCACGCCAAGACCAGCTTCGCCGAACAGAGCCTGTTCGGGCGCCTCTGGGGCAGCGGCTTCATGCCCTCGGAGCACCAGGGCACCCTGCTGCGCAGCCAGGGCGACCCCGTGCTCTTCCTCGGCAACCCGGCCGGCGTCAGCCGGGACGACCGCCGCGCGCAGCTCGACGCGCTGGCCAAGATCAACGGCCGCCAGCACCAGCGCATCGCCGACCCCGAGGTGCTCTCCCGCATCAAGCAGCACGAGATGGCCTACCGCATGCAGGCCTCGGTGCCCGAGCTGATGGACTTGTCCAAGGAGGACGACAAGACCTTCGAACTCTATGGCGAGGAGGCCCGCAAGCCCGGCACCTTCTCCGCCTGCTGCCTCAATGCGCGGCGGCTCGCCCAGCGCGGGGTCCGCAACATCCAGATCTTCCACCGCGGCTGGGACGCACACGGCAACCTGCCGAAGGAGCACGAGTCGCAGTGCCGGGACATCGACCAGGGCAGCGCCGCCCTGATCAAGGACCTCAAACGGCTCGGCATGCTCGACGAGACCCTGGTCGTCTGGGGTGGCGAGTTCGGCCGCACCGCATACTGCCAGGGCGGGCTGACGAAGGAGAACTACGGCCGCGACCACCACCCGCGCTGCTTCACCATCTGGATGGCAGGCGGCGGGGTCAAACCCGGGATCACCTACGGGCAGACCGACGACTACGGATATAACATCGCCCACCCCGACGGGACGCCGATGCTGCCGAAGCCCGACAAGGACAAGTGGACGCCCGGCACCATGCACATCCACGACCTGAACGCCACCATCCTCCACCTGCTCGGCATCGACCACCGCAAGCTGACCTACCGCTACCAGGGCCGCGACTTCCGCCTCACCGACATCCACGGCCACGTGATGAAGGACCTGATCGCGTAGGGACCCCGGCGGCGGTGGCCGGGTCGAGCCATATGGCGCTTTACGACGCGCGCCGGAAGACCCAGCCTGGAGTTCGATGAGATCGAAACTCGCCCCGCTGCTCGGGATCCTGCTGGCGGCGACCTGCGCCCCCGCCGACGACCGCCCCCAGCCCGACGGGGGCGGGGGCGGTGGCGCGACGAGACCGAACATCCTGTTCTGCATCGCCGACGACTGGGGGTGGCCGCACGCGGGCGCCTACGGCAACGACGCGGTCGTGCAGACCCCGGCCTTCGACCGCGTCGCCCGCGAGGGCGTCCTGTTCCGCAACGCCTACGTCTCGTCGCCCTCCTGCACCCCCTCGCGCAACGCGATCCTCACCGGCCAGTGGCACTGGCGGCTCGGCGCGGGGGCGAACCTCTGGAGCACCCTGGGGGACGAGCTGGAGGTCTACCCGCACCTGCTGCGCGACGCCGGGTACCACGTCGGGTCGTGGCGCAAGTCCTGGGGGCCGGGCAAGCTGACGGGCAAGTGGAAGGGCGACCCGCCGGCCGGCAAGGTGTACCGGGGCGGCTTCGCCGAGTTCCTCGCCGCGCGGCCCGCGGGCAAACCGTTCTGTTTCTGGCTCGGCGCCTTCGACCCGCACCGCGGCTACAAGCTGCACAGCGGCCGGGAGTCGGGCATGGACCCGTCGGAGATCAAACTCTTCGCCCACTTCCCCGACCACGAGACGGTGCGCGGCGATGTCGCCGACTACTACTTCGAGGTGGGGCGCTTCGACTCCGATGTGGCGCGGGCGATCGGGCTGTTGGAGGAGAGGGGCGAACTCGAGGACACCATCGTCGTCGTCACCGGCGACCACGGCATGCCCTTCCCGCGCTGCAAGTCGAACCTCTACGATAGCGGCACGCGGGTGCCGCTGGCGCTGCGCTGGGGGGCGAGGGTGGAGCAGGGGCAGGTGTTGGACGGCTTCGTCAGCACCACCGATCTCGCGCCGACCTTCCTCGGGGCAGCGGGGGTCGAGGTCCCGGGGGCGGTGACCGGCCGCAGTCTCTTGCCAGCGGTCACCGGAGGGGGCGATGCGGACCTCCGGCCACACGTGATCTTTGGCAAGGAGCGCCACGTCCCCGCCCAGGAGGCCCCGGACCGGGGCGGCTACCCCTCGCGCGCGCTCCGCACGCCGGGCTTCCTCGTGATCCGCAACCACCGGCCCGACCGCTGGCCGAACGGCACCCCGAACTGGCGGCAGGCCGCCGTCGCAGGGGCCTGGTACGCAGACACCGACAACGGCCCCACCAAGACCTACATCGTCGAGAACCGGGAGCGGGACGAGGCGCACGGACGCAGCTACCGGCTCTGCTTCGGGAAGCGTCCGGCGCTAGAGCTCTACGACCTCGGGCGCGACCCCGACCAGCTGGTCAACGTGGCGGGCGAAGAGGCCTACGCGGCCCGCCTGGCCGCCCTCGAAAAACAGCTGACCTCCGAGCTGGCGGCGGCCGGCGACCCGCGCCATGGGGGCGACAGTTTCGACTTCGACGCCGTCCCCTACCACGGCGGCGCCCCGAAACACCCCGAACACGGCAAGGCCGGGCGATAGCAGATAGACCCCCGGGGGGTGGGGGTCACCCACCCCTCCCCGCCGGAGGAAACTGGAGGGGTCGTCACTTCGCCACGAAGTCGATCACGAACACCTTGTCCAAGATCGGCAGCAGGCGGTCGACGAAAGCCTTGTGCGCCTCGTGGGGGATATAGACCTCGAGCCCTTTCTTGTCGGCAAAGGTGACGATGAAACAGTGGGTGAAACCCTGCGCGTGGTCCTCGGGGCTCACGTTGGTCCCCCACTCGTAGTCGACGATGGTGTCGATCTTCGACGGCAGTTCACCGAAGGCCTTCTCGATGGCGGTGATCTGCTCGGGCGTGGCGTCGTCTTTGAACTTGAAGCAGACGACGTGGCGATAGGGCCCGGCGGCAGCTGGCCCCTCGTCATCACCCGCGACGCAGGGGGATGTTAGGGCAAAAAGGGACATGGCGGAGAGAAGAAGCAGCGACTTCATGGCAGAGACTCTGCCCCCCGCGGCGCGGGCGGTCAACCCCCACCCCCCGGGGGCGCGGGACCGGGGACGTCACCCGGTTACCTTGTTAGAACCGGGCGCCCGCAACGATATTGACAAGGGCGACGCGGTTAGACAAAATCGGCATTATTAGATTGATCGATTCTGACGCAGCCATGAACCGCCACCTGACAATCGCACTCGCCGCCGCCACCGCACTCGCCACGCCGTTCCTGGTCGGAGCCTGCGCCACCGCCGGCGCCTCCTCCGCCAGCCTGGGCTCGGCCTCCTCGCTGTCCGGGTCGAGCATGTCGTCGGCCGCCGCCGAACACCACCACCACTATTCGAGCGATGTCCGCGCCGCCGCCCGTTCGGCGATCGTCGCCGGCGCCTCCGAGGGCGAGGTCCTGCGCAGCGTCGGCCGCGTCGCCGAACGCCACGGGATCAGCGACTGGGAGGCGCGGTCGGCGACCTACCTGGCGATCGGCGAGGCCCTGAAACAGGCCGGGCAGGACGAGGCCTCCGCCACCGAGCTCGCCCCGAAACTGACCGGCAACGACCCGCAGGCCTCCGCGTTGCTCCTCGAAGGTTACCGCTCGTAGGCCCCGGGGGAGCCGCCGGCCATCCCACAGGGTAGGGCGACCACCCCAGAACGCGATGCGGCTCGGCCACCCTAGCTGGTCGCTGGCCATCGCCAGCACCGTAGCGCTCTCCGCCGCGACCGGGTGGGCTGAGCCCGCCTCGCAGGTCGAGCCCGCCTCGCGGGTTGAGTACATTGCGGTCGAACCCAACACCGGCGGGTCCAGCGGCGGCCACGCCGCGCTGCGGGTGGGCGGCAGCGTCTACCACTACATGGCGGGGTCGACCGACTCCCTGCTGCTGCTCTACCGCGTCTCGTGGGACGATTTCCACCGGCGCTATTGCCTGTTGGAGAACCGCGGGCTGAGGGTGAGCCGGCTGGGGGTCAACGCGGACACGGCGGCGGCCCTCGAGGCGGCGCTGAAGCTCCGGCACGCCGTCCAGGACAAGCACCTCGACCGGCTCGGGGCGGTGGATCTCGAAAGGCGCTGGTCGGCCGCGTTGGCCGGCGACGGACCCGCACCATCGCTGGCCGGGCTCGGCCTGTTCCAACGCGGGGGCGATCCGCCCGACCCCGCGGTCCTCGAACTGTCCCGGCATCTGGCGACCCGGCTCGATGTGGGGGCGATCGACGCCTGGCTACGCGCCGTCACCGCGGAGCTCCGGAGCGGGGCGCTCGAGACCAGCGCCCCCGGCATCGCGGACATCGAACCCGGGCGCTATCCGGCGGTCGGGGAGATCGCCGCCGAGCGACTCTCCGACCGGCTCGCCCTCCGCGAGGCTCTGCTGACCTTACGGCTCGGCCGAGGGCTCGACGACACCGCGCTACGGGTACCGGACGACACGCCACTGGACAGCTCCGAGCGCGCCGCGCTCGAGGCGCTGCAGTCGAGGCTGGCCGCCTCGGTCGCCCGCCTGCTGCGCTCGCCGCGGCCGGACCGGGGCCGGCCGATACTGATCGCCACCGCGCGCTACCTGGCGGTGCGACGATCGCTGGCGCAGGGGAGGATGGTGTTGCTGGACAGCTTCTCGGAGGACGTCGCGGTCCTCGACCCCGCCGTGACCCGCCGGCATCGCGAGCTGCTGCGATCGCTGACCGATCAAACCAGCAGGGAGTGGCGCGCGATGCGTGCCGCGGCGTTCGCTGACGGCGGGTTGGACGAGCGGACCTACAACCTGCTGGAACTCGCCGCGTCGCGCCACGCCGAGCTGTCCGATGCGTTGCGCCTCGGGCGGCCGGTGCGCATCGACGGCGCCGCCCGGCGCCCGCCCGGCCGGCCGGGCCCGGTGACCATGCCGGATTTCGAGTTCCCCCCGGCGGCACTCGCCGCAGCCCGGGCGAGCGCGGACGACGTGCACCGGACATACTCGGCGGCGATCGAGAGGACTTACGGCTTCGACCTGTTCCGCCACAACTGTGCGACCGAGCTCATCCGCGCGATGCGCTCGGCGTTTCCCGACGGCCGCAGCGCCGCTGCTGCGCTCGGCGACGAGCTCGACGTCGGCCCCGGCCCCGCCTCCTTCATCCCCTCGGCGCTGTCGCGGAAGGTGCATGGCAGCTGGAACGTAACCGGCACCGATATCATACCCTCGCGGCGCAAGCGCGAGGTCGCGGGCATGGTAACCGCCGGCAGGCCGGTGTGGGTCAGGGTGAGGGAATCGAACCGTCTGACGAGCAGGGCGTACCCGGGTTCGATCGAGGACGCCGCCTTCCTGTTTTTCGCCGACGGGCGCCCCGCGTTGCGCCCGCT
>JANQMB010000304.1 GCA_028280355.1 Verrucomicrobiales bacterium
GGGAGGCGCTGTTCTCGATCCTCGGGGGATGTGTGCCCGGCGCCCGCTGCCTCGACCTCTATGCCGGCTCTGGGGCGCTTGGTATCGAGGCGCTCAGCCGCGGCGCCGCGTCCTGCCTGTTCGTCGACCGCTCGCGCGCCTCCTGCGATGCGGTGCGGGCCAACCTCGACAAGTCGCGGCTGGGGGGCGCCGAGCTCCGCTGTTGCGAGGTCGACCGCTTCTTGCGTACCGCCGGCGGCGAGTACGACCTCGTGTTCGCCGACCCCCCCTACGCGAAACCTGGGGGCGCCGACCAGGCGGCGGCGCTGGCGCTCTCGGGTGCGTTGGTGGACCGGCTCGCCACGGGCGCCACACTTCTCCTTGAATCGCGCAAGGGGGCGGGGGAGTATCCGCACGATGAGCGACTCGAGAGCGCCGGATTACGCGAGTATGGGGACACACAGCTGGCGTTTTTCCGGCGCCGCGACGATTGATCTCCCCGCCGTCCACCCTTGATGAGCCGCCCAGCCGTCCTGGTCATCTACAACCTCCTGTTGCCCGTCGCGCTGCTCCTGTCGCTGCCGGGCTACCTGGCGAAGATGTTCCGCCGCGGCAACTACGGCCGGGGGTTCGGCGAGCGTTTCTCGATATACCGGCGCGACAAGAGGGCGGCGCTGGCGGCGCTCGACCGCCCGCTCTGGATCCACGCGGTCAGCGTCGGCGAGGTGAACATCGCCAAGAAGCTGATCGTCGCGCTGAGGGGCGCCGAGCCCGGCCTGCCGGTCGTGCTCTCGACGACCACGCCCACCGGCTTCGCCATCGCGGAGCGTTCGGATGCGGACGTGGCGATCTACAACCCGGTCGACTTCCCCCCGGTCGCCTGGCGCGCCCTGCGCCGCATCGGCCCGCGCGCCCTGGTGCTGGTCGAGGCCGAGGTATGGCCGAACCTGGTCTGGCTCGCGGGCCGGCGCGGCCTCGAAGTCTCGCTGGTGAACGCCCGCATGTCGCCGCGGTCGGAGCGCCGCTTCAGGAGGTTCAAGGCGTTCACCTCGCCGGTGTTCGGAATGTTGACCCGCGTCTGTGTGCAGGAGGAGGAAGACCTCGCCCGCTGGCGTTCGCTGGGGTTGGACGGGGCGAAGCTACAGCACACCGGCTCGGTCAAGTTCGACCCCGGGGGCGTCGCCGCGTCGGCGCCCGCGGAGGTCGACCGGTTCCGCTCCCTGCTGGAGGGGCACCTCGGGGGCATCGAGCGGCGTGTCTTGCTGGCCGGCAGCACGCATCCTGGCGAGGAGGCGTTGGTCGCCGAGGCCTACATCGAGCTCCGCCGCGACTTCCCCGATCTGTACTACCTCGTCGCCCCGCGGCACGTCGAGCGGCGCGACGAGGTGCTCGCCGACCTCCGCGCGGCAGGGCTGCGGCCGGCCTTGCGGACAGAGATCGAAGGAGCCCATGCCGCGGAGGCGGGCGCTGCCGACTGCCTGGTCATCGACACCACCGGCGAACTCGGCACCTGGTATCATCTCGCGGATCTAGTGGTGATCGGGAAGAGCTTTCTGGCCACGGGGGGGCAGAACCCCGTCGAGGCGATCGTCGCTGACCGCCCCGTGGTGCTCGGGCCACACATGGAGAACTTCGCTGCCCTGGAGCGGGCGCTGCAGGCGGCCGAGGGTGCGGTATGTGTGGAGGAGGTGGGAGGTCTGGTGGAGGCTCTGCGGGGGGTGTTGGCTGACCGCGCCGCTGGCGTCGCGATGGCGACGCGAGCTCTGCGGGTGCTGGCCGCCCATGAGGGGGCAGCCCGGCGGACAGCGGAGGCGATTCTCGCTTGCAAATCCTCCCCCGCCCGATAAAATCCCCATCCCGCCAACCGAACGACCCGTTCGTCTAGCGGTTAGGACTCCGCCCTTTCACGGCGGCAACACGGGTTCGAGTCCCGTACGGGTCGCCAAAAAGCCCCGCCCCCCACGCAGTGGGGGGCGGGGCTTTTTGCTGCGACCCGCAGCGGGATCGACGAGCCCGTAGGGCTCGACTGCTCGCGCGCCCAGCGCCCCAACCTCGCGTCGCGCAGCGACGCCACCCCGCAGATCGCCTGAGCGAAGCGATGGCGATAATCCCGCGGCGGGTCGCCGGGCGGCGTGAGGTGTCCCAAGCAGGTCTGTTTGGGACTTTGGAACCCGCATCGGCGTTCCCCCTCACTTGTGAGGGCGGGGCTTATCGCCGAGACCCGAAACGAGCCCCCCGAACCCGAGAGGCGTGCGAAAGCGACAATCCCACCGATGGCCGCCAGCCTACCCATCTAAAAGATCAAGGGGTTCCGGGATCCCCAGGGCTCCCCCCGGGTCAGCTCTAGTCGTTTGGCCTCGCCACAAGCTTCGCCCGGACAAAGCGTCGGACCTCGCCGTTTCCTGTGACTTCGAAACGGCGCCTTGACGGGCCGATCTTTGTCTCGGTCGAGTCCACCTCATTCCAGTCGGTCAGGTTGTCCGAGTCCTCGACCACGAGCTTCGCCGGCCGGGCGGACTTGGCTGTCACCTCGGCCACTACCCTCGTCTTATCGGCCGTCACCAAGCGGGAGTCTGAGGGGACGCACGCAAACAGGTCGGCGTTGTCAGCCAGCCTGCCGATGATGAGGGCTGTATGAGATGTGGGATTGTGTATTCTGGCGCCCTCGGCGAGGTATATAGGGAGAGGGGTGGACGCGCCTTTCAGTACCCCTGTTGCGCTTAACTGAACAAACTCACTATCGGAGGCGCCATTGACGAAGATTCGGAGGGCCAGGTCGAAGTCGCTACCAGTCCGAGCCGCATGGGTAAGGATGAGCGTCTTCCCTGCCGGCACCGTCCAGGACTCCGTGCCCTTGATAAGCTGATTGAGTGCAGTCACCCCACCAGATGCGGAGGTGGCCGATACAAGAACAAAGGCCGACAACAGGGACGAAAGGGATGATTTCATTTTTTTACTTGGGTTCAATTCTGATCGCGTTTTCCTCCATCTCCGGAAACTCCGCGCCACGTCGAGCTACTCCTCGCCTGTAAAGTATCTGGAGGACGTGGAACGATCAAAGAAAACCTTCCAATTTCGAAACCATAGGCACCAGGAGGTATGGAGGTATCTGACCCTTAGAGCATTTCAAACAGAGGTTGAACTATTCCTGGACCTGTTTGGGTATGTGTGTGATTGTAGGCGATGAGAGCCCACTCCCTTGATCTATGAGAGCGTATCGTGGCGGCCTACGACCGCGGCGGGCATACCCAGAGGCATGTCGCCGGGCGCTTCGGCGTCTCCGAGTCGACGGTGAAGAGGCTGCTGCGGCCCGGTATCCCGCTCGCTGCCACAACCCCCGCCGTCCCCGTTTGCGCCGAAGTGGTTGTCCCTTTCCCCGAACAGCGGATCGAGACGGGAAAGCAAGCGGCGAAGAGATTCAGATCTCCGGTTACACATCCCGCGATCCTCCGATCTGGTCGGTGAGAAGGCATGAACCGGAGACAATTCCTCAAGCAATCGACCCTCTCCTCGCTGGGCCTCTACCTTACCGGCAGCACGGCGGGCGGCTGGGATCTCAACATCAATACCTCGTTCGACGGCCGCGTTCTGATCGTCGGCGCCGGGGCGGCGGGCCTGTTCGCGGGGTGTGTCCTGAAGGCGAACGGGATCGACTACAGCATCCTGGAGGCGTCCGGGCGCATCGGCGGACGGGTCAAGGGCAACACGACGTTCGCCGACTTCGCGATCGACCTGGGGGCGGAGTGGATGCATGGCGACAGCTCGGTGCTGGGCGATCTGACGAGGAGGAACGGCGCACAGACGTTTCAGGACGACTCCGAGACTAGATACTGGTATCAGAACCAGCTCACGACTTCGCTCCCAGCAGACGTCCGTACGATCGTCGACCAGACCGTGTTCGAACGCACCGACGGCGGCAACCGGTCGTTGCTCGACTACGCCCTCAACCGCATGGGG
>JANQMB010000317.1 GCA_028280355.1 Verrucomicrobiales bacterium
CGTCCACAGCTTGGTGTCGAACACCGCGTCCGGGTGGACGATGTTGCAGCGGACGCCGTGGGGCGCCAGCTCGAGGGCGGCGACGCGACAGAGCTGCGCGAGGCCGGCCTTGGCACACGAATAGCTCGCCGCTCCCGCGCCCGGGGCGCTGACGTTGCGGGAACCGACCAGCACGACGGCGCCGTCGATGCCCGCCTTGACGAAGGGGATGGCGTGCTTGAGCAAGACCTGATGGCTGGTGAGGTTCACCGCCATCGACTTGTCCCAGTTGGACTGCAGCATGTCCTCCAGGTAGGCGCCGGCGGTAAAGATCCCGGCGTTGCTGACCACGATGTCCAGCCCGCCGAACTCGCGCACCGTCTCCCCGACCGCCGCGGTCACCGCCCCCTCGTCGGTGAGGTTCACCACCTTCCCGATGCCGCCGATCCCCGCCATCCCCTCGACGATGTCCGGGTTGAGGTCGAGACCGACCACCGCGGCGCCCGCGTCCGCGAGCGCCTTCGCGCAGGCGAAGCCGATGCCCGCCGCCGAGCCCGAGACGATCGCCACCTTGCCCTCATGGGCGGGGCGGGCGCCGCGGCCTCCACGCAACTTGGCCTGTTCGAGCTCCCAGTATTCGATCTCGAACAGCTTCGCCGCCGGCAGCGCACGCCAGCCGCCGAGCGCGTCCTGCGCCAGCTGCTGGGTCTTGGCCGTATGCCGGACGATGTCGGCGACGGTGTCCGCCTCCCGGCGCGTCGCCCCGAACGATACCGTGCCGTAGCCCGGCCAGACGGCCCAGCGCGGCGCGGGGTCGAGCATCGCCAGGTCCCCGCCGGCGTGTCTGTTGAAGTACTTCGCGTAGCCCTCGGCGAAGCGGTCGACCGACGCCTCGACGTCCCGGCCCAACACGGCCGGGGTCCGTTTGGTGCGGATGACGTGGTCCGGCGTCAGCGGTCCGCGTGTTGCCAAAATTTTGATATCCCCCCTCCCGGCATAGCCGGCCGCCTCTGGCGAACGGTCCCACAGGGCGTAGCAAGGTGCGCCGCGCCACCGCGAGACGACCCCCCGTAACGCCGCGAGGGCCGGCAGGTCCTCCCCGGATTTCGCCACCGCGGCGACCTTCCGCCTGCCCGCCGCCGCCGCGACATGCCGCTCGGCTAGGGTCACCAGCTCGATCATCAGCTCATAACTCCTCTTCGCCTCGTGGTGGAAGGTGAAGATGCCGTGGTTCATCAGCACGAGCCCTTCCAGCTGCGGGAGGTCCGCGTTCCCCAGGCGCTTGTGGATCTCCTTCGCAAGGGCGAAGCCCGGCATCACGTAGGGGATCACCAGGACTCGGTCGCCGTAGACCTCCTCGACCCGCCCTCTGCCGCCGGGCGCGTTGGTCAACGCCAGCACCGCGTCGGCGTGGGTGTGGTCGACGAAGCGGTGCGGGATCACCGCGTGGACGATGGCCTCGATCGAGGGCGTCGGCGCCGAGGGGTCGAGCATCGCCGCCCGGCACTGCGCGACCATGTCGGTGTCGGAGAGGGTGTCCATCTCGGCCATCTTCAGGAGCGGGGCCATCCGGCATGGCGAGAAGCCCTCCCGCTCGATGGTCGCCAGGTCCCAGCCGCTGCCCTTGACGTAGAGGACGTCGGTCCGCTCGCCGTAGAAGTCGGTGACGCGGGCCTTCACCGAAGTGTTGCCGCCCCCGTGGAGGACGAGGTCGGGCTCCGCACCCAGCAGGCGCGAGGTGTACACCCGCTGCGCCAGCAGTCCCCTGCCGGCCCGTTTCGCCTCGGTTGCCTTCCAGCGAGATTTCATGGTCGCAGATCGGTCTCGGGTGATGATGTGTCTGTTGGCGTTATCTCCCCTGCTTTTTCGACCACGAGTCCCGCAGGGCGACGGTGCGGTTGAAGACGGGGCGGTCCGGCGTGGAATCCCTGGAGTCGACACAAAAGTAGCCGTTGCGCTCGAACTGGAAACGGGCGCCGGCCGGCTCGCCGCCGAGGGCCGGCTCGAGCTTGCAGCCGCCGAGCACCTGCAGCGCATCGGGGTTCCAGGTCTCGCGCCAGTCCCCCGCCGCGGGCTCCTCGACGGTGAAGCTGCGGTCGTAGAGCCTGACCTCGGCCTCGAGCGCGGCGTGCGCGGGGACCCAGTGGATGGCGCCGCGCACCTTGCGCCCCTCGGGGTTCTTGCCCAGGGTCTCGGGGTCGTAGGTGCAGCGCAGCTCGGCCACCTCCCCTTCCCCGTCGCGTACCACCTCGTCGCATCTCACGCAGTAGGAGTAGCGCAGGCGGACCTCCGCGCCCGGGCTGAGGCGGTAGTACTTCTTCGGCGGGTCCTCCATGAAGTCGCCGCGCTCGATATACACCTCCCCGGCGAGCGGCACCTCGCGCTTGCCCGCGTCCGGGTCCTCGGGGTTGTTCACGGCCCGCATCGCCTCGACGTGCCCGGCGCCCGGCCAGTTGGTGATGACCAGCTTGACCGGGTCGAGCACCGCCATGCGGCGCGGCGCGCTGCGGTTGAGCTCCTCGCGCACCGCGTGCTCGAGCAGGGCGATGTCGGTCAGGCTGTTGAACTTGGTCACGCCCACCGAGCGGCACAGCTCGCGGATGGCCGCCGGCGGGTAGCCGCGGCGGCGGAAGCCGGACAGCGTGGCCATCCTCGGGTCGTCCCAACCGTCGACGTAGCCCTCCTCGACCATCTGCACCAGGCGGCGCTTGCTGAGCAGCGTGTAGCTGAGCTGCAGCTTGGCGAACTCGATCTGGCGCGGCCTGGCCGGCACCGGCAGGTTGTCGACGAACCACTCGTAGAGCGGCCGGTGGTGTTCGAACTCGAGGGTGCAGAGCGAGTGGGTGATGCCCTCGATGGCGTCGCTCTGGCCGTGGGTGAAATCGTAGCTCGGGTAGATACACCACCGGTCTCCGGTGCGGTGGTGCCCCTGGTGGAGGATGCGGTAGAGCACCGGGTCACGGAGGTTGAGGTTGGGGTGCGCCATGTCGATCTTGGCGCGCAGCACCTTCTCCCCGTCGGCGAACTCCCCCGCCCGCATTCGCTCGAACAGGTCGAGGTTCTCATCGACGTCCCGGTCGCGGAACGGCGAGTCCCTGCCGGGCTCGGTCAGGGAACCGCGATACTGGCGCATCTCCTCGGCGCCGAGATCGTCGACGTATGCCTTGCCCTCCCGGATCAGATGGACGGCCCACCCGTACAGCTGCTCGAAGTAGTCTGAGGCGAAATGGAGGTGTTCGCCCCAGTCGAAACCCAGCCAGCGGATGTCCTCTTTGATGGCGTCGACGAACTCGCTCTCCTCCTTGGCCGGGTTGGTGTCGTCGAAGCGCAGGTGGCAGCGGGCGCCCGTCGCCCCGTTTTCCTCAGCGAGCCCGAAATTGAGGCAGATGGACTTGGCGTGACCGATATGCAGGTAGCCGTTCGGCTCCGGTGGGAACCGGGTGACCGAGGTGGCGTGTTTCCCCGAGGCCAGGTCGCCTGCGACGATCTCGCGGATGAAATCGGTGCGGCCCGGCGCGTTTTCTTGGTCTTCCATAGATTCGATCGCCCGCTAGTATGGCACAGCGCCCCACCCCCGCCACCCGCATTTGGGGGGCGGGCAGGCGCCCCCGAGAACCAACCCTTGACCCCCAAAACCCCCATGCCGACCGATCCGCCGACCTCCCAGAATTTCGTCATCCGCCAGGCCGAGCCCACCGACGCCCTGGCGATCCACGAGCTGCTGATGGAGCTGGCCGAGTTCGAGAAGATCGCCGACCAGGTCGAGGCGACGCCGACCTCCACCCGCCTGGCGCTGTTCGGGGACGCCCCGAGCGCCGAGGCACTGGTGGTCGAGATCGATGGATCGACCGTAGGCACGGCCGTCTTCTTCCACAACTACTCGACCTTCGTCGGCCGGCGGGGGCTGTACCTTGAGGACATCTACATCAAGCCGAGCTGCCGGGGGGCAGGCATCGGTCGCGCCATGTTGGTCGAGCTGGCGAGGCTCGCCAAGGAGCGCGACTGTGGCCGCATGGAGTGGACGGTGCTCGACTGGAACAGCGACGCGATCCGCTTCTACGAGGAGAAGGTCGGGGCACAGCTCCTCACCGACTGGCGCCTGGTGCGCCTGGGGGCGACCGGGATCGCGAAGCTGGCAAGCGGGTAGTTTCGCCCCTCCCCCCCCGCCTCAGGATGAGTCGGCCGAAAGGCGGACGAAGACTCGGGGGGTCAGGCCGCTCGTGGGGATGCTCACGGTGACACGGTCGATCCCGACGCCGCGGGAATCGGTGCCATAGAAGTTGTCCTCCACCTGGACGGTCACCCCGCCCGCCCCGTTGACCGCCCGGGTCCAGCCGGTGAGGTTGGAACCGAACTCGACGTATGGGGCGAGGAGCACCGCGCTGTCGCTGCGGCGGAAGGTGAACACGATGTGGGTGGCGTTCCGGGTGGCTGTGAATGGGTCTGCGGTGGGGAGGGCAGAGGGGCTGGTCGCGGTGACGAAGGCGATGCCGTTGGGGAGGCCGTCCCTGTTCGGGTCTGCGCTGAACCCGACGGTCGCGGGGTTGGTCTGGCCGGGGTAGGCCAGGTTGATCCACTGCTGGTAGAGCCCGGCGCCGTTCACCAGCGCGATGTGGTTGGAGCTGCCACCGCTGCTGAACGCGTAATCGACCATATAGCCCGACGGGAGGTTGCTCACCGTCGCGAACTGCGTCCCCGACAGGGTGCCATAGGTGGCGATGAGGTAGAAGGGCTGGGTCGCACCGCCCGTCCCGACGGAGCAGTTGAGGGTGGCGCCGGAGATATCCAGCGTCCCTGCGACCACCAGGCGGTCGGCCGCTGCACCGTCGATCTCACAGCGGTAGGTGCCCTGGATCGTGACGTTGCCCCCCGCGGAGAGGGTGCCGGTCGATGCGCCGGGTGCGATGGCGCCGCCCGCCTTCACAACGACGGCGCCCGAGACCGTGCCCGTGCCGCCCAACGTCCCGCCCGACTCCACCGAGACGGCGCCGGTGCCGGTGGCCGAGCCCGCGGTGTTGTTGGCCATCAGGGAGCCCGCAGCGACCGTCGTGCCGCCGCCGTAGGTGCTCGCGGCAGTCATCGTCAGGTGGCCGGGGCCGGCCTTGGAGACCGTCGCGCTGGCCAAGGCTCCGGCGGTGGCGCCGATGGTGATCCCGCCGGCGAGGCCGGTGGTGTCGAACCGGACCGACTTGCTATTGAAACCTAGGTTGCTGCCGAGGTTGATGGTCGCGCCGTTGAGGGCGGGCGCGAAGCGGACGGTGAACGGGCCGGCGGTACCACAGAGCGAAAGGACCTCGGCGACCTCGCGCAGCGAGAGGTTGCCGGTCATGTAGTTGCGGTTGCTGACGTCAGAGCTCGTGCTGACGGTGATGGCGGAGCCGCAGGGGGTGCTGGCGCTGCTGTTCGGGTTGGAGCCGAGCGCCGTCTCGATGTTGTCGTCGAAGCCGTCGCCGTCGCTGTCGTGCAGCAGCGGGTTGGTGGGGCCTGACCCGGTGGGGTTGCCGGCCGCGTCTTGCCCGGCCTGCTCGCGCGCGTCAGAGATGCCGTCGTTGTCGGAGTCGTCGATGATGTAATTGTGGATCCGGACCTCGTCGATTGTGCCAGTGAAGAACCTCTGGTTGTCGCGGCGGTCGTAGCCGATCGTGACTGGCTGGAGGGGGTCGAGCGCCTTCAGCGGGCCGGTGGCGGTGGCGGCGAGCTGGCCGTCGATATAGATCCGCCCGTCGCCCCCCTGCCTCTGGGCCATCACGAGGTGCCACTGCCCGTCGTTGACCGTCTGTGTGGTGCTGAAATCGAACTGGAACCCCGAGTTGTAGATCCAGAAGCGGAGGGTGCCATTTTCGTCGACGAGGAAGTTGTACTGACCATGAACCCCTTGTCGCTGCTGGATGATGATGCCGCTGGCGGTGGTGCGGATCCACGCCACCAGGGAGAAATCGGTCGTCCCGCCCAGGGAGGGGCTATTGCCCGTGAAGGTCACGTGGTCGTCCACGCCGTCGAACTGCAGGCCGCTTCCGAAACGTCCCGTGCCCCAGGTCGGTGAGCCCTGGGTCGTGCCGGTCGCCTTCGCGAAACCCGAGTCGGCCAGGCTGGTGCCGCTCCCCTCGTCCATCCGCCAATAGGAGGAGAGGCCGTCGTGGACCGAGATCGTCGTGGTGAAGGCCTGCGTGTTGCCAGCGCTGGAGCGGTAGGTCGTGGAAAAGGTATCGGTCCCGGTGAAATGGGCGTTCGATCGGTAGGTGTACATACCGCCGCCGTCGTCAGTAAGGGTGCCGTTGGCCGGGGCGGTGACGCTCACCAAGGTCGCGGTGCCGTCGAGTGACATCCCCGCCCCGCCCAAGTTCAGCGTCGTCGGAACGCCGGTACGGGTGGTCGTCTCCCGCAACGACGACGCCAGGGGCATCCAGCTCGGGAGGGGCTGGCCGCCGGAGGTGGTCATCGCATTGACCGCCTGGATGGCCTGCGGCGAGACCTCTAGTTTCCAGTGGTTCACCATGTACTGCACCATATTGAACCCGGAGGCCTGCGACCAGCGCTGCAGCCAGAGGTCCTTTTTCTGCTGGTTCGACAACCCCGCCGCCCTGTCCACCGCGTGGTTGGCGTTGTAGATGGTCATGACGTCACGGTACGCCTGCCAGCCCTTGGGGCCGTCGGCCAACTGGAAGTAGAAGGGGTAGCCGTCTTTGCTGTCGAAGTTCGGTTGGCCGGCGTTGTTCACCGTACTGATCGCCCGCTGCATCACCTGGTCGGGGTAGTTGGCCCATCCCCAGCCGGCGGGGGAGATCTTCGGGGCGCCGAGTTCCTGCGCCGCATTGGCGAAGATGTTGACCGTCACCTCCACGTCGCCGTCAAAGGTGTAGTGGTTCCACGAGTCGTCGGGGCGCCCCTGCATCTCGTGGCCAAGCTCGTGGAACCAGCCCCACTCGCCGCGGGCCCGCAGCTGCTCCAGGGTCATGCACACGCCCTGGGTCGTGCCGTTCACCACGACCGTATTGTAGTCGGTCGGCCCCTGTTGCGGGTAGCCGGCATGTAGCAGGCCGACGCTGATCTGGACGTCGATGTTGATCCTCTCCGGGTTGGTCCGCATGGTCTCATGGGCGGCGACCCAGTCCTGCCGGGCGACTACGTCCCTCCAGAAGGTCATCAGGGCGATGGGGTCGCTGAGGTTGCGGATCCAGGAAGACGGGACCGAGAAGATGACCCCGTCGCAGGCCATCTCGGCGTAGGGCGCCGGGTAGTTCTTAATCCCGCCGTTCCAGGCCGCGTTGGTGGTCTGGCCGAGGACGAAATAGGGGGCCTGGATGGCGCCGCTGGTGGTGATGTTGACCGACCCGAGGTTCGGCCGACCGGCGTTGCCGACGTCGATGTAAATGGCGCCGCCGAAGGCGCTGGCGACCTTGATCGACGCACTGTCGATCGGGAACCTCCGCACAATGCCGAAGGGGATCCGTTTCCACTGCTCCCGCCCAGTGATGTTATCGACGTGCCCACCCAACTGGACGAAGAACCCTTTCCCTACCAGCGACGCCGGGAAGGTCATGGTTACCAGAGCTCCGGGTTCGGCGTACATGCCGGTCGAAAGCCAACGGTTCTTGTTGGTGTCGATCGGGACGGTACGCATACTGCGGTCGGCTCCAGCAGGGATGCTGCCGTAGACCGCCTGGGCGGTAGAGTGCGCGGTGACACTGGCCGCCGGTGTGGCCGCCAGCCGGCCGGCCTCCCAGGTCAGCACGGCTTTGTCGAGCGGGTCGGAGACCGGGGCCGCCGGTGTGGCACTGACGGTGGAAGCCCGTGTGCCGAAGGCCGTATTGATACTTGTCAACAGCGCGTGGCCGGCGGGCAAGGCGTCGAGTACCGCCATCGCTGCGCGTCCAGCTTCCAGCTTCTGCGCCACGGTGCCTGTGGTGGTCCCACCCCAGACCCCCTGGGCGAAGGTCAAGGCCGCCGAGGCGTTGCCCAGCGCCGTCGCCCGCTGGACCGGGTTGACCTCGCAGAACCCGTTCGCCCAGGCCAGGCCAGCCTGGCGCAGGAGGGCGTTGCCGGTCATCGTCTTGAGATCAAAGCCGACCTGTTGGTACCCCCACCCGACCCCTCCGGTGAGGAGTCCCCCACCGTTCTGGACAAAGGTTGCTAGGGCGGTGCTCTGAGCCGGCGTAGGCTGGGCCAGTTCGATCACCACCAGCCCTGCATTGGTGAGGCCGTTCTCCCAATCGTGACGCTCCGTGACGTTGGTGTATCCCTGGGCGGCCAGCCAGCTTCGCGCCTCCGACCTGTTGGTGACGATGCCGATGTTCTTCTTTCCGGAATTCGCCGCCCAGCCTATGCTGTTGGTGTAAAGCCGGGCGGTATCCGATGTCGCTGCATGGCTGCTGAAATCCAGATAGCCAGGATGTGGGAGGGCGACGATGCGCCCCCCGCCCCAGAATGCGGCGGCGATGGCGACATCGTATTCGTTGTCCCGCGTGACCGCGAAGCCCCCCTGCCCGGCGGCTGCCCCCGGCGGATCGAAAACCGCCACTCGGCCGGGCGCGCCGACGACCGCGATGTTGGTTACCCCGGCGAGCAGGGCGTCGCGCGCCGTATTCTGATCGGCGACGGCCACCGCGGCGTCACCTCTACCCGGAAAGGCGAGTAGGAGGAGAGGCAGAAAGGCGCCGAAGAAGAGGCGGCGGGCTCTATTAGAAATCGTCTTGTTGGTACAGAGAGCAATCGACAGGTTCGTGGGATTCATGGGGTTCGTGGGATTTGTGGGATTTGTGGGATCCAACAGGCATATGAGGATCAATGGACGGAAAGCGGTGAACTCGCCTCCCTTCCTCACTCCTCATTCCATGATCGACAGATGGATCCGGCACGGGCGGACCCTCGATTCCGAGCAGAGTCTGGTCAAGTTCGTATTGAACGCCCCTCGAAACTACCAATTCCGCCTAGAGACCGATCGCCCCCAGACCACCTGTGGCTTTCCAGCTAAAAGAAAATCCGATGGCGCTGTAACCATCGGAGAGTCTCGCGCTAATAGTTTGCGTGGAGACGGCCCACCATACAGTCCGCGACATGAACGACAGCCAGCGTGCGGAGGAATTCGTCGAGCTGCTGACGGCTCATCAGAGTCGGCTATACGCCTACATCTACTCGCTGGTCGGCGAGGTGGAGTCGTCCAAGGACACGTTGCAAGAGACGAACAGGGTGCTGTGGCGGAAGGCGGAGGAGTTCGACCACTCCAGGCCCTTCCTCCCTTGGGCGCTGACCTTCGCCCGCTTCCAGGTACGCGCCTCGCGCTCCCGGATGGCGCGCGAGCGGCTCTGTTTCCGCGACGACGCCTCCCTGCAGGTCGCCTCTGACGAGGCGGGGGCGAAGCTTGTCGAGCCCGGGCCAGGTGAGCGCGAATTGGCCCTCGAGGCCTGCCTGGGGAAGTTGGGTGGGGATCAGCGCGAGATGGTCGGGAAATTCTATCGCGAGGGGATGAGCACCGCGGAGATCGGCGCGGCGCTCGGGCGGCGGCCAAACACCATCGCCGTCGCCCTGCACCGCATCCGTGCCGCCCTCGGGAACTGCATCCGTGAGTACCTGATGCACAACCCTGACCCCAGCAACTCATGAACCGAGACGAAGGCGACCTACCGGCGGGCGAAGGGGAATTCGATACGTTGATGCTGGCGCTCGGCTCCGGTGAGATCACCGATGCCGAGCGGGCCCGCCTATCGGAGATCATCGAGGCCGACCCGGTGGCGCGCGAGGCCTATCTAGACTACATGCTGGCCGACGCCGCACTGCAGTGGCATTTCGGGGCGGTCGAGTCGGGGGGGGACGTCCTGTCGCCATCCGGGCAGCGGCCCGCACCCCCCACACGCGGGAACGCGCGCCGCTGGATTGTCCCGCTGGCCGCCGCGGCCTGCATGGCCCTCGCCTTCGCCGTCTACGAAATCTTGTCGCCGCCCCGGGAGGGGGGGGCGCCTGCCGACGGCGACGGAGGGGGGGCAGGCCACGTCTCCCCCCCCCCGGTCTCGCCATCCGGCCGTTCCTACGCCGACCCGGTGGCGATCCCCGGCTGGTCACTGCTGGTCGGGGTCGACACCGACTATCATATCCTCGCCGACCATACCGTCCAGCTCGACTCCGGCGAGCTCCACGCGGCGGCGACGGATCCAGCCTCCCCCGCGCACCCCGAACTCCTCGTCCGCACCGCCGATGGTGACATCAGGGCGAGCGGCACACGCATTTACATCACCGCCTCAAACGACGGGGCTCCCGACCAAACCCAACCCGATACCTCTGGATCCCCAAATCCCACGCAAACCGCAATGAAGACACCAGCCGCTATCAATACCCTGACCCGCGTATTCATCATTGCTGGGATGGCCGCCATCAGCAACGGGGCCGGCTCGGCTCAGGGGGGCGCCG
This sequence comes from Verrucomicrobiales bacterium, assembly GCA_028280355.1. Lineage (GTDB taxonomy): Bacteria > Verrucomicrobiota > Verrucomicrobiia > Verrucomicrobiales > DEV007 > JANQMB01. The sequence goes on from JANQMB010000317.1 coordinate 10,381, forward strand.
GTGACCAGCTCGAGGCGCGCGATGGCAAGTCGCCGCAAAAACTGCAGAAGGACGGCAACTACAAGGAGGCCTACGCGATCTACCACAAGTTGCTGCTCGACCCCGCCCACGGTGGCCAGGCGGCCGCCGCGGACGTCGCCTCGGCCCACGACTGTTTGAGGCGCCTCAACCGGATCGTCGAGTGGGACGCCTTCGCCGCGGAAGTGGTCGCCGCCCACGGCGAGGACTGGCGCGTGCTGCACTCGGTGGCGAAACAGTTCCAGCACACCCAGCACTACGGTTCGGTAGTTGGCGGCGAGTTCGAACGTGGCAACTACAGCGGGCGCTACATCGACACCAGCCAACGCGACCGCCTGCACGCGCTACAGCTGTTCCAGCAGGCGCTCGGCCAGATGGCGGACGAAAAGGACGGGGCGGCGCTGGCCGGGTTCTACGCCGATTTCGCCAGCGCCGTGAAGGCGAACGGCGACTGGCGCCTACAGCTCCTCTCCGACCTGGGCCAGCTGCCCGACTACGGCGTCCCCATCTACTACAGCAACGTTTCGGGCGCCCCCGTCAAGGCGGACGGCAGCCCGGTCTACTATGAGGTCCCGGAGAGTTGGGAGGCGGCGGCCAACGACGGCGAGCGCTGGCGCTGGCTGGTGGCGCAGATGGTGAAGGTCGACCCTGCTCGCGCCGCCGCCGCCAAACTCGAATACGCCAACTTCCTCCAAAGGCAGTTCGGGGTGCAGACGATGGGTCATGCGCCACGGCTCGGTGAAGACGGCAAACCAGAGGAGGGCGTCTATGCGGTGCACACGCTCGAGGACGGGGAGACCATCGCCCGCCTCGCCACCGGCATCCGCCGTTGGGAGCTCCCCAAAAGGCACGACTTCGTCAGCCTCTATCGAGAGATCGGCTCCGACAAGCCAGTGCGCAAGCCGACGCCGATCAGGGATCTGTCCTACAAGGTCTACCACGGCGACTGGGACAAGTTGCCAGATTTCTCAGAGCTGCAGCCGGCACACGAGGGCGAGTTGGAGTCCGGGCTTTTCGATATCTCGGTCGCCGGGCGGGGCGACCACTTCGGGGTGGTGTTCGAGGGCACCCTCCGGGTCGAGGAGGCGGGCGAATACACCTTCTGGGTCAATTCTGACGACGGCGCCGCCCTCTTTGTCGGCGACGGGTTCAAGGTGGACAACGACGGCCTGCACGGCATCGACACCGGCAACAAGGGCGTGGTCAAACTCGACGAGGGGGAGCACCCGATCCGGGTGACCGTCTTCGAGAAGACCGGTGCCGAGGGCATCGTGGTCAGCTGGCAGGGGCCGGCGACGGGCGGCGGGCGACAGTTCCTCTCGGTCGGCGGCCGCGTCACCGTCCCGGCGGAGCAGGCGCTCGACGCGCTGGCGGGGGTCTACGAGAACCGCCTGCAGTACCCGCAGGCCGCCGCGGTCTGGAGGGAAGTGATCGAGCACTTCGGGCCGGGGCACAACGGCCACCGGCGCGACCGGCTGTCACAGATCGTCGACAACTGGGGGCGCTTCGAGAACACCCAGGCCTTCACCAAGGGCGGCGACACCACGCTCGGATACGTGTTCCGCAACGGCGAGAAACTTGAGCTCCGCGCCACTGCCATCAAGGTCGAGACGCTGCTGGAGGAGATCAAGACCTACCTCAAATCGAACCCGAAAGAGCCCAAGCACCACAAGATCGACCCGGGTTCCCTCGGCCACCGGCTGGTGATGGAGAACGAAGAGAAGTTCCTCGGCGAGGTCGCCGCGGAATGGGAGGTGGAGCTGGAGCCGCGCGAGCGCCACTGGGATCGGCGCATCGACGTGGCGGTGCCGGTCGACAAAGCCGGGGCGTACCTCGTCGAGGGCACGCTCGCCGACGGCAACACGAGCCGCCTCATCGTCTGGATCAACGACACCGCCATCGTCAGCAAACCGTTGGACAGACGGCAGCTCTACTTCGTCGCCGACTCCACCACCGGCAAGCCGGTGGCGGGGGCGAACCTCGAGTTCTTCGGATACCGCACCCGCTGGTTGTCGGAGCGCGAGGGCGGGCGCGACCGCCACGAGACGGACACGCTCAATTTCGCCGAGGCCAGCGACGCCCAGGGGCTCTGCTACCCCGACCCGGAGGATCTGAAGAAGGACTACAACTGGCTGGTGACGGTCCGCGACGGCGAGGCCGGGCAGGGAGGCCGCCTCGCGATCCTCGGGTTCGCCGGCGTCTGGTCGGCCGACTACAACTTCGCCAACTTCCAGGCGAGCAAGGCCTACGCGGTAACCGACCGGCCGCTCTACCGTCCGGGCGCCACCGTGAACCTCAAGGCCTGGGTGCGCGCGGCGCGCTACGACATGGCCTGGGTCTCGCACTTCGCGGGCAAGAGGTTCAAAGTCCTGGTCCACAACCCGAAGGGCGAGGCGATCTACGAGAAGGATCTCACTGCCGGCGAGTTCGGTGGCATCAGTGGGGCGCTCGAACTCCCCGAGGACGCGACCTTGGGCAACTACCAGCTGGCGGTGTTCGCCAGGCCGTTCGTCGACCCCTTCACCAACAAGCGTCACAAGGAGCGCCACCTCGGCGGCACCAGCTTCCGGGTGGAGGAATACAAGAAACCGGAGTTCCAGGTGGCCGTGGTGCCGCCGTCCGAGCCGACCGAGCTCGGCGAGAAGATCACCGCCAAGGTGAGCGCGAAGTACTACTTCGGGGCACCGGTGCGCAACGCCAAGGTGCACTACAAGGTCGAGCGCACCGCCCACACCGCGCGCTGGACCCCGCCGCGACCGTGGGACTGGTTCTACGGCAAAGGCTACTGGTGGCACCACCAGGAGTACCACTGGTATCCGGGCTGGGACGACTGGGGCTGCTGGATCTGGCCGGCCGGCGGGTGGAACCCGGCCGAGATCGTCGCCGAGAACACGGTCGAGATCGGCCCCGACGGGACGGTCGAGATCGACATCGAGACCGACGTCGCCAAGGAGCTGTTCGGCAACACCGACCACCGCTATTCCATCACCGCAGAGGTTATCGACGAGTCGCGACGGACGATCGTCGGCAGCGGTTCGGTGATCGCCGCGCGCCAGCCCTTCGAGATCTACAGCTGGCTCAGCGGCGGCCACTTCAGGGTGGGCGACAACTTCGACGCCCATTTCAAAGCGCGGACCGCCGACGGCAAGCCCGTGGGCGGCAGCGGCACGGTGACGCTCTATAAGGTCAGCTACGACGAGGAGGGCGTGCCCAGCGAGAAGAAGGTCGCCGATTGGAAGGCCGCCCCAGACGAGGCGGGTTCGGCGAGCCAGCGCATCGCCGCCAGCGAGGCGGGCCACTACCGCGTGGCCTACAAGTTGACCGACACCAAGGGCAACACCCGCGAGGGCGCGACCATGGCGGTGGTCCGCGGCGGCGGCGACGACGGCAGCGGGTTCCGCTTCAACGATCTCGAGGTCGTCCTGGACAAGGCGGAGTACAAGCCTGGCGAACGGGTCAAGGTGCTCATCAACACCGACCAGGAGGACAGCACGGTGGCCTTCTTCGTCCGTCCCGCGGGCGGGATCTATAAGAAGCCTGAGATCCTGTCGCTCGGGGGTCGCAGCATCGAGCGCGAGGTCGAGGTCGGCATCGCCGATATGCCGAACTTCTACGTCGAGGCGATCACGGTGGTCGACGGCCGCCTGCACACCCAGGTGAAGCAGGTCGTCGTTCCGCCGGAGAAGCGCGTGCTGACCGTCGAGGTCACGCCGTCCTCGGAGAGATACAAACCGGGCGAAAAGGGCAAAGTGAACGTCCGCCTGCTGGACGCCAGCGGCGAACCCTTCGTCGGCGAGACCGTGCTGAGCATCTACGACAAGTCGCTCGAGTACATCTCCGGCGGACACCCCGCCGGCGACATCCGCGCCCACTTCTGGAAGTGGCGCCGCAACCACGAGGCCAATCATCAGGTGAGCCTCGGCGGATCCTATGACCAACTGCTCAAGCGAGGCGAGAAGGGCATGGGGCACGTCGGGGTGTTCGGCCGCGGCCTGGCAGACTATGGGAGCAGAGCCCTTCCCGGTGGGCCAGGGCCTGGGGGAGGAGCCGGGGCTCAATGGGGGGCATTCCAACTCCGCTCTGCCGAAGGGATCGGAGGCCGTTTCTCGAGGGGGGGCGCCCTGGATTTTGCCGGAAACAGCGCATTCGATGAGGCCGGAGAGTCTGAGGGCGGCGTCCTGTTGGATGAATTCCTAGAGGATTCGAGGGGCGCCGATACGGGCTCTTTTAATGCCGGTGTTGATCCGGGCGACTCTGGTGGCGGCTCCCCGACCCCTATCTCGATCCGCAAAGACTTCGCTGACAGCGCCTTCTGGTCGGCGGGGGTGGTCACGGACGCGGCGGGCAACGCGGAGATCGCGGTCGAGATGCCGGAGAACCTGACCACCTGGAAGGTTCTCGCCTGGGGGCTCGGCGACGGCACGGTGGTCGGCTCGGGCGAGGCGGAGGTGATCACCAGCAAAGACCTCCTCATCCGCATGCAGGCGCCGCGCTTCTTCGTCGAGAAGGACGAGGTGGTGCTCAGCGCCAACGTCCACAACTACCTCGAGGACGCGCAGGACGTGAAGGTCACCCTGGAGACCGAGGGCGGGCACCTAGCGCTCGCCGAGGGCGGCGCGCAGCACCAGGACGTCCGTATCGCCCCCGGCGAGGACAGCCGGGTCGACTGGCGGGTGCGCGTCTCCGGCGAGGGCGAGGCCGTCGTGCGCATGCTAGCGGTCGCCGCCGGTGACTCCGACGCGATGGAGATGCGCTTCCCAGTGTTCATCCACGGCGCCCTCAAGACCGAGTCCTGGAGCGGCGTCGTCGCGGCGGACCGGGAGGGCGCGGAGCTGAAATTCTCGGTGCCCGAGGAGCGGCGCCCGGAGCAGACCCACCTCGAGATCCGCTACTCGCCGAGCATCGCGATGAGCATGGTCGACGCATTGCCCTACCTCGCCACCTACCCCTATAAGAACTGCGAGAGCACGGTGAACCGTTTCCTGCCGGCGGTGGTCACCCAGAAGATCCTCAAGGACATGGGGGTCGACCTGGCCGCGGTGAAGCAGAAACGCAACAACCTCAACCCTCAGGAGATCGGCGACCCGGCGAAGCGGGCCGCGCAGTGGAAGCGGCACGGGGAGAACAACCCCGTGTGGGACGAGGCCGAGCTGGCGAGGATGGTCAAGGCCGGGCTCAGGGATCTAAGTTCGATCCAGAACGGCGACGGTGGTTTCCCGTGGTTCCGCGGCGGCCACTCCGGCGCCCACACGACCGCGGGGACCGTGCATGGGCTGTTGCTGGCGAAGGCGAACGGCGTGGCGCTGGTGCCCGGGATGCTCGAGCGCGGCGTCGCCTGGTTGGAGGGCTACCAGAAGGGGGAGGTCGACAAGATCAAGAACGCCGAGCGCAAGAGGCGGCCGTGGAAGCCGCGGGCCGACAACCTCGACGCCTACGTGGCGATGGTGCTCGCCGAGGCGGGCAAGTCGAACGAGGAGATGAACACCTTCCTCTACCGCGACCGCACCGAGCTGGCCGTCTACGCCAAGGCCCTGGCCGGCATCGCCTTCCACCTGTTGGGCAAGGAGCGGGAGCGCGACATGCTGGTGCGCAACATCCGCCAGTTCCAGGTCGAGGACCCCGAGAACCAGAGCACCTACCTGGAGCTCGGCAACGCCGGATACTGGTACTACTGGTACGGCAACGAGGTCGAGGCGCACGCCGCCTACCTCAAGCTGCTGAGCCTCGTCGCCCCGGAGGACCCCGCCACCGCCGGCCTCGCCAAATACCTGCTCAACAACCGCAAGCACGGCAGCTACTGGCACTCGACCCGCGACACCGCGTTCTCGATCGAGGCGCTGGCGGCCTACGCGAAGGCGAGCGGCGAGGCTGAGCCGGACATGACCATCGAGGTGATCGTCGACGGCGAGAAGCGCAAGGAGGTCACCGTCGACGGCAGCAACCTGTTCACCTTCGACAACGTGATCGAGCTGTCCGGCGATGCCGTCAGCGGCGGGGCGCACAAGGTCGAGTTCCGCAAGAGGGGTGATGGACCGCTCTACTTCAACACCTACCTGACGGTGTTCAGCCTCGAGGACTTCATCCGCAAGGCCGGGTTGGAGATCAAGGTGGAGCGCAATTTCTATCTCGTCGACCGGGGCAGCACGACCATCAAGGCCGCCGGGGCGCGCAACCAGGTGGTCGACTTCAAGACCGGTTTCGACAAGCGCAAGAGGTTGGCCTCCGGGGACCGGCTGGCGATCGGCGACATCGTCGAGGTCGAACTGGTCCTAGAGAGCAAGAACGACTACGAGTACATCATGTTCGAGGACCGCAAGGCGGCGGGCTTCGAGCCGGTGCAACTGCGCAGCGGGCACGCCCGCCCTGGTGGCCTCGGTGCCTACATGGAGCTGCGCGACGAGCGCGTGGCCTTCTTCGTGCGGCGCCTGGCGCGCGGCAAGCACAGCCTCAGCTACCGGCTGCGCGCCGAGGTCCCCGGGACGTTCAGCGCCCTGCCGGCCAACGGCAACGGCGTCTACGCCCCGGAGCTACGCGCCAACTCCGACGAGCTGAAGATATCGATCACCGATCCGGGAGAGTGAGGCTCCCAGGGGGGGCGACCGCCGGTCGCCCCCCCACCCGGGGCACCCTCGGAGGGAGGGGGCGGGAATCCTGTGCTGGCTAGGGCACTTTAAGTGAACCCGTACCTTCTCCGCATCGCTCTCGGAGATCTCGGCACCGCCTGGCGCAGAGCGCCGTATTTCTTAGTGAAGCCAATCGGCAGAGCCGACCAAAGGAAGGATAAGATGTCTCTACCACCGGATCTTTCGCGCGGTAGCGCGGGTAGGGCGCTCTCGCTGAGAGCGCCGTTGGGGGCGACGCCAGTCTTATCTGAGGAGAGCAACTCGTTCTAAAACGCCCTGGGCCTCACTCCCCTCCCCTCTTCCGGAAGGCCCGCGTCTCGTCTAGGAGAGCCTGGCAGTCACGCCTCACCACGTCCTTGCGGTTCGCCATCGCCTCTTCGAAGTCCCCCCGCAACGCGGCCACCTCCCTTTCCAGCCGCTCGACCCGCGCCCGCTCGACGATCGCCCACTGCTCGAAGCTCGCGTCCACCAGCTCCCGCAACTCCTCCTCCAACCGCTCGATCTCCCGCTCGTCCTCGCTCGCCACGATTTCGTCCGCTACCGCGACGGCGTCGAAGTCGATCTGATACATTTTTAGGTAGGCGGCCGCCGCCGGGCGGTCTCCCAATTCGAGCAGCCGCCCGTGCTCCCTCGCTGCGGCGGCGGCCTCCGCCACCGAGATTCGGTATCCCTCGGCGTCGGCGTCTCGCAGTGCGGCGATCTCGCGGCGGACCTCCGGCGCATGCTTCTCCAAGAACGCCATGGCCAGGTTCTCCTGATCGCCTCCGAAGAGAACCCCGCATGTCATGAACCAAAGGACGATTGCTTTCATAAGATTGAATCTAAGAGGTTGCCGGGCGCCGGTAGCGGCCGGATCGGAACACCTCGCGAGCCTCGGCGAGCTGCCGTTCCAACTCCAAGGCCCTCCCGGAGATCTCGGCGGTCACGGTAAGACGTTCGCGAACAGGGTTCGAACCCGCCAGGCCGGTGCCCGGATCCGGGTCGTCCACCATCCTCGGTAAGAGGGCCAACAGCCCCCCGAACACCAGGGCAGCGGCTGCCCCGAGCGGCCACCACCTCATTGGAGCCGGTGGGGTCAGCGGCGTGTCCTCGCCCATGACGGCATCACCCACAAAGTTCCGCGGCGCCTTCGAGGCCCCCGCCAGATCCCGGTCGACAAACCTCGCCAGCTCGGCGAGCTCCGGGTCTTTCGCGATGGCCTCCTCCAGGGCGGGCACCCGCTCCTCGGGCAGTTCGCCCGACGAGCGCAGCAGGATCTCGTTCTCCCAATACTCTCTGTCCGGCTCCGTCATCTCGATCTCTCCAGCTGCTCCCGCAGGCGGCGTGTGGCGTTTCTCATCCTCCCCAACACGGTGTTCAGCGGCGCCCCGGTCCGCACTGCGATCTCGCGGAACTTCAAGTCCTCGTCTAAGCGCAACAGGACCACCTCCCTCTCCGCCTCCGGCAGTCCCTCGATCGCCCGGCGCAGCAGGGCCGACCGCTCGACGTCCTCCAGATCCCCGTCTTCCTCCGACGCCAGGGCGCCTAGCTGCTCGGGTTCGGTGCCCAGCTCCCGCTCGCCGATTCTCTTCCTCCGCTTCGCGGTCGCCGCCGCCTGGTTGCGCGCAATCTGGAACAGCCACGCCCGGAACCGTCCTCGGTGCTCGTATTTCGGCAGCCCCTTCACGATCCGCACGAAGGTTTCCTGCGCGGCGTCCTCCGCATCTGCCCGGTTCCTCAACGAGCGCAGGAGGAAGCCGAACACCGGGTCGTTCCACTGTCTCAGCAAGGTTGTCATCGCATCTCGATCGCCACCCTGTGCGGCCAATATCAGCGTCTCGTCGGGTTCCTCGGTCACACCGTCAGGATGGCTCCGTCCCAGTCTTGGCGGAAAGTCAGCGCCTGACCACCCGAAAAAACCGCCTCGCCTCCGAGCCCATCGGCACGGTGAGCGTCCGGGTCGTGCCGGCCAGGACGAAGCTCTCGACCTCGGCCCAGCCCCCGCTCAGCAAGTTCGGGCAGGCCTCCAGGCGGTAGCTCGCGCCGGCTTCGCCCTGGAAGGTCATCACCACCCCCGCGGCGTCCGCCCGCAGCATCGACAGGCCCATCGGCGCAGGCTCTCTGACCGGGACCGAAGGCTGTTGCTGCGTCACGCAGTGCACCATGCCCCCGTTCACGCAGAGGTTGCGGCAGTCGATGGGCACCACGGTCCGGTCCGGATACAGACCTTCCAGGACCGCCTTCGCCACCGCGTCGCTGGGGTCGCTGTAGCTCGGCATCAACACGACGCTGTTACCCACGTAGTAGTTCGCGTAGGAGCTCCGGTATCCGACGCTCTGCCCGTAGGTCGTCACCACATCCCGGGTCGTCAGCGGGAGGTGGACAAACTCGTAGGCGACCCCATCGATGTCCGTCGCGGCATAGAGGCGGTCGATGTCCGCGGCCGAGATCTGCCAGTAGGCCAGGTCCTCGCGGCTCATAGTCACGATCGTGCGCCCGGGCCCGAAGACCGCGAAGCCGTCGATGTGCGTATCGGTGATGTCCTCCGTCCCGCCATCTGCGCCGTCCAGCCAGATGAACTTCCGTATCCCGAGGTGCTGCCGCATGTAGGCTTCGGCCTGCGTCTGGGTCAGGCCGGCATTGCGCTTGGGCTCGAGGATCGAGCTCCGCGTCGCCATCAGCACGCCCCTTCCGTCAACCTCGATGGCGCCGCCCTCAAGCACCATCGCGTTCAGGTCCACCAGGGGCATCCCCAGCGTCCCGGCGACCGCGGCCGGCACGGTGTTGTCGTTCCCCCACGACGCGTCGTCCCCCCAACCGTCGAACCCCCAGTCGGTCAACTTGGGGTTCCCGTCGATGTCGAAGACGAATATCGGTCCGTTGTCGCGAACCCAGTAGTCGTCCGTGCGCCGGATCAGGAAATCGACACGTTCCAGGGGCACCCCGGCGGCGCCCAGGAGCGCGACGATCCGCTCCCGCTCCGCGGCGTCGTAGGCGATGATGTGTACGTTCTCCCCCGTCACCAGCGCCCGGGTCATCTCTACCCACTGCGCCTCGACCTGGTTCCGGTAATCCAATCCGTAGGTGTAGTGGTGCGGCCACTGCAACCAGGTCCCCTCGTGCGGCTCGTCCGCCGCAGGCATGCGGGTCTCTATCGTCTGGCTCGGCCCGCGTCCGGCGAGGGTCAGTAACACCAAGGCTGCTGCCGCCGTTGCCACGGCCTGTGTCCGGGTTGCCATCATCATCTTCATCGCTGGATTGGTTTCTCTCATACCGGTGCCAATCCCCCTGCCGCCGCCTTTATTGTCGGAATCGGAAAAAGATCCCGGGGCGCCCCGATCTGTCGTCAACGAGATCTTGGCGCATATGCACATATGTCGCCCGAGGCGGCGGGGAGTATCTCGGATCTTCTTAACGCTTGGGTGGTTGCTATCCTGCCGTGCTCCCAAAGATGCGCGCCTCCTCCGCGCGAAGATCACCGCGGTCGTCTCTGCACTGGTGCCGCCTCCCTCACCCCGGAACCTGGGCTCAACCCAGCTTTGGTGTTGGCCGGTTCGCGATCTTCTCAGTCGGAAGCAGGCTTGTTCCGAAGATCGACGCGACGAAGAAAAATCCCGCATCCGAGACTGCCAAGCGTCGAGAAGATCGCGGAGGCTATCGTCAGAATCGGCACCACTCCGATGATCGTCGCCCACGCCCAACCTGCCGATGCCTTTGAAAACAGGCCGCCGATCTCACCGCTCGCTATCGCCAGGATCAGCAACCTGCCTCCAAACACCAGCGTCAGCGCACCGAGGATCGTCAGCGGGAAGAGAAGGGCTACCCATGCCGCCGCCATCAAAAAATCACGCCGATACAACTGGCTCAACAGCGGCGCGGCAACATAACCGAGAGCGTAGGCAATGATGACCGGAAGCGCGACGATCAGAGTCAGCGAATCGTTGGGCAGGATTCCCATAGGAACGCAGATTGAAATGGCTGCTCCGCCCGCACAGAGAGCCCAGATGCCTCCAACTGTTGCCCTATTGCGAATTGGCATCAACGAAGGTGCGTAATTCTCCCCGAACCACAATTCCAGACCGATATCCTGCGCCCCCCTTAAGGATAGGACAGGTGCGCCATGAGGAAAGGCCGCTCGCCTTCAATCTCTGTCGTATATCGTTCAATCTGGTTCTATCCTCCTGCCGTATCTCTATCCATTCTTTTCCATCAAAAAACGCAGCCGAAACTCCATCTAGTAGGATCTCAGCGGAGACCGATGACAGCCACTCTACATCCACATTGTTCGCAATGAAGCTGTCGCTTCGGAAGTCGAACGAAGATCGATTCCTCACACGATCTTCCCAATAGGCATCAAATACGTATTTTCTGCTAGTGAACTCAAATATCCTAAAAAACGGAATCTTCCCTGTGTAGTAATCACGCACCACGATTCGTATGCCCCCATCGGGAGACACTGACTCGCCAACCTTCTTTCCTCGCATCCCTATATAGGTTAGCAATGACAATCCTAAAGCTACAACAATCGCAAACCTCAAAAAACATCCTCGCAGCCAATTATTGGAACCCTTCATCTCTGACCTCTGGCAGCAGACGCTATCGCCACACCGCCAGTTAGGCCAGCGGCAACGGTAATTCATATCCAGCAGCGGCGGGCTTCGCAGGAACGGATAGCTCAGCTCGCTTTGCTCGCCGAGCGGACAGTGCCGACACGTGTCGGCGGGTGACCAAGGTTCGATGCTCCTTAAGAAAACGGAGCTCTTATGTGAAAGAAGTGGCTCGGGACGGAATCGAATTATGTTCGGCTGCGCCTCACCTCTGCGGTCTGGCTTCGCAGGAACGGATAGCTCGGCTCACTTCGCTGCGCCGAGCGGGCAGTGCCGACACGTGTCGGCGGGTGGCCAAAGATCGACGTTCCCTCCTGAAACGTTGCAAACTTTTGAAGATGGTGGCTCGGGACGGAATCGAACCGCCGAGTCGTTTTCTCGTTTCCGGTTTTCAACGTTTCTTGATTTTTCGGGGTATTTCCGACATCATCGGACACGATTGACGTCCTCAAGTGTTACTATATTTGTCATTAAAATGCTTGATCGGAGGGCGGAATCGGAAATAATGGGAGGGAAGTCGAGGCGTTTCTGCCCCGATTTCGATGCGCGGTTTGAGACCCCGGAGGACGACGGTTTGCCGAGTTTTCTGGGCTCAAACGGCCTCCGCACTAAGGACAGTTTTAATACAGATCGGCCATGGCTTCGGTGTTCAGACAACAGGGCTCCCCCTACTGGTATGCGGCCTTCTTCGACGGCAGCGGAAAACGGCGCCACCGCTCCACCAAAAAGAGACGGAAGCCCGAGGCCGTCCGTGTGGCTGCGGAGATGGAGCGTCTCGCCCGGCGCAGCAATCAGCCCCAGAACGACGAGCAATCCGGGGAGATCTACCGGATCCTCGAAGACGCCGGCGGTATGGCGCTACGCGGCCAACTCAATGAATCCTCGGCCAGGGACATGCTCAACCGCATCCTGGAGATCTCGACCGGCCAAACCATCGATAACCCCAGCACAGAAGAGTGGCTCAACGGCTGGCTACAGGATAAGAAGGGCTCCCGGGCTGCCACAACCCACCTCCGCTACGAGGGGGTCATCAAAACCTTCCTCGGCACCCTCCCCCGATCCAAGCGCATCGCCCCGCTCACCGGAATCACGGTGGCCGATGTTCGCAAATTCCGCGATCTGCTCCTCAAGGGCGGACGATCAGAGACGACCGTCAATATGGCGCTCAAGATCCTTCGCACGCCGCTGAACCGGGCTCGCAAGCTCGGTTACCTCACCCACAACCCGGCCGAGGCGGTCGATCTCCTAACCGCCGTCATCGAGGAACGGGCAACCTTCACATCCACCCAAGTGGCTTCGCTGGTCGCTGCGGCGGAGGGCGATTGGAAGGGGCTGATTCTCGGCGGCTATTACACCGGTGCACGAATTGGCGACCTTTCCAACCTCCGATGGGATGCAGTCGATCTCGAACGCGGCGCCATCGATTTCCTCCAGGGCAAGACCAAGCGCAGGGTGGAAGTGCCCATACACCCGGAGTTTCGGCGCTGGCTCGACAAATGCCCCGCAACTGCACGCACCAAATTCGTCTATCCCAAACTCGCCGGAAAGACGGCAGCAGGACGGAACGGCCTCTCAGGCCAGTTTCGTCGGATCATGGAGAAAGCCAAAGTTGCCGGTGAAACCATCCCGAGGAAGGGCTCTAAAGGACGCAATCGATCGACCTTGACCTTTCACTCGCTGCGACACTCGTTCAATTCAGCGATGGCGAACGCTGGGGTATCTCAAGAGATGCGACAGAGGCTTACCGGTCACGCCTCAAAAGCAGTCAACGACCGATACACTCACGCCGAGATGGAGACTCTAAGACGGGCGGTAGCAACCGTTCCCACGCTTTCGCAAACTTCCTAACGATACTGCTAGTCCTGCTTTCAATGCTATCAGATTCGACCTCCCTAAACCCAGATTCACGCAATCGATCCAAGCCACTCTTCCAGCCCCTGAATTGCGATCACATGATCCGCCGAGAAGTCGATTCCATCAACAAAGCTCATAGGAACCCGACTGTTAGTGACGAGCAAGGGCACGCATCTGATCTTAGCGGACTCGATCTCAATCCTCGTTGAGAGTCCTCCCAGATTTCCTTCAATCCACTGCACTCGCCTAGTGTGCTTCGCTAGACGATCTTTCCCTTCGCCCTTGAACTCTTCAAGTCGCTGAATCACATCTCGCATTGTGAGGGAAGCGCGAAGTCGCTTGCACTCAATGAGTAGCACCACGGCAGTCGCAGCATCCCAGGCCAAAACATCAATGTCCCCAAGATCAGGTTGTTTTGGCGCTCCCAATGCGGTCATTTTCACTTCAAGATCGCATTCAAACCCGAACCCCTTCAGAGTTTCGGCCACTTCCGATGCGAATTGATGCCCCTTAGTGCCGGCGATCTTCCCGATATACTTCTTCATCGCCGAAGAGCGGAACTGGCGCTCCGGAAAGTGGCCTTCTACGAGGCCGGACATCAGATACCCCACCCAACGATGAATGTGCGGTGCCGATACCGAGAGAGTCCTTGGCGCTTTCGAAATTTGAACTAAAGGTCTCTGAAGAACTGAAAGCCCCCTTCGATGTCCCCAGGGAAAGACGTCTTCTTGCTTCAACCCTTTCGGTAAGTCACGATTCCATCCCTTTCGAATGGGAAGCGTGAATCGTTCAACAAGTGCAGCGGCTTGCTCGCCACTTACTCCGCATTTCTTGCGGAGCATCGCCCGAAGAATAGTCGCATCAACAACCCCTCCCGCCTGGCCACTTTCGAGCGCCATTTCGTCGAACATCTCAACGAGCTTACCCATGACATTCAAATTGAACCCAAACTCCGCTCTAAATGCCCGCTCGAAGTGGCCGACCTCCGTGCTCGGTTTGTCCTCAGCTCCGCTCCCCCGATCATCGCGGGGCTGAAAGAAATCCTCGTAAGAGCTAGCTGCGAGCCCAATCGAATCGTCGAGATGCGACCCCAAATATGGGCTGAACACCTCTTCATAGAAGGTTTGGTCAATATCGATCGCGCCATTTGGAAATATGGTGATCCTCGGCTCCATGAATCCTCCCGCAACAGCGTCACGGTGGTTGGCGAGGATTAAGAGCACGGACATCTCTGCAATTACAACGGCGTGCTCGGCAAGCGAAATGGGTCGCTTCTCGGAGTCCGAAGCTGCGTATGTTGCCGTCTCGATAATCAGCCGGTTGGAGATCTCAGCGGAGGAAAGGTCGTTCAGCCGTGCTCGAAGCTCATGTTGTAGCCAAGGAGCGTTTCCCTCAAGAGCGATCAACGCTCGAGTGGAAAGCTTCCATCTCGACTTGTCCCGACTAATCTCATCGATTTGTGAGAAGCACCGCGACGCAATTGAATTGATACTGAGCGGCCTAATACGACCTTCGATCCTTTCCCAAATCATTTCGACCGCCTTCGTCAGGAACTTCGTGGCCTCATCTCGACCTTCGATTCGCCCCCCCTCTGGTCGCCCTACGAGGTCAGCTAATCCGATTTGAGCCTGACTGACGGCCTCCGGAGGAATAAACGTGGGAGATGGGCGCCCCGGCTCGGCGAGCACAGTCTCAAGAGTGGGCGCATTCACCACATGGAAGAACCGGGCATCCATGCCTTTGGTGATCTCCTCGACGAGTTCTTCAATTTGAACTCGCTCTTGAGTCTCCCCAATAAGCTCCAATGCAGCGGACGCCAGCAGGCCAACCAATTTCCTCTCAGCGAGGTTTTCTGGTTGGTGAAATTCAGCCAGGAACTCCTCCCTGACCGTAATCACGGCGTGACCATCGCCCTTCGAAACGGCAACTTGTAACGAATCGACCGGATCGGCGCCGACCAAACTCGAAGCAGCTGACCACCCCCACTCACTTACCCCAGGGAGCAAAACTTCGACCAAGACCGAATCGCGCCTGACTGCCCCAATCTTTCGATCAAAGACGGGCGCTGCGCGATGCAACCAATTCAAGACGCACTCCCAGAGCTGATACTGGAGATCCCTGGCGGCACCGTTCTCCGGTCTCCCTGGACAAGAAACCCACCACGTTGCATCCCCTCCATCGACACATCCCAATAGTTCCCCTTCGCCTGCGAGCGCTTCGTCTCCATAAATGTTCTCAGCAGAATAGTCAGGATTTAGACCCTTTGCCACGCGCCTTAGGCGAGCCCAACGAGAACCATCGTGGGTTAGGCGGCAATGACGATCGGCGACCCGATGCAGATCGACGCGAACATCCCGGCTAAAGTCCATGGAGATCCCAAGCCGATGCAATCCCTCTCGAACGTCCACTTGAAGGGGAATGATCGAGTATTCGTTCGATTTCCAATAGGCATATAGATTGAGCAGGCCAGAAAGATTGGAAAATTCGATTCCAGCGCCCTGGGCGTATTCAAGCTGCTCGCCAAGTCTCCAGAGCCTATGGGCGTCGAAACCCGCGTCGTCCAAGAGTGCTCGCCACTCGCCAAGGCCGGCGCCAAAAAAATGCCAGTTTTCAGGCATACGATTGAAACCGATCGATGCGCCCTGGCCGACCGATGAAACTCCGACAAGTATCATCCCACCTGAGAACCCCTCGACCTTACTGAGCGCATCGCAGCAACCGCCCAAGTAGTCCTCAAAATCGGCTACCTGGCTCTCCTCCAGGCTGTCAGGATCATCTAGTGAAGCGCTGTCGCTCAATTGGGAGCAAAACGTCAGTGCTACAATCGTCTTCCCGTAGTCAAACTGCCCAAAATATGGGAATAGGGGAGGGAGAGAATCTGGGGGGGGCGGAGCGTTGACCTCAATCGGCTGTATTTTGAGTCGCCTGATCACGCTGTTGATAAAGAATTCAGCACTTTCGATTCCAAAGAAGGTATCCCCCCACCCTCCCATTGATGAGCCAACCCCCTCCATTACCGAACGCATTGCGGCACGGCAAAGAAAAGATGGAGTTGCGACAATGATGTTATCTCCACTCCTGAGCAACGGATACCGCTCAATGGAGGAGCCCCAGAGTTTCTCCGCCACAAGGGATTGGCGCACAGCGTCACTGAGCACGAAACCCTCAAGTGCAGAAAGATCAATGTCTAAGCCCTCCAGTTCTTCGTTTGAGAAGACTATTGCCGCTAAGTGGGACTCCAGAGTCGCCTCTTCCGGAATGACTACTGCTCCGGCAGCTTGCCCCCCTCCCGGCATATAGCGTTCAAGACCTAGCCTATTCGCGACGGCGTCTCCCAATCGCATGAGATGAACCACCCTTTTGAGACTTTCGGAGCAGTTCGGAAAATCAGTCTTCTCTGAAAGGAAGCCAATCAATCTCTCAAGCCAGAAATAGCCGTTCGCGAAGACTCCGTCGAAGGTGCGCCACCCCCCATAATCAGAACACACATACCCTATAAACGCATCCTCAGGAGAATCCTCCAAGGGCACAAGTGGAGAACTGGCCATCAAAACCTCGATCCAGCGCTTAAGGTCATCAGTGGTCGCCAAATGCTCGCCCCTGCATTGAGCAGCAGCGAGGTGGCCAAGGATCTCGATACGCAGCGTATTGGCATGGAGATCGGGTATTGTGGCAAGACTTCCAATCAGCGCGCCAGCCGTAGCGTAATCGAGATCCTGCAGTGCTTCGCATGCCTCAGGGTGCGCCTCACATAACTCCCGAATAGTCCCCTCCATAGCCGAACTCAAGATCTGAATCGCTTGAGAACATGCGAGATACAATGGTTGGGTCAACACGAATTCCAGGGCAGTCGCTCTCACGGGTGCACCTTCAAGAAATCTGTAGACTTTGACAGGGATAGCCGTGAGGTCGCCCACCTCGCTGTCTCACGAAGCCCAATCGCTTCTGCGGGGAGCTATCGCCCCTGAGCCGCTAACGCCTCTGAGAGAGAGACGTCGAGTGCTTCCGCCAACCTGAGAAGAGTGTAGAGTGTCGGCGACCTCTCGCCATCTTCGATGTTCTTGATCGCCGCGTAGCTGATGCCGGAGCGGGAATCGACCTCCCTAAACGAATAGCCGAGAGCCTTTCGCTTCGCCTTAAGTCGAGCGACGACGGCCTTAACGATTTCGTCTGACGGGTCGGATTCTTCCAAACCCAATTTTCGGCTTGCAACCGCAGCCCCGCCTGTTATCTATCGATAACAACCGGTTTGGCTATGATACTCAGACGCCTTGGCAAAGATCCCCACCACAACGGCCGCCAGACCTCCTCCTGTGACGGGTGCCCAGACATGTTTGAGCTTGAATCCGGCGACTTCGCCGTCATCGGGGTTCGAGCCACCGACAGGCTCCGGCCTCATCTGCCTCCCTCGGCGGGTTGCGGGGACGACGAGGAGATTGTCGTCATCCCGCGGCACACCTTGGTCGAGGCCAGACCAGACATCCCGGCGACTGTCTAGGTCACTGGCGGAGCGCTCCCTGATACAATGGTGGGGATGGAACTCCTCACCACCCTTGCGGACAACTGGTTCACGGCGCTTCAAAGCGTCGGTATCATCGGCAGCTTGCTTCTGGCAGCTGCCTCGCTTCGCGACGATGTCAAAGAACGAAGGGTAGAGACCTTCCTTACTATCGCCTCCGAGCATCGGAAGATTTGGAGCGAATACTTCAAAGACCCGGCGCTTGCTCGAATCCGGGACGAATCGGTTGATCTAGAGAACCGGCCGGTGACTCTAGCCGAGCGTCGGTTCGTGCTATCGGTCATTCTCCACCTCAACGCGTCATTCCAGGCGCAGCGTCTCGGCTCGTATCCAGCGCCCGAACGGGAGCGAGAGGACATCGGACAGTTCTTCTCTCGGCCGATCCCGGCTGCGGTCTTCAGGGAACAGCGCGAGCTGCTGGACAAGGCATTCGTCGATTACGTTGAGAGGGCGCGCACTGAATCCGAGCGAGTCTGATATACTATCTTCCGGAACTGCACGCACAGAAGCCCCTACTACCCCGACAGCCCGGTCAACCACAGCCACGCTCTCGGTGGACTAGGGGCTTTGGTGTCCTCTCGGGTGGAGGCGGTCACCTCTCCCTCCATGCCTTACACCCCAACCGATCTGGTGATCGCCACCGATCACGTCCACACGAACCACGTCCTTGCGATCTCATCGAAAGGGCGTTCTCAGCACGCCTACATCGTCGGCAAGACCGGGTGCGGAAAATCGACACTCCTGCGCAATTTGATCATCGCTGAGATCGCGGCCGGAAACGGCGTTGGGTTCCTCGATCCCCACGGATCAGAGGCAGAGTCCCTTCTCGACGCCATTCCCGCCCACCGGATCAGAGAGACGATCTACTTCAACCCGTCGGACGAAGAATCGGTCATCCCGTTCAACGTCCTGGCTGGTGTCCCACCCGCGCGCCGGCACCTGGTCGCCGACTCGATCGTCGGTGCGTTCAAGAACATCTGGGGATACTTCTGGGGAGCGAGGATGGAATACATCCTCTTCAACGCCGTAGCCTCACTCCTTGAAGCAGGCGGGCGAAGCCTCGCCGACATCCGGCCGTTGCTGACTGATCGCGACTTTCGAGCGAGGACGGTGAAACGTGTTCGCGACCTCGAACTTCGGGCATTCTGGCAGGCTGAGTTTGACGTCTGGCTGCCCCGATTCCGCGAAGAGGCTATCGCCCCCATCCTCAACAAGGTCGGCCAGTTGATGGCATCACCACCGCTCCGGCGGACACTTGGCCACCCGAAGCGCCATCTCGACATGCGCCGGATGATGGATTCGGGTCAGATCTTCATCGCCAATCTCACCAAGGGCGGGCTCGGCGAGAGCAAGGCCGGACTACTCGGTTCCTTTTTGGTCTCAGCATTTCAAGAGGCCGCGCTCTCAAGGCCAAGCAAAGAGGCAGCAACGAAGGCCGGCATCCCCGAACCGTCTCCGTTCACCCTTTTCATCGATGAGTTCCAGTCCTTCGCGACGGAGGCCTTCTCAACCATCCTCTCTGAGAGCCGGAAATACGGACTGCACCTCGTCCTGGCACATCAGTTCACCTCGCAGCTATCCGATGAGGTTCGAGATGCGATCTTCGGCAACGTCGCGTCAATCATCGCGTTCCGAGTCGGAAGCGCCGACGCCGCTATCCTATCACGCGAGTTTGATGACGAGTTTTCGCCAAGGCGGTTCACCGAGCTACCGAATTTCCGCGTGGCGACGAGATTGCCCGAGGGCGATGGCACTGGTGCGATTCGCCTCGGGCAGACGTTTCCACCGCAGAAGGTGAATCATGGCTACGGGGGCAGCATCGTGAAGCTCAACCGTAGTCGGCTCGCTGCCTAGTTGAGTATCCAAACTGTGGATAGGAGCAATTGCGGGGTCTGACCGCACCTGGTTTGATAGGGTGGAACCCTGAACCTTAAGACCTAGCAATGTCGCAACGAATCGACTTCAATCTACTCAAGGAAAAACTGTCCTTTGAGGCAGTCATCACCCACTACAAACTCGACCCGAGCAAGGCCAAGGGAGTCCAGCTCTCATGCTTCTGCCCGTTCCCAAACCATGACGGCAAAGGACGGTCTCCGTCGTTCTCTGCACACGTAGAGAAAGGCCTCTTTCAGTGCTTTGGTTGCAAGGCCAAAGGCGCCGGAATCCTCGACTTCGCTGTCCACATGGCAGGTGGAGACCCCGGTGACTCGACCGACCTACGCAAAGCTGCTCGCTACCTTGCCGACTCGTTCGGCATCGATGCGAGTGGTGACCAGAAGCCCAGAAAGAAGAAGGGCAAAAAGCGCAAGGGGAAGAAACGCAAGAAGTCGAAGAAGAGGGAAGCCGCCGTGTCGGCTTCCGATCCCCAAGCCGAACCGACACCTCACCCCGAACCGGAGGAGGCCGACAGCCCAATGCTGCCCGTGATCATCAATCCACCCATGACCTTCGAGTTGAAGCGTCTCGATCCCCATCACGACTACTTCACCGAACACGGGATCGAAAGCCGCACGGTCAGCCACTTCGGCCTCGGCTATTGCAGCACTGGACTGATGAAGGGCAGAATCGCCATCCCGATCCGACGTGGCGACGGCGAGTTGATCGCCTACGCCGGAAGGATCGTCGAGGAAGTGGAGGGGGAGCCGAAGTTCCTGATTCCACCGCCTCGCGAAGAAGAGGGAACTCGCCTTGAGGTGCACACCTCAGCGCTGCTCTACAACGGCCACGAACTCGGCCAAGACCTCGAGGAACTGGTCGTTGTCGAGGGCTTTCGCGACGTGTGGCACCTCTGGCAGCACGGCTATCCCGATTGCTGCGGGATCTTCGGCTCTGACCTCTCAGACGCCCAACTCCTGCTCGTTCTGGAGCACACGGCTGATGAGGCCATCGTGACCTTCCTGTTCGATGGTGACACAGCAGGACGAACCTGCATCGGAAAGTCGTTCATGAAACTCGGCCTTCACCGGGCATGTCGTTGGGTCGAGCTTGAGGACGGGAAGGATCCTCGCGACCTCGCGCCGGAACAACTGAACCTAGTCCTTGGCTAGCTCAACGGGCGACCACCTCGTGGTCGCCCTCTTTTATTTCTGAATCCTCAGTCATGCCTAAAAAAGCTACGCCTTCACCGGGCACGTCCGGTGGAGGCTGACTAGCCGTGCTTCCTTCTTGATAAGCTCGTCCCGTTCTTTGCTCCGGCGATATACCTCGCCACTTGCGACGGTCGGTGTTGCGGCTGAGAGATTTACAGCCCTGAGCGCCCCTGGCGTGAGGAACACGGCACCCAACGGATCATGGAGCACATCCTTCTTTTCCCCCACCAGGATGAAGTTGGGTAGCTGCGGAAACTCTTCCCGTAGCAGCCATGCGATGTTGTTCCGGCGTTCAAACGAGGGCACGACAAAAAGGACGCGGAACGGTCTACGAAGCCCCGAGCCCGCGAGACTCGAATAGTCCGCAACCTTGGTCACTATGCGCCGTAGTGGTTCAGTCCCACGATCAAGCTCCAAGCAGAATCGGGACTCCGCCTTGCCGCCACCGGCGACAGTCAGGACGCCATCTGGAAAGATGCGCTTGCCGGCCTCGGTCACAAACCGCCTCTGAGCGAGATACGTGGAGACTGAGCAACGACCCGTGGCGGCCTTCTCAAAAGCGATCCTTAAGTCAACGACCTCAAGTTCGTGTAGCAGGGTCAGGTCGCTCACCTCGAGCCTCCGCCAGAGATGCTTCGACGAGATCTCTGCTCGATCGATGACGTCATGATCCATCGCCAGCGCGCAACCAGCCCGAGACAACGTGTAGACGACGTTTCCGCCCAAGAGCAGCTCGCGACGCCTCAGAAGCTGTTCGTCAAGCATCGCCCGAAGAACCTCCCCCACCCCATTCATCGGGGAACTAGGTAAAAGTGACTCAAGCTGGTCTTGAGTGGCCGCACGCGATTGAAAGAGAATCGCCAGAATCTTGAGTTGTAGAGAAAGTGTGTCGGCCTTCATAGTGGGAACCGACCGCTCCACCCCTGTATTGTATCGAAGACCGGCCACTCCGGGAAGACACACCCCGTCCCAGAGTTATCCCCACTGTGGAAAAGAAGGCCTACCCTTAGCCTATATTTCTCTCTTTAGTATTAGGGTTAGAATGGGATAGGCTATCTGGTCGCAGCAAGCACTCGCCGAAACGATGGGAAGCGCTCCTGATGCGAAAGGGACAAGAATGCTGCCCAGCAGGATGCGAGGCAGCATTCGGGCGAGGGAAGAGATAAATAGGGAAGTCGATTGAGGCCATCAGTCCTTAGTCCTTCACATCAAAATCTATTCCATGATTCTCTACGCAGGAAATCTTAGGCTTACTAGGTCTTCCTCGCGCCCTAAATCCAGACTGCGATTTCAACCACTCTCCAACCAGTTCAGTTCCCTTAGAATCAAAAACAAGCTCGTAATTGCCACCCCTCCTCCCTTTCTTCGGCAATTTCTTCCTCTTCCAGCACACAACCGTTCCCGCATCAAAGTTCAACTCACACTCAAAGCACCCCTTTGATCCAAGGTCAGCCTTAAACCACACAGAATGTCTTATGTCGAATCCAAAATTGAAGATGGATGACCCATCTTCGAAGTAAACCTTCACTCCTTTCTGCCACCCCCTTAAAACCTCATCGTATAGTTCCTCGCGCTTATCAACTAAATCAACCAAATCTGCATGCCTCAGCAACCTCTCCAAATATTTTTGTATCGGTTTTCCGTTCACTGAACACAGTCTAACATAACCGTATTCTACCGACAACGAAGTGAGCCTAGTTGAGCCCATAGAAACTGCCCCCCTTGCATGACTTCGCTCCGCTCAAGGGGCAATTCTCGAGAGTTTTAGGTGATGCATGTTTACCGGATGCGCTTCTCCATGCCCTATAAACAGATCGATACCTGCGACCACTATCCGCATGCAGATCGGGCTCCATCCTTCGCTTGTCAGATCGACCTGATGGCCGGCCATCAATTGATGAGCAATTCCAACACAAAACCATTCACCTTGGCGGCGCGCTGCCTCCCCGCGCGAAATTGAACATGCGTCTCATGATGAGACATCTGAACCCCTCAATCTCTCTCGTATACCATCCAATCTGTTTCTATCCTCCTGCCGTATCTCGATCCATTCTTTTCCATCAAAGAACGCAGCCGAAATCCCATCCAATCGAACCTCAGCGGAGGTTGATGACAACCACTCTACGTCCATTTTGTTCGCGATGAAGCTGTCGCTTCGGAAGTCGAACGAAGATCGATTCCTCGCACGATCTTTCCCATAGGCATCAAATACGTATTTTCTGCTAGTGAATTCAAATATCCTCAAGAACGGAACCTTCCCTGTGTAGTAATCACGAACCACAATCCGCATGTCCCCATCGGGAGACACTGACTCGCCAACCTTCTTTCCCTGCATCCCCAGATATGTCAGCAGTGACAATCCCAAAGCTGCCACAATAGCGAACTTCAAGAGGCATCCTCGTAGCCAGTGGGTGGAAGTCTTCATCTCTGGCCTCTGGCAGCACACACTATCGCCACGCCGCCAATAAGGACAGCGGCAATGACGATCCACATCCAGTAGCTCGTGCTGCCGGCGGACAGTTCAGCTGCTTCTTCTCGGTCAGCACCGCCTTGACCATTGGTTGCCTTCTGGCCTCCCGCCTCAACAGAGGTAGCGCTTCCGCGTCCAACTGATTCGTTGGACACTTCAGACAGATAATCCGCCAAGACATCTCTTTCGATCGGAGCGTTGTCTGCCAGCTGTTTTCTTACCGCATCTCCGAATTTGTCCAAATCAGCCTTAGAAGAGACATCCGCAAACAGTTCGTTGTGCTCAATCAGGTTGGGGTTATACAGGTAGATGCTATACTCTGTCGCATTGCTGCAAAGTGCCAATTTCTCTGAAGCGGTCACTTCCCAGAACGCCACTGATACTTCCTGGTGAGTAAGAGCCTTATCAACTCGAAGCGTCCTGCCTATCTCTGCTGATCCAAACTGGTCGGAGAATTGAGAGAAATTTTTCTTCGTTCTCCCTTTGATTCCTGTCCCAATAGCCTGCGGAGGGTAGCTCAAGATAAGGCCGGCCAGGATATCTTCTTTGACCAAATATGTAACCGTCCTCCCTGTTGTCCGATCAATCTCAGTATATCGACCCGAGTCCGGATTGGCTTGATCGGCGGAAGGAATTCCAACTATCTCCCCTCGGGACTTCTCAAGGTTCGCTTTTGAAATTCCCAACTCGGGAAGATCATCAAAATATCGTCCCGGGATTGCACCATCAACATTTGACAAGCAGATGAGGAAGGTTGCAGTAAATAGGAAGAGCCGCATCCAAACAGGCCAACAATCGGATTTAGGGAGAGACACGATCACCGTTGGATAGCATCAATATTCCCTCGCTATTCTCTTGGGCTTGATTGGCCGCATTGGCCGGGATCTGCCATACCATCATCTCCCCATTAAAATATCGAGAACTAAGAGTCCCGAGAATCGCGGCAATATTTGGAGTCGGCGGGACTGTCGGAAGGGAAATGTCCACCTGAGTTCCTACGGCATTGTTGTGCAGATCCATTGTTGAGTTAAATGCCTGCTGGCTCTGGTTCCACTTATTGGTGTATTCGTGAGCAGTGGTGAAATACAATGCATGTGCCGCGGTGACATAACCGTCCGAAACAGAAAGAGCTGTCCAGAACGAATGCCTGATTGCATCCTTCTTAGGGGTCGGCTCAGGATACATGGCGTTCGTCTCAATTGTCGTATAGGTTGCCCAAGAGCCAATCTGAGCGGACGCCCAGGGTGGAAGCGTGACCACGTTCGCAACAGCCTCAGTTTGGGTGACTGTTCCGACATCAGGAACATCAAAAAGAACTTCGAAGCTGTGCCCTCCCATAGCGATGGTCACAGTCTTCCTGCCTGTGGTGCTCCATGAGAACTCATGGCTCGCTGAGTTGTCCGGAATCGTGTGGCCGTCGGCAGTCCACGTGATGTATCCAGCAGGAAGGCGGCTCGAATATGGAGCTACTCCATCAAGCTCGATAGTCACCCTTTCATCTTGCCATACAGAGAATAGGTTGCTCGCATTGTCGTCCTGTGGAGCATGCTTGTATTTCTCTGCACTCCCGCTTGGAGCAGAACTTACTTCCTGGTGGACTTTGATGTTGACCGGAATTCGAGTTACTCTCGCAGTTTCGCTTTCAATCCCGACATCCGCCGTAAAACGTGCATTGAGATCTCCGAAAGAAGACAGCCGCCCTCCCGCGTTGATGATGTCCACTTCGGTAGTTGCCACCGGATCGAAACTGCCTGATCCATCATCAACGTATTCATGCTCCTCGAGCTGGATCGAAATGATGTTGCGGGCGTAGTCTACGACCGGCTGCCTTTCTGCCCATACTCTTTTATGAACGTGGGCGGAATTGTGAATCTCGTTCACTGGATTTGATCCGCCGCCACCTCCGGTCTGATCAATATGAGAGATGCCCAGCGAGATGATCGCAACATTGTCTTGGTCAACTACTGTCGCCATCCCCGACGGAACGTCAGGGAACTCTAATGCGTCGGACAGAACTTGACTCATCCAGGTGAACTGGATGGGGGTTGGAGAGACACGCGTTTCGTTAAGGCCTGGATCCCACGACGCCTCTAGATTAAGGGTGCCGTCAGAAGTGGTCGATTTAATATATGATGCGCTTCGTTCTTCGACCAAATATCGCAACAACGGATCTGGATGGCTTTCGGGATCAGCGGCATTACTGGCATTCTCCACCTCATATCCGTCTGTGTATCCATCACCATCAGTGTCAGGATCAAGAAAATCGGTGTTAAGGATGGCCTCTTGATCGTCGGTAATCCCATCGCCATCGAGGTCACTGCTCGATTTTACTACCCTGAAATACATCAGGGAGCCCGTGCCGACGGCACTGTTCCCAGCATTTTCTGTTGGACTACTAGCTGGCGGATTCGAGATCGCTGCGACGATCTCATCACGAGCACCATCGAACTCTGCCCACGTCCCACTTTCGCCTGGAGGCAAAGCGCCGCTTGTAGCCGTTGAGTAATCTTGAGGAGCTGCTGTCGCTGGGGCAATGGTCACCAAGACGGTATATGGCGAGCCGTTATCGGTGATATCGAGACTGAAAGTTTGCCCACTCCCAGCCGTCATATTCGTCGAATCGAGCACCTGATAGGCGCTTCCATCGTTTCCTATCCATCCAACCAAAGTCGTGCTGTCTGTGAACGGACGTAGGAAAAACTTCCGCCCCGGCGGCGGGCTGGCAGGCTCGCCAGGAGTCCCCCCATTGACGGTGGAGCTATCGAAGACGAACGCTGATACGTTCTGGCCAAAACCATAAGTCGAAACGCCAGAGGGCAACCAGGTCGTTAGGTCGCTGCTTTCCTGCAGATCATATGAGAACCAGGGCGTTGTCCCAAATTCTACATAGATATACCCGGATGAATCCTGCGTGACTGAGATTTCACCCTGCTGAGCACAAATTCCTCCAACCGACAACAGCGTCGCAAGGACGACGCCTCCTATTCTTCTCATATGGCGGGAAGGAAGGTCACTCCAGCTAGAAGTGCAAGGGCATTCTCTCAATGCCGAACGTTAGTGCGCAGAATGCGCATGCCGTGCGGGAGCAACAGGGGCGAGCAGCCCAGGTCAGGAGACCCCTGAAAGGTCTCGGTGGACTTCTCCCAACCGCAGCATTGCGGCCGGCAGCTCTGCAGCCAGTCTAACCGTTCCCCGCGGTCGATAGACGGCGGGCACTTGCGAAGCACAATGAGTTCACTGAACATTCGTAGGAGGATCGGCAATGCCGCGGCGCTTTGCATGAGGCAACGCGTTGCCTCGCTGTGGCTTTGTCGATGCGGAAGGCGCGAGGCGCACCAGGCGGCGTTGCCTGCCAGTTCCACCAGTCCACAAGACCTGTCAGCAAGACCACCCGTGTGTGTGCGGGTTGTCGGCCGTGGATGTCCTATAGGCAACCTAAAGGACAAGCTGCGATGCTAAAGGACGCGCTTCCACCGGAACAGCGCCGACAACAATGGGCAAACTGTCCGATAGGAGAGCTGCGCTAGCGTCTCTTTGAGATTTGCCCATTGTTGTCGGGGGTGTTCCCCTGACAACCCGCACACACTAATGGTATAATTAAAAAGTAGCGAGGCTCCCGTCGCAAACGCGGCACTCGTGGCGTGTTCTGTCTCTCTAGCGAATCGAGGCCGATAGGCCAGCTATATTCGAATCCACGAACTCCGTTGAATCTACTCCGTTACGTTGGATCAACTCGACAATAACATCGCTCTCAGGGCGTTTCATAAAAACTTGTAACATGCTTGTATCGTTTCCCACAATATCGCTTAGCCTCTTATAATCCAGTTCTGTCTCGAGGAGGGATAGAGCTGAGTCAATTTTCTCTACATGAATACCGAGATGATGGATGGCCGGACGCCCTCCGCCAACCTTATCTACAAATCTCGACATTTCGTCACCCTTGCTAAAGGGGCACACAAAGACAGCGGAAACAGAGCCAATAGTCCCATTCGCAATATACTTTCTGTCCACCATTGGAACCGTGTCGAGCAGCCCATCACCTTGCGGCCATGAGCGAAAATCCTTGGTCACACTTCCGCCCGCGCCCACAAGCGCATCCATCCCTGACTGAACACCCTCCTTAGTCGGGAAGGCTACAGCGATATGATCAAGCCAACATTGCATGTGTATGGACAACACTCGAAACGCAGAATCTATCTCCCGCTCCCAATTGCCGAAGGAGCAGGCGGATACCTCCAACACTCGCAGCGTGTCGTTTTGCCAACTATGTCGACTGCTAAATTTGCCCTCCATTATCTTTTATAATATCATGAACAGGATGGCGATGCCAGTGTATACAAAAAACGCTATCCACAGGAACACCTTCATAAAACGATGTCGCGGGTAGTCAGAGTATCTCTGGCAAATAGCTCGCTCAACGAACAAAAGATTCATTGAGAGCAAGGATGCCCCCAAAACCGACAAAATGCCATTGAGAAAGATTAGCTGCTGTGGGGAAGCAAAGAAGCTCGACACGAAGGTCATGCCCCACATGAACACCACGATTGCGACGTAAAGACGCTTGATCTCAATCTCTGAAGGAGCCGGTGATTCGCGTATTCGGGAAATTGCGCCCAGGCAGAAGTTTGAATGGAGCTTCGCGAGTGTATCAACAGCCGCGATCCAAGTGTCGATCAGGAACACCCCAACTGCAACGTAAAATATAACTCCAATCACTACGCTTTCATAGCTTACCGCATCTCCTAGTGCGGTTATTATGCCCACCCCCGAAGGGGCGTCGACATCCTTGGGGAAACAAACATAAACGATGTAGGCGATCATAACGATCATCATCGTATTGCCTGCGACCCCGATCCAAAGATCTCTTCGCAGCAAGCCCATCACACGTTTGTAGTTTTCTACGCTCTGAGTTGATCGGTCGACATTCCTGAGTTCGCTTTGGTAGTCCACGAACTCGCTTCTTTTATCCTGCGAGCGCGATCCGAGCGCTTCTTGCCTCACCCAGACCGAATACAGGACATTCCAAAGACCGCCTAGACCGGCAAAAACAAATGCAGATATAATGAGCTTGCTGTGACGAGGATCCACAATCTCTGGAATGGAGGCAAGTCTACCAAGATCAAAAAGTGCACCGAGAAATGCCCATTGGATTTCATCTCGGACTAACGTCCAAATAAATAGGATGACGATAGATGCGAACGAAACTGCTGCAATGACCGTCATGAATACTGATATCAACTTGTATGTTTTCTGCTTCAAGAGCAGAATTAGCATAAATGCCGTGTTGAGTATTAGGGCAGCGATTGCGCCGCTTTGTTCTAGATCGATTGCGCGCCCTGTTGTCACTGAATACATTTTGGCAATCGCAATACCTCCAGATGCGGTGTAGCTCGCAATCCAAATTGAGGTAAGGACAAAAACGACCCACGCGATAAGAGCGAGTAGTGGACGAATCTTCAGTAGAACTGGGAAGTGCGACTCCCCAGTCAATACAGTGTGCCGCCCGAGGAATCCAAGAATCGGAAGCTGCAACAGGCATGCCGGGATCAGCATTGCCATAAAGAGAGCGCCATAAGCTAAAACCAGATTTGGCCAATGAATGAGCTCGCCAGTAGCTTGACCAAATGCGAGAAGAATAATTGCGGGGCCAAAAATCCCAAAACGAAAGGTGTTTTTAAAGTGAATTTCTTGAGGCATGGTCAATCCGGCTTTTCTAGGACATATCGAACTTTTGGCTCGTCGCCAATATCCAGATGCGAGAGGATCTCTGGTTCGATCTTGCCGCCATTGTTGTTCAGGCGTCTAAGCTGTAGATTGGTGTTGGCAATCTCATCGAAAGGAACTTCAAAAAAAAGGACTCTTGAGTCTCCGACTGATTGCTTGATGCTGGGAGGATACAACTCGATCGTGTCACCTTTCCTAACACTGTCTGGCAAGTAAGCTTCGATCTGACACATTGTAAGCTCGGGTTTCACGGTCGACTTGCACGACTTGAGGCCAAACAAAATTCCAAAAAGGCCAACAACGATGGCAGTTGCTGCACTCACAATCCACTTTCGAAGTATTTCCTGCCTGATACCCTTGAGTGCGTCACGCACCACGCTTCCCGAGCGCTTCTCTCTAGCACCCTCCTTCCGCGGATCCCTGCTCTCTGTCATACCTTCTGCCACCGAGATACGGCTTAGTCGATCTGAGCTTAGATCTTTGACGGCATTTTGCGAACTGTTTTTTCGAGGGCAGAACGACCGCTGGGGTGGGACGCTGCCGGTGGCCATCTCTGCTCGCCCCACTTCAGAAGGAGCCCAATTCTCGTTGGCATCTCAAGCTGGCTCATGATTGACATAGGAGCGTCTTGAAGGGCAACGGCGACACCTCGACAGACCTTCGGATTCAGGCTCTGATGGCGGAGGAAGTTGACAATCGCAAGCCACGGCTTCTCATAGATGATCTTACCTTCGGCCTCAAACCTATCGAGAATATCGCCGATTTCCTGCTGGTCGATTCCGGTGTCGAAGGCCATCCGCCGGGTCTCGATCTCATAGACTCCGCTGATGAGCGTTAACGGATTAGTCAGAAGATAGAGGAAAAGTAGCTTTTCGTGTGGATCAAGTGTTGTTACATAGGCATCATCCCAGAATCTTGTGTTTACGTAGCGAAACTTCGCCATGTCAGTATTCGATCTCCCTATCAGGGTCGGGGCGCTGTCTTCGACCGGAAAGTTCCTCGTTTGACCAACGCCTGACCACCACCGCAAGGCGCTTGATAAGGGTTCGGACAGGATCGTCTCCCTCCTGGTGGAACGGGACTGGGATATAGTCCATTTCCTCAACCTTTTGTGTTTTCTTTGTCATGAAAATATTGGGTTAGTTGTTAACCCTTCTTGCACACAGAGTCCTGCACAGATAAGGTGAAGCGGTCGTTGGTCAGTGAGTAAAAGGGTGAGAAAGATACGATGGAGGCGTGGCTATCTCCTCTGTGCAGAACTCCGTATGCAAAAAGGCACCGCACGACGTGAATCGATGGTGCCTTTGATGCCTCTTTCTACCTAATTTTACGTCCTGAACGAACCTTGTTTTTCAACGAGTGATGCGTGTAGTATACCACCTTCTACACCCATCGATTGTTGCTTTTCAACGGCGGTTGTTCAGACGTGAAAGAGGAGACACCTAGATTCTCTTCGTGCCTCCCCATACTACGACATTTCTCAACTTCGGTCCACAGGGCGAACTGTGGAAAACCCTACGCGGCCAATGCAATCGGTCTCCGCGATCCCGAATCGATGGCGATGCCTTGCTCCTGGTAAGATTGCACCGCGAGCAGGTTCGGTGCTCGGTGGAAATACTCCAGCTCGGGACGGCTCAAGTGCGTGTAAGACTTGACCGTCTCTGAGGTCGAGTGGCCAATCATCTGGGCAATGACGGCATCAGGGACGCCTTTGCGCGCCATCCGATGGATGAAGGCGTGCCGGAAGGAGTGAATGACCACCTTGCTCTTAAGTCCCGCTGCCTTCCGGAGCCGGATCATCAGTTGGCCAACTTCGTTTCCTGTAAGCCGGGCTGGTGTGCGTCGCTGAATGCAGACAAACAGCGCAGGTTCCGCTGTCTTGAGGGTTCCTCGCCATTTGAGGTAGAGCCTCAGCTCATGGTCGGTTTCCTTCGACCAGAACAGCCGGCGCTTTCTCGTGCTTTTCTCCGTCTTGATGACAGCGGACATCTCATGGGTGATGTCGCTGAGGTCGAGAGACAGAATCTCTCGAAGCCGCGCCCCGGTGTCGTGATAGAGCATCAGGAGCAGACGGTTGCGGCGGACAAAACGCTCCGGGCAGAACCAGGTGGCGGTTGCTAGGAGCGTCTGATACTCCTCCTCGGTGACCGTGTAGTGAGGGCTTGAGTCCGCCTTCCTGACCTTGAGGAGCTGGAGGCCGAAGCGGATCCTTCCCTGGAGGGCGAAATATTTTATGTAGTTGTAAGCAATACATTGAGCCCGTTGGATGTGTTGGGGCGAGTGCCCCTCCATCATGGTGTTGGTAAAAGTCACGTAATCCTGATGCGTCCACGTCTCCGGTGGCCGATTGACGTGGTGCTGGAAGCGGGTGACCCAAGGTCGGTAGTGCTTGTAGGCGACCTTGGTAGAGGATTGCTTCCACGCGAGGTATTCCTCGATGAGTTCGCGGTTTGAGAACGTCGTGGGTTCGGGAAACTCGCTTTCCGAGAGGATAGGTAGATCGAGGTCATTCTTGTTTTTTTGAATCATAATCGATGGGTTAGCTGATAAAGAAACAAGGTGACCCTATGGAAAGTGGTGGTCGTCCAGAAGAGAACACGCGCAGCGAGTGAACCACGGCAGACAAGCCGATGCCTGTTGTCTCAAAGAACGTCCCATACCCCTTGGCGGATAACCACCGAACGGGCAGGCATGCCCGGGAACTGCGAAAACCGCGCCCGAAACCAATTCGTTTGTCAAAGAGCTAACCGCCTCCCTCTATTCGGTGATCCGATTCTATCAGATCAGGCGGAGCGAGCCAAGAGCCCAGCGAGGAGGTGCCGCCTAGACAACCCCTCGGCCATTTGCTAGAATAGAGCCATGACAGAGACGGAACAAACTGAGCAGAAGGCCATCGAGCTTCTGAGCACCCTTAGCCCAATCTCCCGTGGGCGCGTGCTTGATGCTGTCCAGTCGTCGATGCCTACCGCTTTTGATCCAAGCTCAGACCCCGAGGTCGCACGAAGAATCGACGGGATCGATTCTGGCAGAGTCGAGTGCATCCCTCACCAGCAAGTGATGGCAGAGGTTGACGCGATGCTCGACGACAATGCCTAGCGAGATCGTCTATCATCCAGACGCGCTCCGGGAGGTCAAAGAGGCGCTCACCTACGGCCTCGAAAACTGGCCTGAGCGAGTTGCCGATCTGCGCAACGAGCTAGGAGCGAAGATCGAGTTCATCCGCGCCGATTGGGTTCACCGGTCACCCAACGAATATGGGGTTCTGCGGATCAACCTCGGGCAGCGGCTGCCCTACCATCTCATCTATCGACTGAGTGAAGAACGGGTGGAGATCCTCGCGTTCTCTCACCACCGGCAACGTCCTGGCTACTGGCAGGATCGGCTTGGTAGCCGAAGCCAGTAACGAAGAGGAGCCTCGGCTAGAGCTTTGCGACAGGCCGGGTAGAGAGCAAATCGATCGCAGCCCTGAACTGCGACCTTTTTTGTTTCGATCGAGCCCTCTTCTCGGGTTTGACTGGCCGATCCCTCAAAGTTTTGGCTGGTCTTCTGGTGCCCTTGTAGTTCAAAGTTCAAACGCCGCAACAAACGGCGTCTGAAGGCAAAGTCTGGAACGGAGGGATGGCCACAACTGGCACGGCGACACCGTGGTGTGTTCGGAAAGCAGAGATCATCGGAATCTGCTGTGGTTTCGGCGTCATCTTCACTTCGACGATCGATTGGGGGACTCGAAACCGCGGGATGTTTTTCGTCTCACCGGTCATAGCATTGGTCATCGTTGCCGGTATTCTTGCCGTCTGCCTCACCGACCCGAAGAGACTCGGTTCCCATTTTGTCCCCGTAGCTCAGCGGAACGCCATTCGGGCATCGCTGATTGCGACAGCTCTCGGATCTGGGATTACCGTCTTCAAGTTCGCCTGGCTGGAGCGCCGGTCAGCTGAACGGTGGCCGTCGTGGATGCCCCAAGTCGAAGATGCCTGGCTCTCGCTCGGCTTGGCTTCTGTCGCCCTCGTTTTCATCGGGGCTTTCTTTGGTCAACTGACCGCCATCACGAGGCAAATCATCCTTAAGCCCCGGGGCGGTGAGGCCATCGACTCGTCAGAACTTCCAAGAGGCTGGCTGTGGTATGCGCTGGGGCTCTCGCTCCTACTTCTGCTCTCGCCGCTCTACTCGGGTGTGATCCCCAAGGCAAAGCCAGAGCCCAAACAGACTGAAACGGACAATGGTAGGACTGAGCCGGTGGTCGCTGTCAAGAATGGGCGTAGCAACGCCACGCCCATTCACGACGGGCGATCCAGCGTCGGGCAGCGGGGCTCATCGCCAAGCAAAAACCGCAGCATCGCCAAGACTCCGATTGTGAGCCGCCCGCAGCCTCAACCGAGAGTCGAACCCCAGCCACCCCCACGTCGAGAACCCGAGCCGGTTCCCATCGTTCGTGAAACAACACCCGAAGAGAGGATCGAGGATTTCGTCCTGCAACATCACGCCAAGATCGGGTTGCGAAATCTCGATCTCATTGAGGCCGACTATGCGCTGTGGGTCGACTACTTCTCAACTCGCCAGATGCCGCGAAATGACATCCGCGCCGACCAAGAACGCTATCAAACCAAGTGGTCAAAGACGATCTCCGAGTCGGTTGAGGGCGACATCGAAGTGCGGCTCTTGAGCCGAGAACGATATCAAGCCCGATACCTTCTCAAGACTTACGTCGAGAAACTCAACGGAGAGTTCTTCGAGGCAAGGTCTCGGGTCGAGTTGGAACTCGACCTGAGCCGCCAACCTCCAAGGATCACGGCGCAAATGGGCGAAGTTATCTCATCGAACAAAGGCAAGCGAAGGTCATGATTCCCATCTTCTCGTTCGGATTATGGCGGAAGAGGCAACCACAGGTGTTTAGCCACTGGTATGCACTCTTTCCAGAGGTCGAATCCTCAACCTCCGAGTTCTACGATGCTGTCGGCACGGAACTCGACAAGCATCAGGTGCCCGGACTCGACACTAGACGGGTCACCTTTACCGAAGGCGGCATCTTGACGTCTAGGCGGGCATACCTGCGGATGCAGCGTGAGCGTATCGTCTTCGATGTCTGCTCGGCACCCTTTGGCACCTCATGGTTCTTCTCGTGCCGAATCGCCGAGATTCCGTTCACGATCCGAGTCTGGGAGCTGCTGCTCCTTCTCGCCGGACTTGTCGGCCTGTTCTTCGTC
Organism: Verrucomicrobiales bacterium; assembly: GCA_028280355.1. Classification (GTDB taxonomy): domain Bacteria; phylum Verrucomicrobiota; class Verrucomicrobiia; order Verrucomicrobiales; family DEV007; genus JANQMB01. The sequence continues at coordinate 44,468 of JANQMB010000317.1, forward strand.
TATCCCGAAAACTTTGGCATCGGCTGGGGAATCGCCCTCTTTGCCCTCACGGTGATCGGCGGAATGGTTTTCCTCAACCGGAGAGCAAGCGCCTACAACCACGACCTCGACTCGGCCTTGATGAAGATCCCGATACTTGGTGCGCTCTACGAGCTTCTCCTTCGCCGCAACCAGACCTACTACCGCGAGGACACCCGAGCGATGTATTGCAACATCGTCGATACTGTCGTTCGAGCCCAAGTCGAGAGGGTCGGAGCCGAGAACGGAATTGGGGAAGTCGAGTTTGGTTCAATCGACGCTCCAGTCGCTCCGAGACGGCATCGGGAGAAGCCGGTTGGAGTCGCAACACGAGCGCTCGGATCCCCCGCCCTGTCGCCACTCGGACGATAACAAAGGGCTGCAATGAAGTGCCCGTGGTTCTGATGCCTGATCCCCACGACCACTTCATCGAGCAATTCTCCAGGTGGGAGGCGGTCGGTCGTGGAACGCTGCCCCCTCAAGGTGAGCCGGTTCTTCTTGAACCACCCTTCGTGCCCTTCAAGGGCTACGTCCGCCCAAAGCCAACTAACCGGGACGACGGGCGGCGACCAACGTTGTTTTCTCGCGCTCTCGATGCCCTCCGAACAACACCGCCCCCAGTTTCAACCGAGAATGGGGAAGATGAGGTTCCGCCGTCTGTCGAGGGATTCCGACTCGGTGCGTTGACAGGGGTATCCGTTTCGCTGCCACCGGGCTACTCGCCAAACCCGGATGCCTCCCGCGCGATGCTCATCCAGCTTCAGGAGTGTCGTGAGCCACTAGCACTCGAACTCTTCGGAACTCAAAAAGTCGTCCGTCTCCAGTTCGTCACCTCACCATCTGATGCCGAGTTCTTGGTCGCGATGCTTCGCTCGCTCTTTCCCGAAGCCATATTTCAGGGAAACAGCGACAGCCTCCAAAGTGCGATCGAGAGAGCCAATCCTGAAACCCTGAGCTTGATCGAGTGTGGCCTCGGCCGCGAGTTCCACCTTCCGCTTGGGGCAAGCGCGACCGATCCCTATGTCGGACTGGTCGGCGCATTGTCTGACTTGCGAAGCGGTGAGTTCGGGGCGTTTCAAATCCTCTTCCAACCCGCAGCCGGCCTGTGGAGCGAGAGCCTTCTTCAGAGCGTGCTTGCCCCCGACGGCAAACCGTATCCGTGGGTCGATCGGCAGCTTGTCGATGGTGCGACCCAGAAAGTCGGAAGGCCGATGTGGGCAACTTGCCTCCGTCTCGTCGGTGCAGGTGACAGCCCTGAATCATCGTGGGCGACGATCTCAAGGCTCGCTGCGCCCCTCAACCTCCTGGCTGACCCGATGGGAAACTTTCTCGTGCCGCTCGTCCGCGAGGACGAAGGCGGCCAGGACGGGTTGTTCAACGACTTCATCCGCCGCGAGAGCCGCCGTCCGGGAATGCTGCTCAACCAAGATGAGTTGCTCGGACTCGTCCACATTCCTGGAGCTGAGGTGGTATCGCCGAAATTCTCGCGGCAGCTGGCCCGAACGAAAGCTGCGCCTCTATCCGTTCGTGCAGCGAGCGGCCTCTACCTTGGAGAGAACGAACATCATGGCGAGACCTGCTCAACCTATCTCGGGAGCGAGCAGCGCATCCGCCACGTCCACGTTGTCGGCTCGTCAGGCACCGGCAAATCGACACTGCTTAAGAACCTGATTCTTGATGACATCCGGGCTGGCCAAGGTGTCGCTGTTCTAGATCCGCACGGCGATCTGATCGACTCCATCCTCGGCCAGCTCCCCGAAGAGCGGATCGAGGACGTGGTATTGCTCGACCCGAGTGATGAAGAGGCCTCGGTCGCTTTCAACATCCTATCGGCAAATTCGGATGCCGAGCGGATCATGCTCGCATCGGACTTGGTGTCCGTCTTTGAGCGTTTATCCACGAGCTGGGGCGACCAGATGAACGTCGTGCTTCGGAACGCGATCCTGGCATTTCTCGAGAGCACGAAAGGCGGCACGCTCCCTGACCTGCGGCGATTCTTGATCGATCAGCAGTTCCGCAAAGACTTTCTCCAGACAGTCACCGACCCCGATATCCGCTACTATTGGGAAACCGTCTTCCCGCAGTTCGGCACCAGGCAGTCCGTTGGTGCCGTCGTCACCCGGCTTGAGACCTTTCTCGCACCGAAACCTGTCCGCTACTCCGTCTCACAGGAGGCAAGCACGCTCGACTTCGCTGACATCATGGACAACGGCAAGACTCTCCTTTGCCGCTTGTCGCAAGGACTGATCGGCAAAGAGAACGCTTACCTTTTCGGAAGTCTCGTCGTCTCCAAGCTCCAACAGACGGCGATGAGCCGACAGCGGCTCGAAGCCTCAACCCGACGGGACTTCTGGTGCTATATCGATGAGTTTCAGAACTTCCTCACCGAGTCGATGGCCGAGATCCTCACTGAAGCTCGTAAATATCGGCTCGGCCTCGTCCTCGCACACCAGAACCTTGCCCAGATCGAGAGGTGTCGGGAGGTCGGCAGCGCCGTCCTTGCCAACACCAACATCCGGATCGTCTTCCGCGTTGGCGATCGAGATGCCAAGGCGTTGGCTCCTGGATTCTCGGGATTTGAGGGGGCGGACTTGCAGAGTCTTGAACGGGGCGAGGCCATCGTGCGCGTCGAGCGAAGTGACCACGATTTCAATATCACCGTCCCTTGGCGAGAACCGCCAGCTGAGGCGGAGCAATCCGATCGGCGAAAGCGCACCGTCGCCCTATCGCGGGAGAAGTATGCCGTCCGACGGTCTGAGGTCGAGGCACAACTCAGTCAGAAGCTGGGGCATGACGACGATCCCCCTGAGTCAGAGCGAAAACAGGCTCCAGCCGAGACAGAGACTGCGGAGGGCACCTCCGCAGACGGCAACGCATCACCCCTTCCAGGGAAGGGAGGCGAAGAGCACCGCACGCTTCAGCACGAAATCGAGCGCATGGCTCGGGATGCCGGGTTCCGTTCCCGAATCGAGTGCGACATCGGGGGAGGCAGGAGTGTCGATGTGGCCGTTGAGAACGAGGAGCACTCGATAGCATGCGAGATCACCATCACCACGCCCACGCATCACGAGCTTGGCAACATCGAAAAGTGCCTCGGGGCTGACTTCGATCCCGTCGTCCTCATCTGTCCGAGCCCGAGAAAGCGCAAGTGGCTGCGCAAGGCCATCGATGGGAGATTCGGCAATGATGCAGGGCGGATACACTGCATCCCCATCTCTGAGTTCGAAGGGCTGCTCAAGAAACTCCAGCCCAGGGAGGACAAGCAGATGACCGGGCAGGAGAAGAAGCCGGAGAACCCGCTCGGGTTCAAGGTAAAGCGCAACTATGCGCCAACAAACGACGCGACCGCGCTTGGGGCGCTGGCAAAGATCGCCAAGATCCTTAGAGGGGATCGATAGCAATGCTGATACCGAGCCCTGATGAATAATCAGAAAATATCCTTGCCACTTCCGCAGCGAAGTGTTGAAATAAATCAAGGTTTTTTGAGGACGGCTTTCTCTTGGGAGCCTAGTAACTAGATTGGAGATAGGAGGATTGTTATGTCGGCAAATGCTCTCGTGCTTGCTGCGAGTCGATTAAATGCACTCAACTACGACCTGGCTGGAGGCTTGAGAGAAGACAGCCTCAACGACTTCTTCGAAGCTCATTTTGAATCCGAGTCCAGATCGGCTGACAGTGTCTACAAAGGAGGAGGGAAGCTCCCCGAGATTGCCCTAGAATACGCTTACGACATTAAGGAGCAGGCACACATAGACCTAGCCCCAATCGCACCCCCTAAGTTTGCGGCAATCTTCGCTTCGTGGTCAGAGACCGTTCCCGAACTAAAACGCCACGGGAAGGCAGCATTTAGCTTGAACTCACCCGCGAACGTTGCGGTGACCGTCAACAAGATCCAGCTAACTGTCAAGGCATTCCCAGACGGCCAGCCTCCAATCGTAGTCGATCTTGTGCTCGGCATTAAGGTGACTGCCTTTGTCGAAGTTATTGACGAACTGGGCTCACATCGGTTGCGGATTACCCCCATCGCCGCAAGAATTGTGGACCAGGGCAGCTTTCTCAAGCAATTGGACGCCGCCCTGGCTTCAACAAATAAGAATTTGAAGCTGGCGGCAACCGATAAGGCTGCATCACCCGATTGCACTAGCTTAAGGCGGATGATCGTTCATTTGGTGAATGTTCTATTGGCCGGAAAGATAAGTAAATTTGTTCAAGAGTTCGATCTTCCTATCCCAATCGAGCTGTTCGACAACATATCGATAGTAGCAGCGGATGTTGATATTGTTAACGACCTTCTGGTTGTGCTCGCACGAGTAGATCGAAGTCCAAGTGCTCTCAACAAGATTGCCGAAGCGTCAGCATCCCGTTTCGAAAAAGAATTCGACTTAGATTTTCACGACATCGTTCAAGGAAAGCAACGAGAGGCGCGTGAGCGTTTGCGCCAGCTCTCAAAGCCTCCAAAGGAACATTCCCTTCCGGCAGCTAAGGCCTCCAGCTATCCCAATAGGGGAATCTTTCTAATAATTTCCCAGAGGTTTATGCAGATGGTGGCAGACGCCAAATTGAACTACGCTAAGAGCGAAAAGAAGTGCGACGGGTGGGCGATCTTCAAGTTCTGTTACGACTGGTTCCTGCGAGTCTGGAATCCAAAGGCTTCGGTGCACGGGAACGACCAAGTGCGTATTGCTGCCGATTTTCAAGGCGGCGGAGGTGCAAAAGTGTGCATTGAGACACACTGCGGCGACATCTGCCATCGCATTGGAGCAACTGCTCGTGCGACTCCAGCACTCAAAGCCTACCTCTTGTTCAAGAGCGACGAACTTTGGATCGATCCGATCCCAGAGTTCTTCAAAGTCGATTGGGACGTAGATGGGCTTCCACCGCCATTCAAACAGTTCGTCGAATGGATTCTTGAGCTGCTTACCTACAATGCTCAACTATTTGTAGCTGCGTGGCTCTATTTCTACCAGACGAAACTAACGAGCCTTCCAACCACCTTCCCAGGCACTCAGCTTGAATTTGATGTAGATTTCGATACAAAAGCCGTCAGACTGCCAGGTGAAGATGCACTGGTTGCGATGGGCGAAATCGACTTTAAGGCCAAGTAAGATGGAGCCCGACTCTGGACGCCGAAAGTTCCTGGCGATTACAGGAACCTTGATCGCCGCAGAAGTGGGAGAAGGCTTGCTGTGGGCTTTCGGCGACGATGCGTGTCAGCTGGAGGACGCTCGCAGCCTGCAGGCCGATCCTCTCGCTGACGCGAGATTGCTTGGTTCTTGGACTAGTAGTTGGTGTCCAGTTGCCGATACGCGATACATTTAGCCACCAAGCCGACACTATCTCGCAAAAACCACGGGTCTAATTGCACGACAAGCCTTAGGACAGAGGGTGCAGCGTAAGGGAAGGTCGGGTCAACCACCATTTGGGTTCACTTGGAAGGGCGCAGAGCTGGTGCCCAACGCCTCGGAGGCCGCAACGCGAATCTTGGCATTTGAACTATTCGTCGAGCATCGTCGCAAAGGCACAGTCGCCCGACTCTTGAACGAGCAGGGTCACCGGACAAGGCACGGATCAAAATGGAGCGACATCGCGGTGGGACGGCTTCTCACCTGCACCTCAGCCAAGGGCGACTACGCACTCAACCGGACGACGACCGACAAGGAAGGCAAGAGGGTCGAGCGGCCGCAGGATGAGTGGGAATGGGTGACCTGTGCCCAGATCGTCGACGATCCGCTTTGGGACGAGGTGCAGGACGTTCTCGCAGGTCAGGCAGACAAGCCGGGGCGCTCCGGCCGGTCGCCGATTCACCCCTTCACCGGACTCATCCAGTGCCACTGTGGCGGCAGGATGACCATCCCGACGGGCGGGACGAAATACGTCTGTGCCGACTGCTCGGGGAAGATCACCGTTACAGAGATCGAGGGGGTCTTCCTCTCGGAGCTTGAGGGACTTCTCTGGGAACTCGGTGACTCCCTTGCTCCAGTTGTCTCAGTATCCCGGGAAGAGGCCAAGCTGCGTGAGACGCTCGCCGCAGCGGAAGCCAGGGCACAGAAGGCCGAAGGGGACATCGACAAGACGCACCAGCTCTATCTCGACGGGAAAATCTCGACCGAACGACTCGGGAATCTGATCCAGCCGCTTGAGACCCGACTCGCCGAGAGCCGAACAGAGCTGGCGAAATCCACACGAGAACTCGCTAGGCTCGACAGTTCAGCGGACGAGGCAAAGGCTGATTTCGATCCATCGGGCTTGGTCGCCAACTGGTCGAATCTCTCGCTTAAGAACCAGCGCGAGATCGTTCGGACATTCGTCTCTCGAATCGTCGTTGGGGTCGATGGCGACCTGGAGATCGACTATCCCTTCAACCCCAATCCCACCCACCAGGCGAATCACCCCAACAAATCACCGGAGGCACCCACTTCCCTTAAAGACGGCGGGGATTCCCAACAAATGGCCAGCCCAGCAAATCAGCCGCCGGCGACAACGACCGGCGAGCCGGTCTACATCCGGCTCCCGAAGGCCGGCGACCTGTGCCCACGAACCGGGCTGACGCGCTCGATGCTAAACGAGCTGATCCTGCCCTCTGAACGCAACGATTTCGCCCCTCCAGTGAAGAGCAAGAGCCTGCGCAAGATCGGACAGATGCGCGGTGTCCGACTCATCCTATGGGAGAGCCTAAGAGCCCATCTTGCAAGTCTAGGCGACTAAGCACCTAGGCATGGCTCGAACCAACTGTAACTTCGCACTCCTACCACCCTCGGTATGGAAATGGGTTTCCGTAGGGGCTCCTGTAGCCTCCTCCATACGGATACTGTGGATGCGGAACTGGATATCCTCCTTGGTTTGGATATCCGATGCTCGGCTGCTGGCCACCGGGATATCCAGTTCCGGGGTAACTATTTACATCGTCCCATTCCCGCCCAAGATTTGAGGACGAGTTGCCAGAGCTCCCTCCTTGACCTCCTTCAGTGTATCCACGAAGAGCCGCCCCGAACGCTTGGCCAGCTACTTGCGCATCCTCAGCAGTGCAACTGTTCCCGACTAATGCAATTGCGAGAAACGTCCATGCTCTCACCGCCATTCTATCAACGCGCTGTCTCTGTTTCCGTTTCATATTCTTGCTCCATGGTTGCATTCTCTCCACCAAAAACTCACCTAAAATACAGCACCCCTGCCGCCCCCCTTCTTGTATCCCTCCCTAACCACTGCAATACGTGTCATGCCGTCTGGGTGACGGTGATCGGCCATTCGCCCCTCTGTGCTCAACCAGGCCTGTATCGATCTCGGGTCGGCTCGCAGCTTTGCTAAAGAATACCCTGCAAAGAAATCGGCACGAGCCTCATCACTCCAGTCCTGGATCCAATTTGGAACACGAATTCCCAATGCTATGTGGCCAACCTCGTGAGCTAACACACCAACAGGCGCATGAAACCCATATCTCCGTTTCATCTCCCCAAACCAGATCGGGTCGTATGTTATGTAACCCGCCGTTGATGCATATGCGTTCCGGCTTCCGGGGTCAATATACACAGGAATTGGGGGAATCCCCCAGGCGCGACAAATGTCCTCAACCACCTCCGCTCCAGTCCCCCGATCTATCTCAAGGTGAGCGGCGGGCGGGATGCCATGTCCAATCCTAAATGCACAAAGAGCGCCGTTCTCTTCGCTCCGGAACGCTCTCTCCTGTCTCTCAAATGATGAGGGCGCCGACGTAGGCGACCCACTATACCCTGATTGCGCTCCTTGGATAAAGCTCTCACACCCCGAGAGCGCCAGACCGATAGAAACCGCGAGCGCACACATTGAGAACCACAGAGGCACCTGTCTAGTTCCGTTCATGTCAAATGCAAGCTGACACAGCTTAACATGCGGCCGTTTCTCATTCGGTTTTCACACCAGTTCCGCGACTAGAGGTCTCCGGTCTCGCACTCCAGCCGTTCTTAGATTCTCGACCGGACAACACCGCCAGGGACACAATTCCCACTACGAACGGTCCATGGGGAGTCCTCCCCGCCTGCTCAGCCTTGCCAAAATATCTCCCACTAAAGGAGAGCGCCGTAAGAAGCAAGAAAGCAACAATGATTTCGAACACCCTTCTCCGCATCCGCTTCTTGTCCATGAGAACCGTCCTCCTATTTACCGAATCATAATGACCCCCATCTTCACCCTCAAGAGATTTCTCCAACATTCATATCCGAATCAAGGTCAGCACTCAATTTTCTTAAAGACGGCGCAGAAACCCGACGAATGAAGCGCCCAACGAATCAAGTCGCCCATGACCAGAAGAGTGCAGTTCACCAGGAGTTCGGCAGGCTCCCTCAAGCGATCAGAGAAATTAGAGCGGCTGCACCGCCATCAAAATCCGTCATTAAAACGCCGATTTCGGATCTCAGATTTTGCAACTCGTTGGAAATCAACGAGGTGGCTCGGGACGGAATCGAACCGCCGACACAAGGATTTTCAATCCTCTGCTCTACCAACTGAGCTACCGAGCCTTTCGCCGGATGACGATTTCGGAAGAGCGCCGAAGCTACGTGTAATCGGGCACGGTGACAAGGGGGAAAATCGCCGGGCGGTCACTAGAGAGCGACGCCGTAAAATTCGATGAAATCGTCGGCGGTTACAGGGCGCGGGTTGAAATTCGCCGTCCATTGGCCGGCCGCTTCCTCGGCGAGCATCGGTAGGTCCCCCTCCCCGATCCCAAATCCAGAAATCTGGGTCGGCATGCCGGCGAGCTCCAGCAGGGTGGTCATCCGCGTGGCGAGATCGGCGTCGGTCAGCGCGGCGTAGGTCGTGGCGACGTCGGGCTGCGCGGCGTTGAACCGGATCACGTGGGGCAGCATGGCGCCGACGGCCTCCCCGTGGACGGCGCCGAAATGGGCGGTGAGCGGGTTGGCCGCGGCGTGGGCGGCGCCCAGCATGCTGTTCTCGATCGCCGTGCCCGCGTAGGCGGCGCCGAGCTGCATCCGGGCGCGGGCCTCGAGGTCCCTGGGGTCCTTGATCACCCGCTCGAAGCTGTGGTCGAGGAGACGGAAGGCGAGCTTGGAGTAGGCGCCGCTGACCTCCGTCCGCTTGTTGGTGACCGCGGTCTCGACGGCGTGGGTCAGGGCGTCGATGCCGGTGTGGGCGGTGACCAGCGCCGGCTGGGTGAGGGTCAGCTCGGGGTCGAGGATCGCCACCCTGGCGGCGGCCTTCTTGTCGCCGCAGGCCATCTTCATGTGCGTCTCGGCATCGGCGATGAGGGCGAAGCTCTGGCACTCGCTGCCGGTTCCGGCGGTGGTGGGGATCGCGATCAGCGGCAACATCTCTTCCCCCGCCTTGCCGACGCCCCAGTAGTCCTTCATCTCGCCGCCGTTGGTGAGGATGAAGTTGCAGCCCTTGGCCGTGTCCATGCTAGAGCCGCCGCCGAGGCCGACGATCAGATCGATCTCCCCCGCCCTGGCGGCCTGGACGCAGCGCCCCACGTCCTCGGTGGTCGGGTTTTCGTGGACTTCATCGAACAGGACGACTCCGAGGCCAGCCTTTCTCAAGTGGGAACTCACCCACTCTGCGTGGCCCGCCTTGGCGATTCCAGGGTCGGTCACCAATAAAACGCGCGATCCCCCGCAGCCGCGCGCCAGCTCGCCGACCCGCGATACCGCACCCGGGCCGAAGACGACCTGCGTCCCCGGCGTGTGCGCGAAGGCGACCACCTCGTCGGGGGCACCGAGCCCATCACACAGGGCGCTGGCGGTCAGCGGGGCGCTCATGCGACCTGGATGCTGCGGCGGCGGTAGAGGAACTCGAAGAGGTTGCCCTCGTGCGGTTGGTCCCACTCCACCTGGTTGGTCGGCATGGCGCCGACGTTGAGCCGCTCGATGTGTGGCGCGGCGACGAGCTGGTCGAGCCAGCCCCGGTCCCCCGAGACCGCGGTGACGGCGAGCGACTTGCCGATGGCGCCGAGCATCTCCGCCTGCGGCATCTCGACCACGCTGGCGTAGGGGAAGAGGAACTCCGTGTTGCCGATCGGGTGGTCGATGGAGTCGCAGCGGGTGATCGTCGGAACCATGTAGTGCATGCCGTCGAGCTGCAGGTAGCGGTCGCCGCCGCCGCGTTTTTCGAGGCTGAGGTCGCGGGCGCCACCTTCGGCGAGGCCGTCCTCGATGCTACCGTTGATCCACTCGGCCATCTTCGGGTTGGCGAAACCGGACAGCGTGGCCTCCGGGTCGTCCTGCTTGCGGGCGGTCATCGGCAGGAGCGCTTCGGCGAGCGCCCCGGCGATCTCGTCCGCATACTTCGGCACCACCACGCAGCTGGCGTTGATGCAGGAGCGGCCGGAGTTGGCGCTGATCGAACGCACCATGAGGTCGAGGTGGTCGCGCCAGTTCTCGATCTGGTCGTCGCCGATGAGGATCTTCGAGCGGCCGGCGCCGTGCACCTCGACCCGCGGGTCGTTCTCATACTGTTTCACCGTCTCGTCCCCACCGAACAGCATCACGCGCCCACAGCGGCGGATGATGGCCGCCGAACCGTCGTGGTCGGCCGGGTAGAAGCTGAAGGCCTCGGGCGGCGCCCCCGCCTTGATAAAGGCCTGGATGACCCGCCAGGGCGTCCAGGGCTCCTCGCGCCCCGGCTTGAGCACCACCGGGGTCTTCATGGCGATCGCCGGGATCCACAGCGCGTTCACCGCCGGGCTGTTGGACGGCAAGATCACACCCAGCGCCTCGGCGGTCGGCACGAAGGACACCCGCACGCCGTTCTGGACCGAATAGCCGCTGTCGAGCACCTCGGGCGAGAGCCCCCGGCTGAGCCCTTTGAAGATGGTCGGCACCTGAGCGAACACCCCGTGCAGGCGCTCCATGTTCATGCGGATGAGCGTGTGCGGAAGCCCGCTGGTCGCAGCCAGCGAGTGCAGGTAGTCGTCCGGCGACTGGAGCTGGCCGCCGTCGCCCACCGGCAGGTCGTCCTTCAGGAAGGCGTCCCCCGCCCTCAGTGTGATGTCGAGCAGCTCCCCGGTGCTGAACCCCTGCAGCGCCCTGCGCCCGGCGCCGAGGTCGAGCAGGTCGCGACGCACCAGGCCCGAGTTCGCCATGGTGATCTCCGCCACCGGGTCGCCGCCGGCGACCGGGGTGATCTCCTGGGCGTCGAGGCTGCGGTAGGCCTTGCCGCTTCTCAATATCGGGATTGTCAGCGCCATTTCAGAGGGATCGGTAATCAGTGATCAGAAGTCAGTGTCCCGCCCGGCTGCCATTTGCGAAGTCCGATCACCTTAGATGCAAAGTTAGTAGACCCCCTCCACGACTTTCTTTTCCATCGCGCCGAAGGGGCGGACGTCGCCGACGCCGTCCCAGGGGTATCTGTCGATCGGGTGGCGGCGGATGGCCTCGTCGCGCTCGAGGAAACGCGGCATGAAGAACTCCTTGGTGAGCGTGGTCAGTTCGACGCGGCCGTATTCGCCGTAGTCGACGGTCCTCGCGGTGTCTTTCGGATCGACGATGCGCAGCGCGGCGCGCGGCTGTGGGGCGTAGTAGGTGACGCTGTAGGTCTCGTCCAGCGGGCGGCTGGCGGCGAGCCCCATCAGGGTGTTGCCGTAGGTGGGGACGAGCTGGGTCTCCCCCTCAAGGACCTCCTCCACCCAGAAGCGCACCGCCTGCGGGGTCATCGTGGTGCCGCCACAGAAGACACCCCTGATGCCGGAGCCGGGGATGGAGATGCGCTCGCCGATCGCCTCGAGGATCTTCGGCGTGGTGAACATGCAGGCGATGTCGCGGTGCTTGATGATCTCCACCGCCTGGTCGACGACGTGTTTCTGGTAGCGCTCGACCTCGTCGATCTGTTTGCGGACGATGAGCTTCTTCACCCAGCGCGGGTCGAGGTCGATGTGGTAGCAGCTGCCGCCGCGGAACTGCGCCAGGTGCTCGACCGCCAGCCGCAGGCGCCGCGGTCCGGTGGGGCCGACCATGATCCAGTTGCCGCCGCGCGGGAAGTGTTCGTCGGAGAGGGTGTCCGAGAACATTTCGTAATCGTGCTTGTAGTCGTCCCAGCCGACGCGCTGTTTGGGCAGGCCGGTGGTGCCCCCGGTCTCGAAGACGTTGAAGGGGCGGCCGCCCATCCCTTTCGGGACAAAGCGCTCGTTTTTCTCGTCGCGCAGCCACTCGTCCTGGAAGTGGTCGAACTTGTGGATGTCGTCGAAGGACGCGATCTCCCCCCGCGGGTCCCAGCCCGCCTCCCGCTTCCAGTCGAGCCAGAAGGGGCAGCCGGTCTCTTCGGAGAAATGCCAGGCGAGGATCTCCTTGAGGTGGGCGTCGAGCTGGGCGCGGGCTTCGTCGGCGGTCATGGGTGGTGGGAATTGGAAACTGGCGAGCCCCGAGGGCGGTCTCAGGCGAGGGGCGGGTCTCGGTGGGACGACCTAGAACTTCGGGAAGAACTTGTCGATCGTCGCCTGGCTCGGCTTCGGGGTGAGGGCGGACACCAGCAACATCGCGAGGGCGCCGGCGCCGAAGCTGAGCGCCACGGGCATGACGCCACCGAACACGGTGTATTCCCCTCCCCACCCGGACTGGGCGAAGAAGTAAAGCCAGGTGCCCATCGCGGCGACGACCGATGCGTAGGCGCCCATCTTGGTCGCGCCCCTCCAATAGAGAGCGGCGAAGACGAGCGGGGTGAGGCTGGCGAAGCCGGAGAAGCTCCAGACTGCGAGGTCGAAGACGTTGCCGCCGCGCAGGGAGATGAGGTAGGTCAGGATCACGATGGCGACGACGAAGCTCCGCGCGATGAGCACCACCTGCTTGTCGGAGAAGCGGTTCTTGCCCGTTCGGTGCAGGACGATGTCGTTGGTGAAAATCGTCCCCAGACAGAGGAACTGGGAGTCGAGCGACGACATGATGGCGGCCAGGATGCCGGCGGTGACCAGGCCGACGACCACCGGGTCGCCGATCAGGCCCTTGACCATGAGGCTGAGCACGGCGCCGACGTTGGCGTCTGGGAGCCCGCCGATGACCTTGTTGAGGGCGGCCGGCTTGGTGCCCTCGATACCGCCGGCGAAGGCGGCGGTCGCCCACAGGCCGATCAACACGCAGGGCACCCAGACGATCATGATGCAGAGCGGGTGGGCGATGACCGTGAGGCGGAAGCTCTTGGCGCTGCGGGCCGTGAGCCAGTGCTGGAACAGGTGCGGGAACATCCCGACGCTGAGCGGGATGAACATGTAGGTGAGGAACATCCACGACGGAACGCCGACCTCCCGGGTGAAGGTTCCCGCCTTGGACGCCACCTCCAATTCGCTCGGGGTGCGCACCAGGTGGGCGCCGTTGGCGGCCTCGATCGCCTTGGCGAGGCCGCCGAGCTTGGTGCTGATCAGGTAGAAGGCGAGCAGCCCCATACACATGAAGACGAGCGTCTGGAAGGTGTTGGCCCAGGCGGCGGCGCGGGAGCCGCCGCTGAAGACGTAGGCGAGCACCACCATGCAGATCACCAGCCCGGTGAGCCAGCTCGGCACGGAGCCGCCGGTCGCCGCGAAGGTCTCCGGGAACATCCCCTTGGTCACACCGGCGATGGTCTTGCCGGCGCCGAGCACGCCGATCAGCAGGTAGGGGATGACCAGGCCGACGAGGATCGGGAAGAGCAGGTAGCCGAGGCGGTTGGACTCGTACCGGTCGCGGAAGAACTGGATCTGCGTCACGTACCCGTAGCGCTTGCCGAAGGCCCACAGCTTGATGCCGATGAGGAAGAAGCAGGCAGCGTGGATGAGGCCCGAGCTGGAGGCCATGAGCCCGTAGGTGCCGACGCCACGCTGGAAGGCCTTGCCGGTCGAGCCGACCAACGCGAAGGCCGTCATGGTGGTGCCGAACACCGACATCAGCAGCATGAACGGCCCGATGCTGCGGCTGGCGACGAAGTAGTCGGTGCTGGTGCCCCGGAACAGTTTAGCGCTGAACAGGGCCAGGGCCAGCAGCAGGCCGAGGTAGATGGCGATGACGACCAGCGGCGTGACGGGCGGCGGCGGGCCGGCGGCGAGAGTCTGCATCGGGTCCACGGCGCTATTCGTTGTCCTCCCCGCCCTCGGCCCAGTCCTCGATGTGCCGCGGCCAGGCGATCTTGATCGTGAGAGCCCACAGGCAGACCGCGGCGAGCGAGTAGCAGGCGTGGTAGAACAGGCCGATCGGCATGAACCCGAAAACCAGCGCGTCGCTGTCCCAGTTCCAGAAATCCTGGTGTAGGATCGCGAGGGCGATCGCCAGGAGGACGATGAGGCGTTGCGGCGTCATGGGTGGGCGTGGGCTCCAGCTCGGTTCGGTCTGGCGGATCTTCTCGGACCCCGTCTCGGGGACTACTTCGCCGCGGTCGTCCCCCCGCCCCCCTCGAACGCGTAGAGGTGGGTCTGGCTGGCGATGTAGAGGACGCCGTTGCCGACCACCGGGCTGGCGTAGACAGGGGCGGAGAACTCGATCACCGCGAGCTTCTCCATCTCCCTGCCGTGCTTGAGGACGATCACCTCGCCGTCCTCGTTGCCGATGTAGACCTTGCCATCGACGACCAGGGTCGAGCCCCAGATGTGGCTCTTCGTATCGAACATCCAGACCTTCTCGCCGGTCTTCTCGTCGACGCAGTGGACGCGGCCGCGGTAGTCCGCGCCGTAGACCAGGCCGTCGGCGACGGAGACCGTCGAGATGCCGCGCTCGATCTCCGTGTAGTCCCACACCACCTTGCCGGTCTTCGCGTCGACGCAGATCATGCGGCCGACCCCCTCGCCGTGCTCCGGGTCCTGGCCGATGAGGGCGAAGACCTTGCCGTCGTGGTAGACCGGCGAGCAGATGAACTCGCTCGGCCCCTCGAAGGTGGCGTATTTGATCTTCTTGCCGTCCTTGTCGACCCGGTATTCGGGGAGGTTGCCGTCCACCTTCCAGTTCTCCGGCAGGATCAGGAAGCCCTCCTCGTCCTCCTTCGCGTCGGGGCTAAAGCTGTAGAGGAACCCGTCGCCGCCGCCGAAGAACAGGGTCGGGTCGCCATCGACCTCGGCGACCATCGGGCTCGACCAGGTGCAGTGCATGACCGCTTCGCTGATCCCGGAGGCCTCCTCGCCGACCAGCTCGCCGCTCCCGGGGTCGAGCAGGATGAGGCTGGGCGCCTGCGGGGCCGGGATGTTGAGGTGTGACCAGTCGACGCCGTTGGAGGTGGTCACCGCGAGCTTGCCGTCGATCATCGCAGCCGAGGAGCTGGCGATGTTGTGCGGGAAGATCCCGAGCTCCTCGCGCATGTCGAACACCCAGATGATGTCGCCGTCCTTCTCGCCGGGCTCGACGACCTTGCCGTCGGCGGCCATGTATTTCGCCTCGTCCTTGAACGGCCCGTCGTTGCCATCCGCCATGCCGTCCATGTCGAGGCAGACCACCTGGCAGCGGTTGGTGATGACGTAGGCCCTGCCGTTCTCGATGAGCGGCGAGGAGCAGACGCCGAGGTACTCCCAGTCGGAGACCTTGCCGGCGCCGAGCTTGGGGATGACGAGCTGCCAGAGGAAGCCCCCGTCCTCCTCGTCGAAACACATCACGATGCCGCGGTCGCCCTGGTGGTTCTGGTCGCGCGGCGACTCGTTGTTGGTCCCGATGAGCACCTTGCCCTCGGCGATCGTCGGCGTCCCGTAGCTCTGCGAGCCGATCTTGGCGACCCATTTGACGTTCTTGGTCGTCGCGAGGTCGATCTCCTCGGTGCCCTTCTTCTTCTTGCCCGGCCCCACCTCGGCGGGGATCCCCTTGGCGTCGGACACCATGTTGTTGTGGCCGGTGCCGCCCCACTTTGGCCAGTCGCCGGCGAGGGCGGACGCGGCGGTGGCGGCGGAGACGGCGAGGGTGGTCAGGGCGGTTTTCATGATCGTTGGCGGGTTGTCGGTGTGGCCCCCGGACTCGCGTCCCCGGGGCCAGGGCCTACTTGCTGGGGGTAATCTTGATGTTGTCGACGTAGACCGGTTTCTGGCTCTGGGGCGAGAAGCCGAACAGGCCCGGGGCGCCCCGGGTGTGGCCTTTCTCGTGCTGGACCTCGATCGTCCACCCCTCGGGCTCCGCCTCGCCGCGGGGCCAGGCCTTGGCCCGCACGGTGGCGGTCCCACCCGCGTCGACATCGACGCGGCACTTCAGGGTGTACCAGGTCTTGTATTTGATCGGGAAGCGCACGGACTCCTTGAGGCGCTCCTGGTTGGAGCTGACCTCCAGCTTGTTCTGGTTGCCCTTGAGGACGATGTGGTAGCGCTGGTTGACCAGGCCGACGTCGGACTTGATGCGGCGGTTGCCGTCGGTCATCACGTCGGCCTGCATCGTGTATCCGCCGAGGTCAGGGTGGCCGATGAAAGTCATGGCGCGCTGGAACAACACCCGGTCGAGCGTCTTGCGCAGCACCTTATTCCCGTCGAGTTCGCGCACCTCCCATTTGAAGCGGGCGCCGATCCACGGCAGCGGCGGGTAGGCGAATTTCTCGCCGGGGTCGACCTTTGAATCGACGGTCGTCTGGTAACCCTCGAAGTCCTCCTCGAAGGGGATCGAGTCGAGGACGCGGCCGCGGAAGATGCCGAACACCTTCCCGTCGCCGCCCTTCCAGGCGCCGGCCGAGGTCTTCGCGTCATCCCCCGCCGCGATCGTGTCCCCGGCGAAGCTGGCGTCCATCTCGGTCTTCACTTTGGCGGTTGGCGGGATGTGCTTGGCGAACTTGACGGAGTCGCTCGTGCCCACCACGCGCCCCGCGGCGTCGAGCTGTTGGAAGACCATCTTCTGCTCGCCACCGGGTTGCAGCAACACGTCGGCCGGCACGGCGCGCAGCTCGGCGGCGGGTCCGGCCGCCACCTCGGCGGGGGCCGGCCACGGAGGGCATTCGATGCCACCCTGTTTGAACTTCCAGCAGTAGAGCCGCCTGGTGGTGTGCAGGTAGAGATGCCCGTTCCAGATGGCGGGCGACCCGATCAGGTTCCCGTCGAGCTCGAGGGTATGGAGGATCTCTGCCCCCTCATCCGTCGGGGCGATGATGTAGAACTTGCCGCTGAAGATCGGCACGTAAAGCTTGCCGTCACAGTAGAGCGGCGACGAGTGCAGGTTGTCGTTGCCCAGCTTCTCGTGCCAGAGGACCCGGCCGGTCGCGGCGTCGACGCAGTTGAGCTCGCCCACCTTGGAGACCTGATAGACCCTGTCGCCGACGATGGTCGGCGAGCTGGTGAAGGAGACGATCGGGTTCCGCCAGACCTCGTCACCGGCCGGCAGCACGACCTGCGCCGCCGAGTGGTCGACCTCGCCGGGCATCTTCACCGCCACCATCCGCCCCTCTTCGGTAGTGTCGATGTTCTCCTTGCCGTGCGGGCAGATGACGGTGTCCTCGTAGATGACGGGGCTGGAGTTGACCCCGCCGAAGCTCATCTGGAAACGCCACAGCGGCTTGCCGTTGAGGGCGTTGACACACACCAGGTTGCCGTCGCCGGTGCCGGCGTAGAAGACGCGGGTGCCGTAGCGCGACTCGACCGCGGGCGTCGAGAAGGAGCTGTCCTTCGGGGCGATGCCGGGCTCGCTCACCCACACGAGGTGGCCGCTGCGCTTGTCGAAACCGTAGAAACGGTCGCGGGCCGGCCCCTGCTTGCCCCAGTAGCTGGTGATGCAGTGCATGATCACCAGGTCGCCCTCGACAATTGGTGCGCCGGTGCGGCCGTTGGGGAAAGTGAGGCGGCCGAAGCGCTCCATCATCGAGTGCTCCCAGAGGATCTCCCCCGCGGCGCTGAAGGCGAGGAGGCGCCCGTTGGTGGTCTGCAGGTAGACGTTCTTGGTCTCCGGGTCGACCGCGGCGGCGCCGATCGAGTAGCGGTCGTAGATGGTGTCGCTGATGTAGTCGCGGAAGGCGTGTTGCCAGACCTGTTCCCCCGTCTTCGCGTCGAGGCAGGTCAGGGTCTCCTCGACCTCGCCGCCCTCGCCGCGGTAGCCGAAGACGAACATTTTGCCGTCGGCCACCACCGGCGTCCCGCGCCCCTTCATGTCGAAGGTCCACGCCGGCTTCTCGTCGAACGCCCAGTCCTTGTAACTCTCGTGGCAGACCCCATCCCCGCCCGGGCCGCGCCAGGAGAACCACTGGGGCTGATCGCCCGCGGAGGCAGGCGGGAGGATGGCGAGCGAGGCGATGCCGAGGGCGGCGCGGAAGGTGGGGAGACCCGGGTTCGACATACGGATAGCGAGTAAAGCGGCGGGGAAATTTGGACGCAATGGATTCTTTCCTGAAAGCTAGACAAAGATGCCCCGGCCGACGTTGATCTCAACGCCCCGCGCCGCGCAACGGCCGCCCGGCTAGCGCAGGTCCCAACATGCCAGCTGCCCCGCATTGTTGCGCACGTAGAGGCGCCCGTCAGCGAAGGCCGGCGGCGCCCAGCAGCGGCCGCCGATCGCTTGGAAGCGCCCGAGTTCGGCGAACGACTCGGCCGAGGCGCGGGCCAACAGGGCCTCGCCACGTTCGGTCACGGCGATGAGTTTGTCGGCGACGGCGATCAGGTTGCCCCTGTTGCCCCCGAGGCTCTCTGCCCAGCGCACCGAACCGTCGTCGAGTTGGAGGCAGGTGAGGCGCGCCTTGGTGTTGTTGTCACCGCTGACCACATAGGCGTGCCCCCCGACCCGCACCGCAGACTGGAACTGGGTGACGACGTCGCGCGTCTCATAGACGATCTCCGCCCCGCCGCCCTCCGGGACGGCGATGAGACCGGCCCCCTTGCCGTACCCCGAGGAGACGAAGAAGTGCCCGGACACATAGACCGGGGTGGCGGCGTTGACATCGTGGGGGGTTTCCCAGCGGTACC
This sequence comes from Verrucomicrobiales bacterium, assembly GCA_028280355.1. Lineage (GTDB taxonomy): Bacteria > Verrucomicrobiota > Verrucomicrobiia > Verrucomicrobiales > DEV007 > JANQMB01. The sequence continues at coordinate 63,270 of JANQMB010000317.1, forward strand.
GGAACAGCGGGGCACCATCATCGGCCGCATAGCCGGCCAGGCCGTAGCTGTTGAACACCGCCACGGCGACCTCGCCACCGGACATGAAGACCGAGGGCGGGGCGTAGGCCGGCGCGTCCGAACCGGCACGCCAGCGCACCTCGCCGCTGGCGGCATCGAGGGCGACCACGCCGCCATCGCTCGCACCCGGCTCGACGATCAGCATCCCGTCGAGCCACAGCGGCGCGCCTGCATAGCCCCAGCGCGGCCGCCGGCCGGCGAAGTCTTCCACCAGGTGGCGGCGCCACCGCTCCCCCCCGTCGCGCGTGTCGAGGCAGCGGAGTTCCCCCTCATGGCTCAGGACGAAGAGGTTCCCCGCGTCGGGGTCGAGGGTCGGGGTCGAGGCGGGGCCGCCCTCGAACATCCGCTTGTCCAACGGACAGGGGTAGGAGATCGACCAGATCTCGTCGCCGTTCGAGGCGTCGAGACAGTAGACCGTGTCCTGGCCGCCGGAGTTCCCCAGCGTGTAGACCCTCCCCCCGGCGACCGCGACGCCAGCGGAACCGGTACCCAGCTCCGTCTTCCACAGCCGCTCCGGCTCACGTGCTGCCCAGTCCATGTTCCAGCCCGTCTCGGCGGATCGCCCGTCCCGGTTCGAGCCGAGGTGACCCAGCCACCCCCCCTCCACGGGGGCCTGCCCGTCGCCGTCCTGAAACTCGGCGGTGCCGGACTTCAGCTGCTTCGAACACCCGGCCGACAGAACCGCCGAGCAAACGATAGCCGTAGCTGCGTGCAGAGGGTTCATGGTCGGGGACGCTAGCCCGATCCGCTAGCTCGCACCACAATCCGGCGCCCCGGGGATCCCCGCAAGCACCGTTTCAGAGCCCCCAGAGCCCTTGACAGGCCGCCCTCCTGGGACTATAGAGGCCGGCTCGCGCCCGGCCGGGGTCCCCGGCGACAGCGGGCTCCCGGCTACCACCAGAAATCACCGCCATGTCCCAGATCGACGTCATCCTGAAAGAGAAAGTAGAAAACCTCGGCGCGGAAGCCGACGTCGTGAAGGTCAAGCGTGGGTTCGCCCTGAACTTCTTGATCCCGCACGGCAAGGCGTACGAAGCGACGAAGGGCAACCTCCGGCACATCGAGGCGCTCAAGAAAACCCGCGCCATCCGCGAGGCCAACGAGCTCGAGGCCGCCACGAAGTTGGCCAACCGGCTCAACAAACAGCGCCTCAAGTTCGAGCTCGCCACCGGGCAGGGCGGCAAGGCCTTCGGGTCGATTACCGTCAAAGACATCGAGAACTCCCTGGCCGAAGCCGACCGCCAGTTCCGCGACGTCGACCGCCGCCAGATCCAGCTCGCCAAACCGATCAAGAACACCGGCGACTTCGAAGTTTCCGTCAAGCTCCACCCCGAAGTCACCGCGACCCTCAAGCTCAAAGTGAGCGCGAAGGCTGCGGAACCCTCCGACGAAGAGACCTCGGAGGAGGAGGCCGGCGGCGAAGAGGGCTAGGGGGCGCTCCCCCTCCCCATCCCCTGTGAGGCGGGGGTGTGTGGCTGTTCGTCCAGGCGGAAAACGCCGGCTGCAAACCGCCGCCGACAGACGTTGTCAGCGCCCGCATTCGGGCACACGATGGCGTCTCGATGACCGCGATCAGGAGTGTTTTAAAATGATCGGGAGCCGTCGCGGATTTTTCTTTAAAGAGATCCTTGCTGCCTCATAGTGCGGAAAATTTGGACATTTTAGATGCCTGAGGATCCGCGCGACACCGAGCCCACCGACCCCGCCCCGTTTGCCCCTGCCGAAGGGCCGCAGGAGCCGCTCGTCGCCCTCGCCTCTTCGGGGATGCCGGATCTCCATTCTGGCGAGTACCCCGCAGAGCGCGCCGGGGGTTCGCGCCCCTTCCAGCCGTCCCAGCACGGGGCTGGCCAGCCGACGCCACAGGAGATCTCCCGCGCCCTGCCGAATAGCGCCGACGCCGAGAAAGGCGTCCTCAGCGCCATGCTGCAGGCCCCTGACGAGCACGTCGGCGAGGCGGTGCAGAAGCTCCTGCCGGAAGCCTTCTACGTCCCTGCCCACCGGACGCTATACGAGCTGATCCTGAAGCTGGGTGACGCCGGCCAGCCGATTGACGCGATCACCCTACAGGAGGCGCTGTTGCGCGAGAAGCTCATGGACAAGGTGGGCGGCCCCGCCGCGGTCCTGGAGCTGACCGACTTCGTTCCCGACGCGAGCCACTTCGATTTCTACGTCGAGCTGGTCAACGAGAAACACGTCCTGCGCGACATCATCACCACTTGCACGGGCTGTATCAAGTCGGCTTACGACCACGAGGGGGACGCCTCGCAGATCCTCGACGAGGTCGAGCAGCACATCCTCGACATCGGCGACCGCAACCAGGACGACAGCGGCCAGGGCACGATGAAGGATCATGTCATGAAAGCCGTGGAGGCGATCGAGGACATGTACGAGAACCGCGGGCAGGTGCAGGGGATCGCCACGGGCTTCCGCGACATCGACCGGCAGATCAACGGCATGCAGGAGGGCCAGATGATCATCATCGCCGCCCGCCCGAGCATGGGCAAAACCTCGCTGGCGATGAACATCGCGGAGAACGTCGCGGTGGACCAGGGGCTCCCGGTGGCGATCTTCAGCCTGGAGATGACCACCCAGGACCTGGTGCAGCGGCTGCTGTGCAGCAGGGCCCGCGTCAACAGCCAGAAGATCCGGGCCGGCATGCCGGAGAAGCGCGACTTCCCCAAGCTCATGCAGGCGGCCGACGAACTGGCGCGCGCCAAGATGTTCATCGACGAGACGGCGGGCATCAGCATCATGGAGATGCGGGCGAAGGCGCGCCGGCTGAAGCAGAAGGAGGACATCCAGCTGGTGGTGGTCGACTACCTGCAGCTGATGAAGTCCAACACCAAGCGCGCGCAGGACAACCGGCAGATCGAGATCTCCGAGATCTCGGCGGGCCTGAAAGCGCTCGCCAAAGAGCTCCATCTGCCGGTCATCGTCCTCGCCCAGGTCAACCGGAACCCGGAGGACCGCAAGGGCGGACGCCCGAGGATCAGCGACCTGCGCGAGTCCGGCTCGATCGAACAGGACGCCGACGTCGTCGGCCTGCTGATGCGCCCCGAACGCTACGCCGACGAGGAGGACGAGCGGGAAGAGCTTGAAGGGGAGGCGACTTTCATTATCGCCAAACAGCGCAACGGCCCGATCGGAGATGTCCCCCTCACCTTCATCGGCAGCCAGGTCCGCTTCGCCGATCGCTCGTTCGCCGACGAACCCGAGCCCTAGCGCCCCCCATCCAACCCGATCGGCACAGTCGGGTTTTCGCTGCTTGCTCGCCGCTCAGCGACGGCGCACAAACCCTTGGTCGCCAGGAGTTTCCCCTCTGAAGGACGCATATCCTAACAGGAGGCTAGGCAGGATGCCACGGCTCGCCGCCACCCGCCCAAAACAGCCGATTTCGCCCGGAAATCCATGCTTCCAGGCGCTTTCCTAGCCTCTGCTGCAGGTGGTCTCTTTCCCAAAACTCCCATCGTTGTCCACAAGTTATTCACAATCGATTTCCTGCTGCCGGACGGGCTTCGGGTCGAGTTGGACGGCGGTTCGAGCGTATCAAATGTGACGGGATCGTCGCCTAGAGCCGCTCGACGGCGACCCGGGATCCCTCGTGCTCAACGATTCTCACCGAGGCTCCCCGCTCGATGAATTCGCCGGTGGTGACGACATCGATCCGGTCGTCCCCGAACCGGGCGGCCCCGGCCGGGCGCAGGTCGGTCTCGGCGACGCCGCTCCTCCCCACCAGGTCGACCTCGTCGCTCGCACCCACATCCGCCACACCATCGACTTCGAGCGCGGTGCCGCTATCGAGCCCGGAGTCGAGGATCATCCATCGCATCATCGGGCTCGATGGCAGATAGCGCAGGGCGATGACGATGAGCAGCCCGGCGCCGATCAGCGCCAGCACCAGGTTCAAGGCGGGTCCGGTGAGCGCCGCGCCAATGTTGGCCAGGTCGATCTTGCCATCCCAGTTCAGGTCGAGCGGGTCGACCATGGCGTAGATCAACGTTCCGAAGATGAGCAGGAAGCCGGCGAGCCCGAAGATGAACAGCCCGGGGAACACGAAGAATTCGATGATCACCAAGATGATCCCCAACAGGAACAGCCCGATCGCCTCATAGCCGGCGAGGAAGCCCGCCGCCTTGTGGCCGAAGAAAAACAACCCGAAGCATACCAGCGAGATGAACCCCGGGACGCCGAAACCGGGCGCCTTCAGCTCCATGTAAGCCCCGGCCATCCCGAAGAGCAATAGCCACGGCGCGAGTTTGACGATCCAGTCGGCGACCGCCTCGAAACCCAGCGGCTTCGCCTCGACGATCTCGCCGCTCAGGCCCGCCTTCTCGACCAGGTCCTCGATGGAGACCGCCGTGCCCTCGGCCAGCAGCGGGCGGCCGTCGATGATCTGGGTGGCCTCGGCCGAGCCGAGGGTGAGCAGGTCGTCCGGCCCGATCTCCTTCACCACCTTCTCGGAGAGCCCGCCCTCCGGGTCGACGACCGGGACGATCGCGCGGTACTCTGCCTCGAGGTCGATGAACGCCTTCACCAACTCCGGGTCATAGCCCTTGATCCTGGCGACGTCCTCAGCCGCGGCGAGGATCGCGCTGATCACCTTCTCGTACATCGCCTTCGGGATGTCCTGCCCGCTGCCCATCACCGGCGCCGAAGCCCCGATCATGCTCGGCGGGTGCATGTAGATGTGGTCGGTCGAAATCGACACCAGGGAACCCGCCGACATCGCCTTGGTGTTGACGAAGGCGTAGGTGGGGACGCGCAGGTTCTGCAGGTCGGAGAGCATCGCGTCCTCGGTATACCAGACGATCCCGCCGGGGGTGTGCAGGTCGAAGATGATCGCCGAGGCGCCGTCCTCATCGGCCTTCTCGATGATCCGGGACATGAACTCGAACTTGGTCTTGCGGATCAGCGACTCCATCGCCACCGGGATCACCACGATCTTCCCCCCGTAGTCCTCCAGGCGGGTTTCCCCAAACCGCCTCTCCTCCTTCTCCCCAGCCTCCGTCCCGGTCTCGGATCCGCTGTCCCCCTCTCCTGCCGCCCCGACGTCGGGCGTCGCG